>DASYTZ010000029.1:0-4975 GCA_036001745.1 Pyrinomonadaceae bacterium
ATTGATGCGACGGGAGAACAGATGCGCGTGAAGCGCGAACTCGAGAGCGGCTGGTATCAATGGTACACGCTGCCAAAGCCGGCGTTGCTGACGATTCAATCCGGAATCAGCCAGATTCGCTACGCAACCTTGAAGGGCATCATGGCGGCGAAGAAGAAGGAGATTAAGGAAGTCACGCCGTCAGCGGACATCATCAACAAAGCGTCTCATCAACGAATCGACAAAATCTATCTGCCGCAGAAATCAAAGCAGACGCAATTCCTCGGCAACGGCGATGCGAAAAGAGGTGCGGTTGAGTTGGCGGAGAAACTGCGCACCGAAGCGCGGGTAATTTAGATGTCTGACAAGCTTTAGCTTGTCGCTTTGATGGAAATCGACAAACTGAAGTTTGTCGGACAATTGAAATGAGCATTCTCGTATTCATCGAACACAAGGCGGGCGCGCTGAATAAGACTTCGCTCGAAGCCATCGCCGCCGCGCAGAAGCTTGGCACCAATACGGGCCAGAAGGTTTCTGCCGTTGTGCTTGGCGCGCAATCACTCGCGAATGACATCGCTGCCTACGATCTTGAAAAAGTCATTTCCGTCGAGAACGACAAACTCAACGAATATACGCCTGATGCCTATGCCGAAGCGTTGGAGCAGGTTATTCGCGCGACAAATCCTGAATACGTCATCATGTCGCACACCTATCAGGCGCGCGACTTTGCGCCGAAGGTGGCTGCGCGCTTTGGCAAGGGATTGATTGGCGACTGCATTCGCATGAATGTCGAAGGCGACAAGCGAGTCTTCACGCGTCGAATCTTTCTCGGCAAACTTGATGCTGACGTCGTTTCGGATGGTGAGCCGCCGACGTTCGTCACATTTCAATCAGGATCTTTTCGCGGCGATCAGGCGATGAAGGGAAGTGGCGCTCCGGTTGAGACGATGCCGGTTGAAATCGGGGAAGTGCGGATGAAACCGGAAGCGCCATTTCAGGAAGCGAAGCAGGCCGTCGATCTTTCCAAGGCAGACGTTATCGTTGCGGTCGGTCGTGGCATCAAGAGCAAAGACAACCTGGTGCTGGCTGAAAAACTGGCGGAAGCTCTGGGCGGCGACCTTGCGGCGTCGCGACCGATCTGTGACGCCGAATGGCTGCCAATCGATCGACAAATTGGATCGTCGGGTCAAACCGTCGCGCCGAAGCTTTACGTAGCCATCGGAATCTCAGGCGCGATTCAACATCTGGTCGGGATGAAGAACTCCCAGACCATTGTCGCCATCAACAAGGATCCGGAAGCTCCCATCTTCGACATTGCGGATTACGGCATCGTCGGCGATCTTTTTGAAGCCGTGCCGGTGCTCACCGAAGAAATCAAGAAGCTTAAGGGCTGATAGTGGCACGGGCGTTTCTCCCGTCAATCAACGCGCAAGCTGCGTGTGCCACCTTTTGCGTTTTCCCTCCTCAAGTCTTAAGATTTCGTCGTTCCCTCAAAACTGAATCATCCATTTCTTCAGGAGGTTTCTTTCATGAATCCGTTCTATCGATATGCGGTCGTGGTTGTCTTCGTTGCCTTGTTCATAGCGATTGCGTTCTCCGCGTCTCGTCGCATTAGTGCGAATTCGGATGCTGATGTTGAATCGACGGAGAGCGTCGCAGACAACCCACAGAAATCAATCATCGCCGGATTTGATTTTTCGAACATCGATAAATCGGCGAATGCCTGTCAGGATTTCAATCAGTACGCCAACGGTGGCTGGATGGCAAAGAACGCGATTCCCGGTGCTTATTCCGTCTGGGGGCGATTTACACAGCTCGACGAGCAGAACACGATGGTGTTGCACGAAATTCTCGATGGGCTGCTGAAAAAGAAAACGCTGGCGGGTAACGAACAGAAGATCGCCGACTTTTACGGTTCGTGCATGGATGAGAAGACGATTGAAGCTGAAGGGATCAAGCCGCTTGAGCCTGAGCTACAACGTATCGACCAAGTCAACGACTTGCTCAGTCTGGAAGATGAAATCGCTCGCTTTCACGCGCATCGTGTTCCTGCCGTTTTCGGGTTTGGCGCGACGCAGGATTTCAAAGACTCGACCGCGATCATCGCGCAGGTGGTGCAAGGCGGGCTCGGCTTGCCGGATCGTGATTACTACCTCAGCGACGACGTGAAGTCGAAGCAAACTCGCGACGAATATCAGAAGCACGTGGCGCGCACGTTCGAGTTGATGGGCGACGCGCCCGATCGCGCGGCGGCGGAAGCGGCAACGGTCATGAAGATCGAGACGAAACTGGCGGAGAACTCTTTGACGCGCGTTCAGCGCCGCAATCCGGAAGCAAACTATCACCCAATGACGAAAGCGCAGTTGATTGAAATGACACCCGACTTTGATTGGGGCCGGTATTTCCGCGGCATTGGCGTTCCCGAAATCGCGAAGGTTAACGTCGGCCAGCCCGACTTCTTCAAAGGCGCGGACAAGCTGCTCGTGTCAATTCCGGTCGATGAATGGAAAACATATTTGCGGTGGCATCTGGTGAACGCCGCGTCGAATACTTTGTCATCGAAGTTCGTCGAAGAGAGCTTCAACTTCAATGGCAAGTACTTGCAGGGAACGAAAGAGATGCTGCCGCGTTGGAAGCGCTGCGTTGCCAGCACCGATCGCGCATTGGGTGAGGCGTTGGGTGAACTGTACGTCAAGAAAACATTCACGCCAAAAGCACGGTTGCGCGCCCGGACGATGGTGCAGAACCTGATCACTGCGCTGCGCGATGATCTGACCACGCTCAGTTGGATGAGTGATGAAACCCGCAAGAAGGCGGTGGCGAAACTCGAAGCTTTTCAACGCAAGATTGGCTTCCCGGACAAATGGCGAAACTACGAGGCGCTGCAAATTTCTAAAGGGCCTTACTACAACAATGCAGTGTCAGCCAGCGAATTTGAAGTCAAACGCAGCCTCGGCAAAATTGGCCGGCCTGTGGATCGAACTGAGTGGGGCATGACGCCGCCGACCGTCAACGCCTACTACAATCCCTCGATGAACGAGATTGTCTTCCCCGCCGGAATCCTTCAGCCACCATTCTACGATCCCAAAGCCGACGACGCGTTCAACTACGGCGGAATCGGGGCGGTCATCGGCCACGAGATGACGCACGGCTTCGATGATCAAGGCGCAAAGTTCGACGCGCTGGGTAACCTTGTGATGTGGTGGACGCCCGACGACTACAAGAAGTTTACGGCGCGCACCGATTGCGTCGTCAAGCAATTCGATTCGTTCGAAGTCGAGCCGGGCCTGCATCAGAAAGGGCAGCTCGTCGTAGGCGAGTCTGTCGCTGATCTCGGCGGTTTGACGGTCGCATACGCGGCTTATCAAAAGTCTTTCCAAGGCAAGCCGCGACCGAAGAACATCAACGGCTTCACGCCCGAACAGAGATTCTTCCTGGGTTGGGCCCAGATCTGGTCGCAGAACATTCGGCCGGAAGCGGCGCGGCTCAGAAACGCGACCGATCCGCATCCGCTCGGACGCTTTCGCGTGAATGGACCGCTATCGAACATGCCGCAGTTTGCCGCGGCGTATGGCTGCAAAGAAGGCGATGCGATGGTGCGCCCGCCGGACAGGCGTTGCCAGATTTGGTGAGTATTCGCCGCGGATTTTAGCGGATAAGCGCCAACACGAAACGTAAACGGCTTTTTTCTAATCCGCGCTGATCTGCGTCCATCGCGGTTATTTCGCGCCGTTCGCTAACCCTTTCAAGTCGTCAGCGATTTCGGCCGGCTTCCATTCGTTGTTTCGATAGAGCTTTACAAGTTTTCCGTTTGGATCAATGACTGCGGTACGCAATGAATGGATAACTTGTTCTTCGCCGGTAGACGAGTCCTTGATATAACGCAGGCCGAAATACTCCGCAATCCGTTTCACTTCGTCGGCGGTGCCCGTGGCGAACTCCCAATGCTGAAACGTTTCGTCTGAATAGCGGCCCGTGTGCGACGCGCCGTAGCTGCGCATGACTTTCGGTGTGTCGTACTCAGGGTCAAAACTTATTGTCAATAAGTGCGTCTTTGCGTAAACCTCCGGCTGCTGCTGCAACTCTTTATCTATTGCCGCGAAGTTGTTGCTCATCAAAGTGCACTGGTCAGGTTGCAGGCAGCGCGTGTAAACGAACGTCAGCGCCAGCGCTTTGCCTTTGTATTGCGCCAGGCGAATCGGCCTGCCATCCTGATTCACCAGAGTGAAATCCGGAATTGCGTCGCCGGGTTTTGGCTCGCCGGGCACGACTGTTGTTGGCGTTAGCGTCGCTCCGCCTTCAGTGATCGCCGTGATTTCAATCCATGAAGAAATATCGTCGACGACCAGCGTGCCGGTGATTTGGTCGCCGGGTTTCATGACGTCAAGATCCGCGTTGTTCTTGATCTTGAAATCCATCGTCATACCTGGCATGTAGCCAGGAATGTCTTCGTGCTTGATCGTCGCGGTGTGCTGCGCTTTGTCGACGGCCACAACGACGCCTTTCATTGGGTAACGCTTTTCGTTCGTGGGCGGACGCTCGCCCCAGGTGCAGTTGCCGGCGCCGATGGTCAGCGCGATTAAGACGCAAAGATAGATTGTTCTGCGGTTCATGATGGTTGATGTAGGTTAATGATTAAGCTTCCTCACCTCAAGCCGCGACGCGCGAAACAGTTGCACGCCGCGTTGTGTTAGCATTGGCGCGATGGTAGCAACCGAGCAGAAGCGAGCAGAAATACTTGACGGTCGCAGCGCCGCTGCCGCGATCAAGGCAGAAGTCGCCGCAGAAGTTCGTCGTCTGAAAGAAACGCACGGGGTCACGCCATGTTTGGCGGCCGTGTTGGTGGGTGATGATCCGGCTTCGGCAGTGTACGTGCGCAACAAGGTGCGCGCCTGCGAAGAAGTAGGCATCATCTCCCGGCAGCTTGTCTTGCGGACTTCGATATCTCGTGAAGAGCTGCTGAATGTCATCGCGGAGCTAAACGACGACAACCAAC
>DASYTZ010000030.1:0-8840 GCA_036001745.1 Pyrinomonadaceae bacterium
ACTGATACGTCACCCTCAGATGTGCGCGCCAACCATCTCGCCGGCTCGTCAGAAATGACGCGCGCATTCGAGTATCTCAGCTTCGAACGCTTGATGTAGGCATCAAAGAACTCGCGCGCGTCTTTTTCCGTGTCCCACGCAGACAAAGAAATGTAGACGCTTTGGCCGCGCGCATTTTCATGGACCGCGTAACGGTCGCCGGCCCAACCTGCGGCAGCTTGTCGCGACGTCGCGGCCGATTTCAGGAATTGATCGAGGATCAGATAGAAGCTCCATTCGCCATTCACATCAGAGTCAATCTGCCGCCATCCACGTCCGAGCGACAAGCGAATGTCCGGCAAAGAAATCCTCACCGGCGCTTCGCGAGCAAAGTATTTCTCCGGATGAAGGATCTGCTCCGTCGATTGCGGCAGCGTGGTGAACGCCTGCGAAACTTTGCTCCAGCCACCGCTCTGGTAAACGACGCGCGTCCAGTTCAAACCTTCCTGATATGGAAACAGAAGCGTCTCGCGCAGTGCGCGCGGCGCCTTGTCCAGCTCTTCGGTGGCCGCTTCCGTGCCGGTAAGAGACTTGATGAATGCGAGCGCACGCAAAGGGTTGCTGGTCACGTACATCGTCATCGCCAACGTGGCATCGCCTTCGATCAAGGCGTGGGCGGCGAGTTCGGCGTCTGAGTCACCTTTCGGCCACTGCTCAAACCTGCGCAAATTGAAGTGCTGGTCCTGAAGCGCGTGCGTCAGCTCATGCGCCATGATGGGCTTCTGACCGTCGATGTCGATCCAATCAGCTAGATGAAATTGCTGCACTTTGGGATCGTAATAACCGGCGACCTGTTCCGTGAGCAGACGAACGATTAGCGGCCGCAACTGAAAATCAGCGGGTGCGAGGCCTAGTTTCTTGAGCGTCACTTCCGACGCGTGCATCTCTGCCGGCGTCGTCTCTCGATCAAGATTGCCGATAATCATCCGCTCGATTTCGGCGCGCGATTGGGCAGAACTTTGGACAGGCCGCAGCACGGCCAGTTCACGAAGCTGACTGGTTTCCTGCAACACCTCGTTTGTTGCGGCGGCGAGTGCGGCGTTGCGAGCAGCCAGGGTGGAAGTATCGCTTCCCTGGGCCGATCGCTGCGCCGACGTGCGCACGACCGCGATAACGGAAACCGCCAAAATAAAGAACAAAATTACTGGAAACGCTTTGCCTGACTTTGGTGTCCGCAATTCGTCAGACGACACGCGACCTGAACTTTTCTTTGACATCATCGTGATTCGCTTTTATAGTCCGCTAAAGCTCCAATTCAACAAAGCAGAGTTTACCCCACCAGCAGACGCTGGCGGTAGGGGATTAACCGAGAACCCGTTTTGATGAATCCCGCACAAGGCGACGACTTCGACCACTGGCACGAAGCCTCTTTGCGTGTCCGCTATGCCGAGACCGACAAGATGGGCGTCGTGTACCACGCGAACTATCTCATTTGGTTTGAGATTGGCCGCACTGAATATTGTCGCGCGCGCGGATTTTCTTACCGCGACATGGAAGAAAGTGAGAACGCTTTTCTGGTCGTCGCCGAGAGTTACTGCCGCTACAAAGCGCCTGCGTATTACGATGACGTCCTGCTTGTGAGAACCCACATCACCGAGTTGCGCCGCCGTTCGCTGCGATTCGGGTACGAGATCATCCGCGACTCAGACGGGGTGGTGATTGCGGAAGGCGAAACTGGTCACGTCGTCACCGACGCCAACGGTCGCGTGCGTACCATGCCGCCCGCCTTTGCGGAAATGCTCCTCGCGCCTCCCATCGAAGTTGAAGTATTGGAAGGTGAGCCAGTGCCGGAGATCTCGCCGGAGTAACATCCCAAAGTTGCAGTGTGCTGTGGGCAGTGAGCAGTGGGCGGTGCGCAGTGGGCGGTGTGCAGTGAGCCGTGGTAGTGGCTGAAACAAAGAAACAGTTCTATCCTGTCTCCGCTTTCCAAAACTTACCTGAAGGAGACTCCCATGAAAGTGAACATTTATCAGGAACTCATCGCGTGGCAGCGAGCAATGGATCTAGTCGAATTAGTTTACAAAGCATCACGGGCGTTCCCTCGTGAAGAAATTTATGCACTGACAAGCCAAGTTCGAAGGGCAGGGGTCTCAATCCCTTCTAATATTGCGGAAGGACAAGGCCGGAGAACTACGTCAGATTTTCTGCGCCACTTGTCGATTGCTTATGGCTCTTTGCGTGAAGTAGAAACACAACTGCTAATCGCGGGCAGACTCGGATACATAACGGCCGCTCAACTTGAAGCGGTCATGGATTGCGCTGGAGAAGTCGGTCGTCTGCTGAACGGGCTAATGAACTCGTTGTCGGGATGAGATGTTATTGCGGCTCACTGCATACTGACCACTGCTCACTGCGCGCTGCCCACTGCACACCGCCCACAGCACACTGCTCACGGCTCGTGGCTCAAATTAATCCGCTCAATTGATCGGGCCCGGCCGGTTTCTTCATCTACATCGACAACCGCACCGCAGATGCGCACTTCACCTTTCGAATGATCGGGTTTGCGATGAAGCGGGGACATGAACCGGTTGATGATGTCGCCTTTTTTCATGCCGATGACGCCGCCGTAACTACCGGTCATACCGAGATCCGTTATGTATGCCGTGCCTTCATGCAGGATGCGTTCGTCCGCTGTTTGCACGTGTGTGTGAGTGCCATAAACGAGCGAGACTCTGCCATCCAAATGCCAGCCCATCGCGATCTTTTCTGAAGTTGCCTCGGCGTGCATATCGACAATCCGCACCTTCACGTTGCCATCGAGCGAATCAAGCAGCTCATTCGCAATGCGAAACGGATCGTCGGATGGCGCCATGAAAACTCGCCCCAGCAAATTGATCACGGCAACACGAGTTCCCTTCACCTCGCCGACCCAAAGTCCCTGACCCGGCGTCGTCGGTGGATAGTTAGCCGGGCGGAGCAGCTTTGGCTGTTTTTTGATGTAATCGATCACTTCGTGCTTGTCGAAGATGTGATTGCCGGACGTCATCACGTCGACTCCGGATGAGAAAAGCAGATCAGCAATCGCCGGCGTAATCGAAAATCCACCCGCCACGTTTTCCGCGTTGATAATCGTGAAGTCGATTTGATGCTGCTCTTTCAAATCCTGCAAACGATCGAGCAGTGCCGCGCGTCCAGGCTTGCCGACTACATCGCCGATGAGCAGAAGCTTCATAAGGAAGTGAATAGTAAATGGTGAATCGTAAATAGACCAAAGCCGTAAACCGGGAATGGAAATCGCTAATAGAACATCTATTTACGATTTACGATTCACGATTTACGGCTTTTCATTGGCAGAAGGAGCACCGCCGGGCCGTTCCGAAGTCGTAATTGAACCTGAGTAATCAGGTGGGTGGCCTTTTTGTCATCCCAAGCTCTTGGCATCTCTTAGCGATGAAGAAACGCACTAGCCTGCGAAGTCGGCCTCCCTTATTAACGACGTTGGCTCAATCATCTTAAATCGGTGACGAACCCCGCAGAAAGTTTCCTTCTGCCAGGGCGGATACTAACACAGTCCGCAAATTGTTTGTTAGCGAACGTGAGAAAAATTACTAAGCTGTGGAAGCGCGGTCGAGCGCACGCGCGGGTTTCAAAAGCCGATCCAGCATTTCTGAGCATTCAGCGCTGCGGGTCGCCAGCTGCTCATCAACCTGCTCGGACATTTTTCTGAGCTGATGCAACTCATCGGCGATGTAAAGTGCGGCCAGAATCGCCACCTTCCGCGAATCTACGGTCAGCGTGCCGGAGGAAATTTCGCGCATCCGCTGATCCACGTACTCGGCCAGTTGCTTGAGGTACTCGGGATCGCCATCGGAGCGCACCGTATAGGCCTGGTCGTATATTTCGACCTTGATGGTGGGTGACGATGCCGCTTCGCTGTTTCTATCAAACCCAAATGAATCTGCGCTCATCAGCGTATCGCCTCCGCAATTTCAGGATCGATGGTCGCAATCGTGTCGAGAATCTTTTCTACCTTCGCGCGAATCAAATCGCGTTCGGCTTGCAATCGCTGAAGCTGTGCGCCGAGCTGCTGCTTGTCTCCGCTTCCATAAGTAGCGAGCTGCCGCTCGAGCTCTTCCTTTTCCTGCCGCAGCGTTTTTGTCAGCTCGATCGTGCGATAGATCTTGTCCTCGAGGTGTGAGAATTTTTCGAGTCCGTTCAAGGCCACCATTCGTTTACTCTCCAACTCGCGGGCGTTTCGGTCGCCGTGATTATCCGCTGTCGTGCTCGCCAGCGCAAGAGATATCGTGTCAGAAGCCCGCGCGTAAGCAAGGGCACGGTTCGCCAGTCTCGCCCTCCCTGACGGTCGGGCTTCCGACACGAATTGCTACCGAACTTCAGCGTTGAATTTCTTTTTGAGCGCCTCGACCAGCGGCCAATGAATCTCGTCGACCTCGTCATCGCGCAACGTCCGGTCGTCGGAGCGATATTCCAGGCGAACCGTGATTGAACGTTTGTTGTCAGGAATGCCTTCACCTTCGTAAGTCCCAACAAACTCGGCTTCAAAAAAGTGCGCGGCGTTCTGTTCTTCGATTGCACGAATCAGATCCGCTACGGTCAATTTGCGATCGACCAGCAACGACACATCACGAACGATCGATGGAAAGCGCGGCAGTGGGGAATAAAGCACGGGCAATTCGTGCGATTCCAGCAGAGCTGTTAAGTCGACTTCCACGACAAAGACCGGCTGCCGAAACTTGTATTGCGCGGCAACGGATTCTGACAAACGCCCAATCGACCCGACGTCGGCATCGCCTGCGCGAATCGCGGCGCTCTGTCCGGGGCGAAGATGCTTCACCTCTGCGGCCACGAACCGAAGCGGCGACAGGTTCATCGCCTCGATCGCGGATTCAAGAGCGCCTTTACAATCGTAGAAATCCAACTCACGCTCGGGTTGGGCGCGATTGGCGAGCATCAAGCCGCCGGTTCCAACCATCGCAAGGGCTTGTCGCTCGGCCGGCAGTTCACCAGATGAGCGCGCAGCGAACACCCGCCCTAATTCGAACAGGCAAACGTTCCGCGTACCATGATTCATGTTGTGCTGAATTGCGTTGAGCAGGCCGGGCAGAAGCGTCTGCCGCATCTGCGAGGCTTCTTCGATGATGGGGTTTGTCAAAACAACTGACGAGGATTCGCCCGAGCCGCGCAGCTTCGGGATTAGTTCGAACTCAGTGGTGCGCTCGACAAAACTGAGGCTGATTGCTTCGTCATAGCCTTGCGAGGAGAGGGCGCTTCGCAGCGCGCGCTTGCGGCTCTCGGTTGAGTGATATTCGCCCGCGCTGCTCGCTGAGGGCAGTGCGCTCTGGATTTGATCGTAGCCTCGGTGACGCGCGACCTCCTCGACCAGGTCTTCTTCGATTGCCACGTCGTGGCGCCATGAAGGCACAACGAACCTAAGCGTCTCGCCGTCCTGTTCTCGCAAGTCAAATCCAAGCGCTTTCAGAATCCGCAAAATCTCTTCAGTCTCAACTTTCAGACTGGTGATCGCCTCGACGCGGGATGGCCGCAAAGAAACCTCGCGGCTCTTGATGGGCGCCGGATAGATGTCGAGCAAGTCTTGGGTAGCTACTCCCCCGGCGAATTCGCAAATAAGCGAAACGCAACGTTCTTGCGGCGTAAGTACGCCTTCCGGATCGGTGCCGCGTTCGAACCGATGCGAAGCTTCGGTGTTCAAGCCAAGCATTTTGGCCGTGCGACGCACCGACGCGGGATTGAAATAAGCGCTTTCGATCAAGATGTCAGTCGTGGCGCTGGAGATTTCGGAATCCTCACCGCCCATAACGCCTGCGACGGCGACCGGCTTCCTGGCGTCGGCTATCACAAGCATCTGTTCGTCGAGTTTTCGATCCACACCGTCGAGCGTCTTGATGGTTTCCCCTCTCGCAGCACGCCGCACGACGATGCGGTTTTTCGTTAACTTCGCGAGATCGAAAGCATGAAGTGGCTGTCCCAACTCAAGCAGCACATAATTCGTGACGTCAGCCACATTGTTGATTGGCCGCTGTCCGATCGATTCGAGCTTCTTAACCAACCATTCTGGCGATGGCGCGATCTTTACGCCGCGCACAATGCGCGCCGCGTAACGCGGGCACAAATTGGGGTCTTCGATCGAGACGGAAGTGAAATCGTCGGTCTTGCCGCTCGTATTTTGGACTTTGGGCTTTGGACTTTGGACTTTGGACTTTTCAATTACCGCAACTTCACGCGCAATTCCCACGTGCGACAGACAATCGCCGCGATTCGAGGGCACTTCAACATCGAGCACGAAGTCATCGCCGCGCGCTTCAACAGCGTCAACCGCCAGCCCAACATTCGTCAGCTTATCCCGAATCTCTTCGGGCGAGAGCCTTGTCGCTGTCAGTTCGCGTAGCCAGTTGTAACTAATGAACATGTGAATCGTAAATGGTAAATCGTGAATAGAAAAACTTCTCTTCCTATTTACGATTCACGATTTACGATTTACTAATTAGCGAAACTGCTCTAAAAACCTCACATCATTCTCGAACAGCAAGCGAATATCATCGAGCTGATAAATCCGCGCACAAGTCCGGTCGATGCCGAGTCCGAACGCGAAGCCGGTGAATTCCTCAGGATCGACGTTCGCCGCGCGCAGAACATTCGGGTGCACCATCCCCGAGCCGCCCAACTCGATCCATCCCGACCATTTACAGATGCGACAGCCCGAGCCGCCGCAATTGAAGCAACTGTAATCGACCTCGGCGCTCGGCTCAGTGAATGGAAAATACGAAGGGCGAAAGCGCGTCTTCGTCTCTGGCCCAAAGAGCCGGTGCACAAATTCCGCCAAGGTCCCTTTCAAATGCGCCATCGTGATGCCCCGATCGACGCAGAGGCCTTCGACCTGAAAGAACATGGGGTTATGCGTCGGGTCGGGCGTGTCGCGACGAAAGACTCGGCCGGGAGCGATCATGCGCACGGGCGCGCCGCGTCGCTGCATCGCGTGAATCTGTACGGTCGAAGTCTGCGAACGCAGTGCGAAACCTTCAGTCGTGTAGAACGTGTCCTGCGGATCGCGGGCGGGGTGTCCTTCGGGAATATTCAGGGCGTCGAAGTTGTAGAAGTCGGTTTCGATCTCGCGATCATCTTCGACCGCATAGCCGAGCGAGACAAAGATGTCTTCAATCCGCTGGCGCATCAAGGTGATTGGATGAAGATGACCCTGCCGCGGACGACGGCCGGGAATCGTCACGTCGATGGCTTCGCGTGCGGTGCGCGCACGCGAAATCGAATCCACACGGAACGATTCCGCCTCATCCAGACGTTTATTTAGCTCTTTTTCCCGCTGCTGTATTTTAACTGCCAGCCCGCGGCGCAGGTCAGGATCCCTTTCGCTGCCAATCTTCTTTTTCTCTGCAGCGTGTTCGCTCTTCTTCCCAAGGTATTTAGTTCTCAGCTCCTTCAACTGTTCCAACTGCTTCTCGGCTTCTGAGAGCGAAGCACTTGCCTGAGCTTTGGAACGCACGCTCTCAAAGCCTCCCATCTCGCGATCGAAGGCTTCGCGAATTGGATCCGTATCCACGTGGTGTTCCAGTGACATAGAAAGATTTAGAGCCGGGGCAGTCCGCGCAGCGGACGTTTGAAAATAGCCCAGCACTTCAGTGCTGGGTTACGGTGCGCAATAAATATGCAAAAGCCCGTGAACCGGGCGACAGAGTTCTAACGAAGCGTATTCTGTCGTCCGCTTCGCGGACTCATCATCAAAATGGAACTGTGATCCCAGCGCTGAAGCGCTGGGCTACTTTCAGTCGTCCGCTTCGCGGACGAAAAAAGCTATGACTACTATTTCTTTTTTACCGCCACCCATTTCCCCTGCAATTGACCGGCGTAGTCGTAATCGCCAACCAGCTTGCCATCCGTCAGCGTTGCCAGCAATCCGATCGGGCCCGTGGCAGAATCCAGCACCACGCTCAACCTGCCGTCCTTCCAAATGCCTGTTGAAACCTGCGACGTACCCAACTGCGAGCTGCTACTGCCGGCAACCTTTTCGCCATCTAATTTCAGCGTCAGCGTGAACGGAAACGCCTGGCCCTGCGCGTCCGCGACCGCGTCCCACTCGCCCGAGATTTCGTCTGGCGCGACTCTGCGCAGTTCGACGGGGGTTGGTCCTCCCAGTATTGAAAGCTCACCGACGAGCTTGTCTTCTTTTTGCCGCAGCGTCATCGTGCCGGTTACGCCATCGTTATTCATAGTTCCCGCCACGTCCAGGGTTAAGACGTTTGCAGCGATTTGACCTTTGACGACAGTATAGGTTCCGCGCGGGCTCGTAAACGTGCCTGAGAATTTTCCACTGTCATCAGTCAAATTTAAAGACACGTGAACGTCGCCGTCAGCCTCCTTGGCCGTACCTTCATACTTCCCCGCGAACGATGCTTGCTGCGCGCACACCGCGATCGGAATTATTAGAAACGCGAATACGGGAATGATTCTGCTTAAACCCTTCATGGTTGCCATTCTCTTTCTACGGTCGTGCTCCTGAAAAGATTTACGCCGCTGCGCGCGCCTGCGGCTTGTTGTCCAACGCCGTCTTCGCCTGCGTCGCTAATGCGGCAAACGTTTCAGGCTGTTTAGCGGCAAAGTCCGCGAGTATCTTCCGATCGAGTTCGATGCCGGCGAGTTTCAATCCGTGCATGAATTGCGAATAGTTCAGTCCGTTCAACCGCGCAGCCGCGCCGATGCGGACGATCCAGAGCGAACGAAAATCTCGTTTCTTTAACTTGCGACCGGTGTAAGCAAAGTTCAATCCTCGCTCCACGGATTCTTTAGCCGATCGATAAAGCTTAGACTTT
>DASYTZ010000031.1:0-32924 GCA_036001745.1 Pyrinomonadaceae bacterium
CGCACAAAGTAGCCGCCTGGCAGAGGTCGAAACTCGCGCACATCAGGCGCAGGAAGAGTTCGAACGCGCACAACATGAATTCGAGCGCATGTCGTCAGACTACGAGCAGCGGCTGGCAGAGTACGAAAAAAAGCGCACCCAGATGCAGGCGCAGACGGCCGAGCTGGCGCAGAAAGAAAAGACGCTTAACGAACACCTTGCCCAGTTAAGCGAACAAGGACGCGAACAGGTTGAGCGGATCAAGGAAGCCGAATCACGCGTCGCTAATCAGGAACAGGGACTGCGCGAATGCGAATCAGAGCTTGCGCGCCTGAATCAAAGGGAACAGTCGCTCATTGCGCAGACGGACGAAGCGCGTCGGTCCGAACAGGAATTACTGAAGCGAATCGTTGAGGTGGAAGCCCGCTTTGGCGAAGCGAACCGAGTGCGACAGCAGGCCGAATTGCAGTCGAAGGTGCACGTCGAAAAAGAACAACGGCTGAACGCAGAAATGGCCGCTCTGCAAAAAGCTGAAGCCGAGCACCTGGAGCGTGTCGCCCAGATGAACGCGCGTATTCCCGAACTCGAAGAAGCGCGCCGCGTGGCCGAGCAGGAGTCGGAAAAGCGCAGTCAACAGGAGCAGCAACTGGTAGCGGCGCTCAATGTGTTGCGCGATCAGCAGCAGGAACAGACCGTACGACTGGACGAGATTCATGCCTCGTTGACGGCCCACGTTCAGACTTGCTCGAAACTCGAGGCTGAAGTTCGCGAACAGGCTGAAAAGGAAAAGGACCTGGCCAGCCAGGTTCAAGAACTGGAAAACGCAAAGGCCGGGCAGGTCAAGCAGGTCGAAGTCGTGGAAACGAACCTGCGAACGCTGGAGCAGTCAGGGCACTATAGCCAGACTCAGTGGCGCCGACGTAGCGAAAAGGAGCAGCAACTAAATGCAGAAATTGGAGCGCTGCGCATCGCGGAAGCAGAGCAACTGAAGCGGATCGAAGAAGCCGAAGCGCGGCTGAATGAACAAGAGCAAGCGCGCCATGTTGCCAGGGCAAAGGCAACCGAATTAACCGACAAAGAGCAGGAACTGCGCGATGAATTAGCGGCGCTGGAAACTGCCGAGGCAGTCCACCTCGCGCGGCTCAAAGAAATCGAGACGCGCATAAGCGAACAATCAGTTGCGGTTCAACAGGCGTCTGACGCGGTCCAGCAACGAGCGGATTTCGAGCCCCACGCCGAAACTGAACGACGACCAAACGCGGAAATTGACGGGCTACGAGCCGGGATTGAAGAAGCCGAAGCTCGGTCGGCTGAGTTGGCTCAAGAGGAACAGCAACTGAACGATAAGTTGGCCTCGTTGCGCGCGGATGAAGAAGCGCAGATGGCGCGCCTCGAGGAAATCAAGTCGCGGGTTCGCCAACAGGAACAGGCAATTCGTCACGTTCTAAACGAAGCGCAACGACAAACTGACGACGAACAGTCACGTATCGCGGAGCTGCAAAGAACTCGTGACCGAAGCGAGTCGCAAGCGCGTGAACGCGCGGTTAGGTCAGAATCGCTGGCGCAGGAAATCAAAGCATTCGAGCCCGGCGAAACAGATGGGGTTTTGGAGCTGATCGACGATGACTACGCTAACAACGTAAAGGCTATTACGCCACTTGCTGAACAAGATTCGGACCAGGCGACCGGACAAATCAAGGAGATTGCACCCCTCGAAGTGCAGTGGCTGGAAATCGATCTCGAGCACACGGACAACGGCAATGTGGTCTCGTCTCCGGTTCCTGAACTGGCGGATCATGCGGCAGCGAACCATACTCTGCCTAAGCCGGTCGCGCCGAAACTCGCAGCTTCACCGGGCACACAGCCAGCTGACGATTCGACTGTCTCAGCGGAGATTCTTGCGCTGCTGAACAGCGAGGCCTCAACGGACCGCGCAGCCGCGCTTGCCGATTTAGCCGAAGCCGGTGGCGAAGAGGCGTTCGACCTGATCACTAAGTCGTTCGACGACTCGGCAGTCGAAGTCCGGAATGCCGCGGCGCGGGCCCTCTATGATTTGAGCCACGATCGCGCGGCTTCGTTCACGCGTGCCTTGCGTGAAGCTTCGCCCGCACGCCGGCGAAAGATTGGCGCAGCGATCGCCGGCTCAGGTCTCGCGGCGAACGCCATTAACAGCCTTTGCGGAGAAGGCCGCGAGCGCACTTACGATGCTTACTCGCTGCTGTTTTTGATGGCCAAGTCCGGAGAAGTTTTTCCGCTTATGCAAGCAATCAGCCGCCATTCGAATCTTGATGTGCGGTTGACCTCGATCAAATTGCTGGCGTTGAGCAATCAGCAGCAGGTACTGTCTTCGCTGCGGCATCTGGCCGTGCGCGAAGCGTTGCCGCCGGAAGTTCACTCGGCCGTAATGGAAGCCATTTACTCGATCAGTACTCAGGCGCGAGAACACGCGCCGTCACTGGCTTAGACTCAAGACCGCAAGACACACCCAAGCGACGAAGCCGTGTAATTCCTGTTTCCTTCGTGAGCGTTACTGTGCGCTGAACGGGATCTTATCCTGGCGCATTGCCGCGTGATAGGCGAACGAGGCCATTAAGACGACACACTGCCGAAGGTCATCCAGTTTGACGCGTTCGAACGTATCCATGTTTGTGTGATGCTCGCGCACATCATAATTCGTGTAGTCCTGCACCGCATTGAATCCCGGGATGCCAGCGGCGATAAAACTCAAATGATCCGTGTTGCCAATCGGCTGAATAATATTTCTGCGCGCGCCAACGTCGCGGAAGGGATCGAGCCAGGCATCGAAGATCGGACGCACCTTTTCATTATTCTCCAGGTACCAACCATAAATTGGTCCGCTTCCAGGATCGAGATTAAAGTACACGTCAAACTTTTCCCGGGCTGTTTTGTTCGCATCGCCCATCAGATGCCTCGCCACATAGTTTTTCGAACCGAGCAACCCTTCCTCTTCGCCGCTCCACAAAGCCACGCGAATAGTGCGTTTCGGACGTGCGCCGATGGCTTTCAGAATTCGCATCACTTCCATCACGACTGCCGATCCGTCGGCATTGTCGGTAGCGCCGGTGCCTGCGTGCCACGAATCGAGATGCGCGCCAATCATCACGATCTCACCGCGTAAGACCGGATCGCTACCGGGCAACTCGGCAATCACGTTGTAGCTGTTCTTGTCATCGCTCAAAAAACGCGTCTGAACATTCACGCGAAGCTTCACCGGAATCCCGCGCTGCACCATCCGGGCAATCTGATTGTAGT
The DNA here is from genome assembly GCA_036001745.1 of Pyrinomonadaceae bacterium. Taxonomy (GTDB): domain Bacteria; phylum Acidobacteriota; class Blastocatellia; order Pyrinomonadales; family Pyrinomonadaceae; genus UBA11740. The sequence continues at coordinate 3,253 of DASYTZ010000031.1, forward strand.
GTTCCGCGCTGAGGACAATGCTCGGCACTGAAGCCTGCGCGGTGTCTCTTCCGGGCACTCCCATCACGAACAGTGTCCCGTGTTCGCCAAAGTTCGGCCGGAGCATGACGGCCGCGCCCGCCTGGCTCAGAATGCGCGTCATGTTTTGCCGCGTCACTAGTGGCGGCGGCACAGTCCGCCGCGGCTGCCCGATTGCCACTGGCGTATCGGAGAGCGTCGGCTGGGGCCGATCGGCTCGCTCGAACACCGTCTGGATCGGTTGACTCAGGACAATTGCGCCCTTTAGCTTCAACCGGATGTGTGCGATTGCTTCTTCAGTTTTGTCCCCGAGAAATAGCGGCGCGGCCACTACTTCACTGGCCATCGATGGTGACCATGCTTCGGCGAAGCCGATTAACGGCAAGTAACGCGGCTCGATCATCTCAACAGTCAACTTGTCCATCGTCCAACCGCGCCCAAACTCCCAGGATTCAAGATGCGCGTTGCTCAATCCCCACGCTTCCAATTTGTCGCGCGCCCACTCGGCGGCCTGCTTGTGCGCAGGCGTACCGGTTAACCGCGGGCCAATGTCTTCAGTGAAGTGCGTAAATGTCTCTTCGACCTGTGGGTGATTGAGTCCTTCGTTTTTTATCTTGGCAATCGTGTCGCGATCGATCGGCTCCTGGGCAAACGCGACGGCGTTGATAAGTAAACTGCCCGAAATGACAATTGCGGACAGCAGTTGGCGCCTCATAGGCAAGTCTCCTCTACTTTTTCCGTAAGCGTATAGCGATTAGTTGCGATAGGACGAATCGATTCCATCAAGCTTGCGCAGCAAGCCCGGCCAGGTCAGCTCTGCGCCTTGACCCACGGTCACTGCGCTCAACTGCTTTGCCGTAAGATCGATGATAGGCGGCGGAACGTTGTGCAGTTCGCCTCCGCCAGACTGAGCGAGGATTTGAATTCGACAGGCGCGCTCGAGAATGTACATCGACAGAAAAGCTTCCGCGGCCGTTTTGCCGATCGTCAAAAGCCCGTGGTTGCGAAGGATCATGTAGTTCTTGTCGCCAAGGTCGCTAACCAGCCGCGGTTTCTCTTCTTCATTCAGCGCCAGGCCTTCGTAGTCGTGATAGGCCAACGACGCGAGCGGAAACATCGCCTGCTGTGAAATCGGCAGCAATCCTTTTTCCTGTGCGGACACGGCGATGCCGTAGTCAGTGTGCAGGTGCATGATGCACAGTGCGTCCTCGCGCGCCGCATGCACGGCACTGTGAATGGTGAAGCCCGCCGGATTGATGAAATGCGGCGAGTCCATCACTTTGTTGCCCTCGAGGTCGATCTTCACGAGACTCGAGGCGGTGACTTCTTCGAACATCATGCCGTAAGGATTCAGCAGGAAATGATGATCCGGTCCGGGCACGCGCGCGGAGATGTGCGTGAAGATCAGGTCGTCCCAGCCGTACAGCGCGACCAGGCGATATGCCGCGGCAAGATCGACGCGCGCCTGCCACTCGGCCTCGGTGATTTGATCGCGAATTGAAGATGGTTTGGCGGACGCGCTCGTCATTTGAACTCGAACGACTTCAAATAATCGTTGAATGCCTGGTCCCACTTGGCAATCGTATTTGCCGGCCCGACAAGCTTCGCGAAGTAATTCCCTTTCGGCGTCTCAATCACCGCGGCGCGAAGCCGATAGTTTGCATTGTTGTGACGATCGCCACTGCCCGGCGACATCTCAGCGGTGTATGTTCCCGTAACGTCGACGGTGCTGACCTTCAAGCCATTGACAGTCAAGTTGTCAGTCTTCGCTTGGTCCTTTGAAGCGGACCCATCCGGCTGCTGTATTTGCCCAATCCAGCGATCGATGTTCGCTTGAGTCGTGCCTCCCTGGCTCGCGCCAAAGTAGTAAAGCACAAGCGAAGCATCTTCCGGATCGCCTTCTGCTTTGGGCAGCTTGTACTGCGCCACACGCATTGTGGACGTGGGCTTCTCAGTGACCCACGCGTCCGGCGCCTTGAAGTGCAGCTCGCCGTTGGCCGGTAAGTTTGATTGATTCTGGTTTGCAGTAAGGCTGGCGTTGCTCGAACACGCGGCAGCGAAAATGGCGAGCGCCAGCGAAACAGTGGCGTAGATCTTTCGGTTCATAATTGCCTCGGCAGAAGAATCTACACCGTGTCTATTAGTTAGGCAAAGCTATTCGCCGCCGCCATGCGCCGACTTAGCGCGCTGCTCCATCTCTTCCATTGAGACGTCTTCTTTATGCGTCGCTATGTGCCAAATGTCACCGAACGGATCGACAACCGTGCCGTTGACCTCAGTTAAGGAGCGTTTGTTTTTGAGTTGAAGAACAGTCATCAATCGAAGGTTACCTTGATCCGGTCGCTACCGCTCTCGGTTCTGACACAAGTAATGGTCGCGAGCTTGCCCTCCCTTACGGTCGGGCTTCCGACACAACTCATTTCCCCGTAAACAATGTCTTCTCATCGACAAAGCACAGGCCATTGCCCCAGGGGTCTTCGCAATAGAAAGACACTTCGCCCCAGGGCCGCTTTACGATTTCGCCGGCATCTTGATCGTGATAGCGATCCTTGGCAAGGCAGTCCAAAGCTTTCGCGCGCCCAAACACTTCCTCGAGATTATCGACTGCGAAGTAGATGTAATCCGGCGTCGGCTGCGGCTGCTCGCCCGCGCCTTTCGCGACATCGACCAGCGCTAGAATCACGGGGCCGCAGTTGAAATAGTGTCGCGAGCCGCGCGGGATCGGAATGCCCGGATCGTCCAGCAGTTTCGCGTAGAATGCTCCCGCCTGATTGAGATCAGCAACCTGCAACGCGACTCGGAAAAGTTTTGCCGTAGCCATCGATTCTCTCCTTTGCTGTTTTGGCTCTTCTTTCTTTTGCTCTTGCGAACTCAGATACCAGGCGTTCCCCCACGGATCTTTGATTGTTCCCGAGCGACCGCCGTATGGCGCATGGGCCGGCTCGCTCACTGATACGGCGCCCTCGGCTCGCATCGCGCGGGCGTACGACTCGTCGCAGTCATCGACGTACACCATGAACTGCATCGGCCGCGGTTGCCACTCGCCATGCGCCTCGCCCATTTCCACAATCGACTCGCCGATGCGCATCTTTGCATGCTCGACAGTTCCCTGCGGCGAGCGATAAACGGCAATCTCTTCCGCGTTGAGAGCATCTTTCAAAAACTCGATCATCTTCGGCGCCCCGACCGGATTGAAGAAAGGCATCAAATCCGGCAAGCCTTCAGGCACATAACTCGGCCCGAACGCAGTCGCGAGATACCAATGATTGCCGCCCGGGTCTTCAATCGCTGCGCCGCGCTCGCCGTAGTCCATGTCGGTCGGCGGCATCAGCGAAGTTGCCCCCGCTTCAATCGCCGTTTGATAGACTCCATCGACGTCTGGCACATACGCGTGAAGCGACGCCGGCGCGGGTGTTCCTTTCCACTTAGCGCCCTTGCCGCCACCTCCAATCATCAGCAGCGAGTCGCCGATGCGATATTCGGAGTGATAACCGCCCCGCGAACCAAGTCCGTAAACTTTGCCTTTCGCGTCGAACACTCGCTCGATGAATTCAATCTCGCGGTGCACGTCAGAAACGATCACGTAGGGCGTGACCGTGCGAACTGTTGATTTTGATTCGTCCAACTGTGGCGCGTCCGCGGTGGTTTGCTTCGCCTTAGCTGCTGTCAACATGGACACCTCCTGTTCCAATTCGTCGCGCAGTCGCGCTTTGAACTCACTCCGCGGCAGGTCGCGCAAATCGATTGCAATCGCCCCGAGTTCGGCCACAGACGAGTCTGCACGGTCTGATGATGCGTCGCGAATTAACGCGTCAATCTCCTTATCTAGTCTTTCCACTAATTCCATTTCACTCATCACATGTTACTCATCACTCATTACTTTCTGTTTTCTTCCTCTGTGTCCTCTGTGGTGAGGATCCGCTTTCGCAGGTTCTTGAGCGCGCGAAACTGCAATTGCTTGACCGCTCCTTCGCTTCGATTGAGTTCGGTCGCAATCTCAAGAACCGACTTCTCTTCCGCGAATCGCATCACAACCACGCGCTGCTGGTCTTCAGCCAATTCGCCCACCAACCTAAATAAGCAGGCGCGCTTTTCAGCGTCTTCCAAATCGGTCTGTTGCGCTTGAGCTGTGTGGCTCCGCGGCGGTGACTCACTAACTTCTTCCCTGGACTGACGTTTCGCGCGGTCGGCTATTACATTCGACGCAATCCGCACCAACCACGCGCCAAACGGCGCACCGGTCCACTTGAATTTCGCCAGGTTCTGAAGGGCCTTCCGAAAAACTTCGCTAGTGACATCCTCAGTCGCTGCGCGATCTCGGAGTCGCCGTGCCACGTACGCATAAACCATTTCGAAATATCGATCGTACAAATCGGCAAAATGCGCACGATCGCGCTGCGCGGCTTCGACAAGTTGCCGCTCATCCGCCTCCCGCAATTTATCGAGGCGAACTTGCTGTGCAGGTTCACTGCCAGTCATCACTCTCTAAATGTATAAACTCTCGGGGAGGAAAAAGGTTACGGGCCGGTCGGCACAGAGCTAAGGTGCCGAGCTTCTGCGTCAGGGTTGTCGCTTTGCACTTTGCCCTTACATCGGCACGAGTTCAGTCGTCGTGTCCCGTCGCTTCTTCTCTTTGAAGCCTTCGACGAACACGCGCGAACCTGGCGTCGGATATTTCTCGGCGTAGGCTCGATCGACAAGCTGTTTCAGGCGCTCGCTTCGAGTAAAGACCGGGCGCACTTTTATCTGTTTGCCGTTGACTTCAATTATTCCGCGCGGCTCTTCGAGAAATGTGCGATACCAGCTACGCGGTTTCAAACTATAGGAACGTACGAACACGCGGCCTTCGATGACGACCGCCCAGATGCCGATGATGCGATGCGGCTTCGCGCCCGCGCGAATGCCGAGAATCTTGGCGTCGTGAATTGCCTCGACGATTGTCTTCGGAAAGCGTTTTGGATTTGCAGATTTCATCAGATTCCGCGATTACCCGAAGCGCCGATGATCGACCATCAGACAGCGATCCTGGACCACCTTGATGCCCGCTCTGGCGAGCCCTTCAGCCACGGCCGCGTGACTAATACCGAGCTGCATCCAGACTGCTTTCGGTTTCTTTGCCAGCAAATCATCGAGGTGCGGCGGAATGTCCTGTGGCCGGCGGAAGACGTTCACCATGTCTACTTCGTCCGGAATATCCGAAACACGACGGTAAACTGTTTCGCCCAAAATCTCCTTGACCTCGGGATAATAAACCGGCACGGGAATGATCTTGAAGCCGGCGGTATGCATGTACTTCGGCACGTAGAACGCGGGTTGATCGGCTTGCGCCTCAGTTTTGATACCCAAAACAGCAATTGTCTTTGTTTGCGAGAGCAGCTCGCGGATTCGCTCCGCGTCAGTGATGATGTTATCGCGCCAGTTTGAAAGCATATCGGCCGCAGATTAACGCGGATACGCGCGGATATAAAGAAACCACGGTTTTAATTTGTGTTTCTTATCCGCGTCAATCTACAGCACGTCACGGCGCGCGCCGGTCGGAGTTTACTGCTTCATTTGTTATTGTGTGACGCATGACAGGCGAATCAAAGGTCGCCATCTTTGCGGCCATCGCCGCCAATCTCGCGATCGCGATAACCAAATTCGTCGCGGCTTTTTTCTCTGGAAGCTCGGCGATGTTATCCGAGGCGATTCACTCGCTGGTTGACACCGGCAACGGTGCGCTGTTGCTCGTCGGATTACGCAAGAGTCGGAAACCGCCGGACCGCGACCATCCGTTTGGACACGGAAAAGAGCTTTACTTCTGGCCGCTGATTGTGGCGATTCTGGTTTTCTCGCTCGGCGGCGGCATGTCTGTGTACGAAGGAATTACGCATCTGAGTCACCCGCATTCCGGCGATCCCACTTGGAACTACGTCGTGCTGGGCATTGCGTTCGTGTTTGAGAGCATCTCCGCGTACCTGGCGTTCAGGGCCTTTCGCAAAGAACTGAGCGGCGCGGGCGTGATCGAGACGATCAGAGCCAGCAAAGACCCAACGTCCTTCACCGTTCTGTTTGAAGATTCCGCCGCCCTGGCCGGCTTGGTCGTAGCCTTTCTCGGGATATTCCTCGGGCAACAGTTCGACAATCCATACCTTGATGGCGTCGCGTCGATTGTGATTGGCGCAATCCTGGCGAGCGTGGCCGTGTTTCTCGCTTACGAAACTAAGGGTTTGCTAATCGGCGAGGGCGTGGATCCGGAAACGCTCGAAAGTATTCGTTCGATTGCCGCGGCGGACGCGGCAGTTCAGGAAGTAAGAAAATCTTTGACTATGCACTTCGGGCCGAATGAAGTGCTCTTGGCGCTCGACGTCGGATTCAAGTCACATCTTTCCGCCAACGAAATCAGCGATGCAATCAATCGGTTGGAGGACGCCATCCGAGCTCGTCATCCGAAGATAAAACACATCTTCATCGAGGCAAAGGCGCTCGTTTAGCTACCAGGCAACCGCGTATCTGCCACGCCGCGGATCGGCGCCGCCGGAAATCACCCCGCTCTTAACGTCGTACATGATTACGGTCGGCGATGAGCCTGTCCCCCACGCCGATTGAGTCTTGATCTTGTGACCGAGCGCGTTGAGTTGGCTGATGACTTCGGCCGGAATCCGCGATTCGACATTTAAGACGCCAGCCAGGAATTCGTGATTGTCGAACGAGCTGACGTAGTGTTGCGTGTCGAAGCGGGGCGCTTCCACAGATTCCTGCGGATTCATGCCGAATTCGATGATGTTCAGCAGGACCTGGAGTAACGCTTGATCCTGATTGTCGCCGCCGGGCGTGCTCAAGATCATGAACGGCTGACCATTTTTGAGAACGAGCGTTGGCGTCAGAGTGATGCGCGGACGCTTGCCGGGCGCAACAACGTTTGGGCTGTTCGGATCAGTCAGAGCGGATTGCAGCCGCTGGCCCATCAATACACCCGTGTCACCCGCGACGACAGCGGGCAGCCACGCACCGCTCGGTGTGGCGCTGAACATATTGCCGTCTCTGTCGATCACGTTGACGCAGGTTGTGTCGTTTGCTTTTTCAATTTCAGGCAGCGGCGCCGCGTTGAAGGCAACGGGAGTGAAACTCGCAAGCAGAGGTTTCATGTTCGTCGGATCGCCCGGCCGTTGATCCAGCGATGCGCGCTCCGCATCGATTAGCTTGCGTCGCATTGCCGCGTAATCCTTTGAAAGCAACTGCGCCGGAACACGCACGAAATTCGTATCGCCATAGAACCGATCGCGATCAGCAAAGCCCAGCTTCAAGGCCTCAGTCACGGTGTGAATGTACGCGGGCGAGTTCTGACCCATCTTCTTCAGGTCGTAACGCTCGAGCAGGTTTAGCACCTCGATCATCATCGGGCCTTGCGCCCAAAAACCTGTTTTGTAAATTTCGTAGCCGCGATATTCGCCGTGCGTTGGCACGCCGACTGTCGCATGCCAGCCGGCCAAATCCGACGCGGCCAACAGTCCGCCATGTGTCTGCATGTAATCACCGATGCGCTTGCCGACGGGACCCTTGTAGAAATAATCCCGCGCGGCCATCAGGCCAGCGTGACGTCCGCGTCCGGCATTGCGTTTTTCCGCAGCGACTATTGCGCGCAGCGTCCGCGCGAGATCAGCCTGCACAAAGATGTCGCCAACTTTGGGCACCGCGCCATTAGCCAGAAAGACCCGCTTCGCATCCGGCCATTGCGAGAAAACTGGCGAACGCGTCTTGATGTACTGCACGCGCAGCTCGTCGATGGGAAACCCATCCGCGAGTTCGATGGCAGGTTGCATCACCTCGGCCAGGCTCTTCGTTCCGAAACGATCAAGCGCCACGGCGCAAGCGTCCAGCACCGCCGGAACTGTGGCCGACAATGGGCCAGTCGACGGGATCAAACCAGATTTCGCACCGGCCATTGTGGGCATGTCACCCTCGGCCCGTTGCGTCGCTGAAGAATCGGGTGCGGTCGCGTTCCTGTCGCCAGCGTCGCGCTGCTTAGCGCGATTGACGAAAAACTCGCGCGTCGCTTTGGCGGGAGCCGTGCCCATACCTTCGATCACAGCGACATCGCGGCCTTTGAGTTTGATTAGAATCGGAACTTCACCGCCGAACGAAAAATGCGAGAATTCAATCACGGACGCGGCAAGTATCGTCGCGACACCGGCGTCCACGGCGTTTCCACCATGTTGCAGGATGCGCATCCCCGCTTCGACTGACAGCGGGTGACCGCCGGCGACCACGCCTCGCCGGCCCCGAACTACAGGCCGAAAAGTATCGGCGCTCGAGATGTGGGTTTCAAAGCAGCCCAGTGCAACGACAACGACGATCGTGACACAGCAAAGGATGGAGCGAAGCTTAATCATTTTGACTGGCCTCCCGCGAAAGCAGCAACAGTTTGCAGGAATTCTAGTCTTCTGCGGTCTGGAGTCAATCGAAGATCGTCGCTGGCGACATATCGGGAGCCGTCGAATAAAATCATCGGACATAGCTTCACAAGTTCATCGCAATACTTTTGCAACCGATGGCGTCTAGAAACGGTTTAGCATCCGTTCATTCATTGATTCTCCTTGTGAGAACTGAGACTGAAGGGTAGGGCGCCAACTTTGGGGGAGGTTGGCGCCTTTGCTTTTGCGTCGCAGTTAGCCCAATCGCTCCAGTCCACAGCCCTAACCATCCGCCTAAAGCCCAGCGCTTTTGAAGTTTTGTAGTTTCGGACGATAATCCGTAACTCGGATCGCTGAACCACTCGAGCGGCTTCCCAACAATGAATACAGCACCGTACGGATCCTGGAAATCGCCAATCACTTCCGACCTGATCGTCAAAGAATCGATCGGCCTCAGTCAGGTTAAGCTCAACGGCGACGACATTTATTGGATCGAGATGCGCCCATCTGAGGGCGGTCGTCAGGTCGTTGTCCGGCAGGACCGTGGCGGAAAACGAACAGATTTAACGCCGCACGGATTCAACGCCCGCACACGTGTTCATGAATATGGCGGCGGAGATTACGTAGTCGATGAGCGAACCGTTTACTTTTCCAATTTTTCAGACCAGCAAATTTATCGCATCTCTGACGGCAAAGAACCCGAGCTAATCAGCAGAGACTGTGCGGACGCGCGCATGCGCTACGCAGACTACGCAATCGACAGGGTTCGGCAGCGCCTTATTTGTGTGCGTGAAGATCATCGCGCCGATGCGCATCAACCGGCCAACCAGATCGTCGCGGTGCCAACAGCGGGTGGCGAATCAACCGTGCTCGTTTCCGGCAACGACTTCTACTCGTTTCCCCGCGTGAGTCCCGACGGGACGGGTTTGGCGTGGTTGACGTGGAATCACCCGAACATGCCCTGGGACGGTTGCGAGCTTTGGGTTTCGGAATTCGCGGCTGATGGATCGATTACAAAGCCGAGGCTTGTCGCCGGCGGATTGAGCGAGTCGATCTTTCAACCGGAATGGTCGCCGGATGGGCAACTTTACTTTGTCTCGGATCGAACGGGCTGGTGGAACATTCACCGAGAATCCGATGAGGTTGTCGAGAACGTCTGCGAAGTGCGAGCCGAGTTTGGCGTGCCGCAGTGGGTCTTCGGACTTTCAACCTACGCGTTCGCATCAGCGGAAAAAGTTGTCTGCACGTTCGTCGAGCGCGGCATTTGGCAACTTGGTGAAATCGACACCACCACCAGGGCGCTTGCGCCTATTGAGACGCCTTACACAGACATTTCTTTCGTCTGTGCTTCCGCGGACCACGCCGTGTTTCGCGCTGGCGCGCTGACCGAGCCTCAGTCGATCATCGATTTTGATCTCGCTACGCGAACATCCACGGTATTGCAACGCGCCAACAGAATCGAAGTCGATGCCGCTTACATTTCCGAACCTCAGGCGATTGAGTTTCCGACTGAGAACGGTCTGACAGCGCATGGCTTCTTCTATCCGCCGAAGAATCGCGACTTCAACACGCCGCAAGACGAAAAGCCACCGCTGCTCGTCAAAAGCCACGGCGGCCCTACATCTGCGACGACGGCTGTGTTGATTTTTAGCATTCAGTATTGGACCAGCCGCGGGATTGCCGTGCTGGATGTGAACTATGGCGGCAGCACGGGGTACGGAACGGAGTATCGTCGCCGTCTTAACGGAACCTGGGGAATCGTCGACGTTGACGATTGTGTGAATGGTGCGAAATTTCTGGCAGCGGCGGGGAAAGTTGACGGCGATCGGCTAATGATTGACGGCGGCAGCGCCGGTGGTTACACGACACTTTGCGCGCTGACCTTTCGCGACGTGTTCAAAGCAGGAGCCAGTCACTTTGGCGTCAGCGACCTTGAAGCGCTGGAGTTAGACACGCACAAATTCGAGTCGCGCTACTCGCACGGGTTAGTCGGCCCTTACCCCGAACGCCGCGATCTATACATCGAGCGCTCGCCCATACATTTTGCTGATCGGCTTTCATGTCCCGTGATTTTCTTCCAGGGTCTGGAAGACAAAGTTGTGCCGCCAAATCAGGCCGAGAAGATGGTTGACGCGCTGCGCAAGAAAGGTGTCCCCGTCGCGTATGTTGCGTTTGCAGGTGAGCAGCACGGTTTTCGCCGCGCCGAGAACATCAAGCGTTCGCTTGATGGCGAGTTGTACTTCTATTCGCGGGTGTTTGGATTTGAATTGGCTGACGAGGTCGAGCCGGTAGTTATTGAGAATCTCTGAAGCCGCGGGCAAAGCTCCACCGGTATCGACGGTCTAGTCGCCGCCGTAACGAACTTCCATGTGCCGGATGCGCGTGCCGGCGGCGATCAAAACCAGAGCGGTGACGATCAGCAATCCGGGAACAGAAATGTAGGCCGGCGTCGGCTCGGCGATCACCGCAAAGGGCCCTTCGGAAAGCGGCACGGGCACGAGCGAGTTCAGATAGTGAATCACGCTGATCTTTTTCAGCAGTGGCGGCAGCAGAAAATTAATCCACTCCCAGCCGTACAGCACCAGCGCGGGGATAATCGGATTACGAACGAACAGCCCCACCACAATAAAGAACGCGCCATAGCCGATGCACGCCAGCAGCGTGATGCCCGCGTACGTGAACAACTGCGTCAGTCCAGGCCCTTCAAAAAAGAAACGCACGCTCGCCGAGTAAAAGTGCGGGAAAAACATCAGCAGCATCGCAAGGATCGTCACGCCAACGAACAGGATGGCCGCGGTCACCAGGCCGGAGACGTACTTTCCGGCGATTAAAACCTCTCGATGCACGGCGGACAAGAAGTAATAGTGCAGACTGCGATCGACAATCTCGCCGCGAAACAGATTCATGAAAATCCAGGCGCAGCCGAAAAAGACTACCGTCCGCAAAATCAAAGCGTTGTAGATTCCTGAGAAGATTTTTGGAAAGGCGCTGAAGTCGAGCCATTCCCGCGCCGCCGGTGGCAGGATCGCTATCAACAGCAACAATCCGATCGGCATCAGGGCGAGCAGGTAAACGAGCAGCGCACGCTTGCCGAAGAAGTTCTTCTTCAGCTCAAGCCGCATGATGGCCGCGATCTGGCGCAGCCAGAGTCTTAGCGGAGGCTGTTTGCCGCTCGGTTTAGCTATGGTTGTTTCGGCTGAACTCATAAGCTAACTCCTTAAGCCCTCTGCCACTGGGAGAGGGTTGGGTGAGCGTTTTAAGCGAAGAAAGAAAGGATTGTTTTCTTTTCCTTCTGCACCTACTTTCAGCCCCCCTGACCCTCTCCCTCTCCCAACGGAAGAGGGAATTACCTACTGCGATCCAATCAAATATTCATAAACCGCACTTAAGTCATCATCTACTGGGGCGACTGACTCGATTTCAATCTCACCCTGCGCCACGACGTCGTTCAGCAACAGATAGAACTTGTCCGGATCGCGCGTCTTCACGAACAATCCGTGACGATCGTCATGCACCCGCGCTTCAACCAGGTGGTTACTCGTAAACATTCGCGCCGCGAGCACTGACGGTTTGTCGCAGCGAATCAGGATTTGCATTGGGTGCTCAGTATCCATCTCGTCGCGCACGCCGTGAATTGCCCCTTCCGCCACGACGTAACCGTTGTTCAGCAGCACGACGCGGTCGGACATCATGTCAACTTCGTGCAGAATGTGACTCGAGATGATCAAGTGCAGCCCTTCCGCGGCGAGTTGCTTGAAGAGCGCAATCGTCTCGGCGCGCACCATCGGATCGAGTCCGTTGAGCGGCTCGTCGAGAATCAGGACCGACGGCTGATGCGCAATCGATTGCGCGAGGCGAACGCGCTGACGCATGCCTTTGCTGTACGCGCCAATCTTCCGATTCGCCGCCGGCAAAAGATCCACCCGTTCCAGGGCTTTTGTCGTGAGGTTCTCGGCGTGAGCTTTTGCGAAACCCGACACCATCAGAAACGAGCGGATGAACTCACGTCCGGTTAATCCGCGCGGAAAGGAATCGAATTGCGAACAGTAGCCGACTTTGCGAAACAGTTGCTCCGGTCGGTCCGTCGGAATTCCCACAACACTGACGCTGCCGCGCGTCGGTCGGAGCAGTCCCGTCATCAAATTCATCAGCGTCGTTTTGCCCGCGCCATTCGGACCAACCAGACTCGTAATTCCAGGCGGAATGGCCAGCGTCACGCGATTGACGCCGAGAATCTCGCCGTAAAACTTCGAGACGTTATCAAAAGTGATTGTTTGTTCAGCGGTTGCTGTCATAAACCAAGCACAATCGAGCCGACGATCCAAACGACAAGTTCCAACAGGATCTCAGATATTCCATCACCCAGAACCCACAGAACCCGGCGAACTCTCTTTTCCTCCCGTGTCATTTCACCACTTCGTAGGCTTTCACTTTCCGCGACAACAGCGCCAGGCACGCGGCACAAATCAGAAACAACACCAGCCAGTAAGCCCACAGCGGAGGGGCCGTCGAAATCGGATCAATTTGTTCCGCCCCCATTTGATCGATTATGGATGGCTCTTGAAACCCGCCAAACAATCCCGCCCAAACGTTCCAAATCAGGGCTTGCAGGTCGAATAAGTTACCCCATCTGGTCCTAAAAATTTCATTCACTATCGCTGCGAAAATCGAGGGAATAAAAAATGCGCCGAGTAGCGCCGCGCGCGAAGCGACACGCCATTTCACCCACGCCGAGATGGCCTGCGTCAGCAAGGCCAGCAACAGAATCCAAACCAGGCTACCGATGAATATCGCGCTGGCAATTGGGATGTTCTGCGAAAACCACGACCATCCTTCCAGATAGCTCTGCAACGCAAACAGGATCAGACCGGGAATCCAACTGATCGCCGACAGCAGAATGATCACGATCGACATCTTGCCGACGACATATTCGGTGCGACTGAACGGGCGGCAGAGATACAACGGCAAGGCGTTGTTCGTCAGGTCACGCGAGACCTGCGACGGCGCCACGAGCATGGCCAGAAAGAAACCGACATATGCCTGCGGAACCACCACGAAGTACCGGAAGAAAGTAGCATCGATCGGTAACAACTGGCTGACGTTTAGGTTCCACATCGCCAGCACGTTCGCGTTGTGATGCAAGTAAATGAGGATCGCGCAAACGAGTGGCCATACAAACGAGAGCACAAAGATTCCGGTGAATATCTTTGAGCGAAACACGTCGCGAAACGCGTGCCTCGGAATGATCAGAAAACGACTCCACTCCGGCAACAGCGCTCCGGCGTAAGGTTTGTAACTACGTTCAAGAACCGCCATTGTTACGCCGTCCCGTTCTCCATTGCTTTCAAAAAGATATCTTCGAGCGAATCGCGCTTGTAGCTCAGTCGCCTAATTTGCAGATTCGATTGCGCCGCCAGCCGATACAAATCGCGAATCTCCGTGCTGTCCTGAAGAATCAGCTTCACCCGATGGTCACCGGTGACTGCGTACTCGCAGCCAATCTCACTGACTGCCGAGACAAACGGTTTCAGGTCGCCGCGAGTCTCCAGCATCAGAAACTTTTTGTTCGCGCGGCGCTCTTCTTCCAGGTTGCAATAAACTACGAGCCGCCCGTCTTTCAGGATCACGATTTCTTCGCAGCACTCTTCGACGTCGCGCAGCAGGTGCGAAGACAGAACGATGTTTGCTTCGCCGCTCTCGCGAATCTCGCGAATCATTTTGATCATCCGGGTGCGCGCGGGCGGATCAAGTCCGTTCGTCGGCTCATCGAGAAAAATCAGCTTTGGCCCGTGCACAATTGCCTGCGCCAGCTTCGCCAGTTGCTTCATGCCGAGCGAAAACGTGTCCAGATTCCGATAGCGAGCTTCGCCCAATCCAACAAAGAACAGCGCTTCATGCGCCCGTTCAAGCGCAGCCGCCGGCGGCAAGCCTGACAGCTCGGCCATAAAGCGCACGAAGTGCACGCACGACATCTTCGCGATGAACGAATCGCGCTCAGGCATGTAACCGATCAGGCGCTTTATTTGATTGGCGTCGCCGCGGATGTCGCGGCCGAAGATGTGCGCGGTGCCCGCGGATGGCGCGTGGAAACCGAGCAGAGTGTGAATCAGCGTAGTCTTGCCGGCGCCGTTCGGGCCGAGCAAACCGATCGCGCGTCCGCGCAACTCTCCATTCAGCTCGCGCAGGATTGGGCGGCCGCCGAACGTGACCGACAGCCGTTGCAGATCAATAACCGGAGGGCCGGCGTTCGTAGGTGGCGAGACCGTGATTGGTGCGATGGCGTCTGGCATCGAAGCGTTTCAAAGTCCGCATCATGCGGACCAAGCCGGGACCATTCAAAACCAGCATGAACGAACCCCAGAATAAACCTACGAACACTCTTACGAAAAGGTTTCCCCAAGTATCGAGGACGAAAATCGAAACGCCGAGCGCGATGAGCGTGACGGCGTTAAGCAGAATTTTACGATCGGTATTTGAAGTGATGACTTGCATTGTGGTCGGCTCCCTGAAAAAGAAGGGCGAGTGTCAGAAGCCCGAGCGTGAGCGAGGGCAAGCTTCATTCTTCACGCTATGGACCGCGAGTTGCCCTCCTTTACGGTCGAGCTTCTGACACGGTAACAACTACTTCCTCATTCCCTGCTCGAGCACATGATGCAGCTCGAATGCGTTTGGCATGCCGAGCAGCGTCGCCGGACTTAGTCCGAATGGGCCACCTTCCGTGTTCGCGGCCACTTCGATGTGATCGCCGTACGCGTAGGCATAGGCCAGCGTCGGCTCCATGGTCGCGGCCATGGCGAGCGCTTTTTGCGGACCGGATGGCAGATTCGCTCCGGCCATCCCTTTCGCAAACGGCTGCACCAGTGACGCGATGTTGTGATAGACAAACGCCGAGAAATTCACCTGGCCATCCGCGGGCAATCCAGCGGTGAACTTAGCCGACGTCTTCAACGTCGTTCCGGAATCGTGATACCGCAGCGCCTGCTCGACCAGAGCGCGCGACGGTCCAGCAATCATGTAACCGTTCGTGAACACGTAATTCACTTCGACCCCGAAGTCCGCGGAGCGCAATGTATAAAACGTGCGTCCGCCAACGTCCACGCGATCCCATTCCAGGCCCTTCTTCCCTTCCTTCGCCGCCTGTGCGTTAACTTCGGTAACGACGCGCTCGAACGTCTGCTGCAAATGCGCCGGGTCGTTGACCTGAAAGACCAGCTTCCAAGAAGGCGTCGGCAGAATCGGCCCATCGATCGCGAATGCGTACTCGCCGCCGAGCGGCGCGGCAAAGTCGCTGCGGAGATTCAAACCGTGGTTCTTCTCTAATTCGTCCAGATGTTTGTCCAGATCAGGACAGACTGAGTTCACCACGCGCAGTAGATCGTCAACGACTGCCGTTGGGTTCTTGACGACAAAGCCGGCGACGATATTCGCGTCCGGCGAAATGTAATCGAGCGAGCCCATCGGTCCCGGCTGCGCCAACCAGGAAGTAATTCCATGATCCGCCTGGTCATAAGCCAGCACGGCGCGCGTGTGAGTTTTGCCGTCGGTCTTCTTTTGATCCAGCACGAACGATTTCAAATTCGTCACGCCGAGCTGATTCAGCGCCTCTTCATGTTTACCCGCGTCCGGCCTGGATTTGTGAAACGTGTTCGCATGCGCCAGGATTTTTTCGAGGTCAGCAGCAACCACCAGCCCCGCACCCTCGCGATAAACATCGGCGATACGATTGCGAAATGCCGTCGAAGTGAAACTCGATTGCGGATTGCTCGCGATGCGCTGCAACTCATCAAGTTTCGGCGAGCCCACGAGCACGTCACCGTTGATCCAAACATAGATCTCTCGGTCGCCCGATTTTGTCGCCTCGGCTTGTGCCGTGCGCGGATCATCGATCCAATGAACTTGCGGACGGTTCTTGCCGTCGCTGCTTAGCTTCTGCATCTCAGCGTCAAAGAACGCGCGGAAACCAGCGGGGTTCTTCAGTTCAGCAAGGACCACTGGCGAAACCGGTTCGCCTTTGTCATCCATGCCCGCGCCGACCGCGATCTCTTCGCCGAGTTGGTCGCCAAAATCGCGAATCGCGGCGATGGCGTTGTTCATTCCCGGCTGGCGATGGTTCTGAAACCAATCGTGCAGCGCCGGATTCTGCTGAATCTTCTCTTCAATGATGCGGTTCGATTCGACAATCGTCGCCGCGAGATTCGGCACCGCCGCATACAAAACGGTGTTCTCGGGCATCATGTCGAGCAGCCGCGTCGAATAACGCACGCCCGGCTCCTGCACTGCATTCAATTCTTTGTTGAGCGCCGCCAAAGCTTCGAGAGTCTGTGAGTATTTCGCGGCGTTACGACTCCATCCGATTTCTTCTTTGACCGGAATCGTCTCGATGGCCGGGCTCGTCGTCGCTTGCTCGCCCGCCTTCAGCACGCGATCTTTGCCATTGTGATCAAGGTTGATCTGCCCCTCGATCACGCTCAACCGCGAACCTTTTGTGCCCGCGTTCGCGGAAAAAATCGTACCCGTAACGGAAACCAGCGAATCGCCCGTGTCGAGATAGAGATGGTTCTTTTGCTTTGCAGCCTCGACAATCACACTGCCCGAACCAAGATGAATGGTAGTGCCGCGCAACGTCTGATTAATCGAGAACTCTGAGCGATCCTTCATTTCGATCGTCGTGCCATCGCCCAGCCGCACAACAGCGTGCGCGTCCTTGGCCGTGCGAATCACCTGGCCGCGCCCGAGCCTTGCGCCGTTAGTAAGCGGACGAGTTTGCGCGTCTTCGACCAGATAAACCGGGCCTTCGGCTGCTTGCACAGTCGCTTCGACCGAACCGAACGGGACGTAACGCTGAATCAGCGGCCACGCGACCAGACCAAGCCCAATGACCAACACTGCCGCGATTCCCCAACGAAGAATCACGGGATTCAAGCTGTATCGAGATGACTTTCGCGTTTGCCGCCGCGGCGTGACTGCGGCCGCAACTCGCGCCGTGCGCGCCTGTTTCAGAGCCTTACGGCAAGGAATGCACTCGTGCGTATGATCGACCAGCAGTAGCGCGCGAGCTTCGGACAACTCGTGACGTAAGTACGCCGGGATCAGCGACTGGAAGTCCGCGCAGCTTTCAATACGTTCAGCCGGAGCGCCTGCATCTTGCAGGCGGTTCGCGCGCATCCTGCGCGCATCAACGTCAGCCGACATCTTCATCCACACGCGCTCCGCGGCCTCGCTTGCGACGGTCGTGTCGATCTCCTCAGCACGAATCTCCGTCGTAACCTTATCCAGGATGTTGTCGAGTTCTTTGTTCTTCATGATTTCACTCCCAAGATGATTCCGTAGTCTTTCTTTATTAGCTCGCATGCCTCTGCAAATAATTCCCAATCTCTTTCCTCAGCCGCGCACGCGCGCGATGCAGCGTCACCCCGACGACGAGCGCCGAAGTCTTCATCGTGCGCGCGATTTCACCGTTATCGAACCCTTCGAAATACCGCAGCGCGAACATCTGTCCGGCGGTCGGCCCCAGCTTCGAAACCGCCTCACGAATCAAATTGCGCAGCTCGCGGTCTTCATGACTGCGCTCCGGATGTCGCGATGCCAACTCACCAAACTCTGGGCTTGTCTCGATGTCCTCAATCGCCACGATTTTCGAACGCTTCCGCGCGCGCAGCAGATCAAGCGAAGCATTCACGGCCGCTCGCGCAAAATAGCTTTCGGGATTCTCGGGAACGGCTAACTGCTCCGACCCACGCGCCAGACGCAGAAACACCGTCTGCAAAACGTCTTCGGCGTCCGCCGCGCTACCGGTGACACGGTAAGCCGCGCGAAACACGCGGTCGTGGTGCCGCTCGAACAGACTCTCGAGATTAGCTGATACGTGGGACAAATTCTGCAACGTCGTGTCCTTCGGTTTCCGCGCAATCGAATTCTCGGCGTAATCTGCGGTTTTGAGCGCTTTCACGGCAGCCAGCATATCTTTGTTCGGAATTTCCTTCCCGGCCATAAAACGCTCCGCCTCCGGCGATTATTAACATTGTTACGAAAAAAGCTTGAAATAAAGTTGCAGTCGCCCCCCAATCGCGACCTGGTTTTGACGCGCTCGAGCGTCACACATATAGTAGGAGAAACCGTGACTGGACAAGTGTTTAGTGGCCTTTTGAGCATCCGTGCGGTGCTCGCGCTTCAGGACGGCCTGCGCGTGGTTGTGCGTGTTTGGCGGTATCTCAACCAGCCGTATCAAATCGGCAGCATTGAGGTTTCTGTCACGCGGCTGATCGAAGGTGTAATCATCCTTGTGGTCGTCTTGCTGTTTTCAAGAACGGTGAGCCGGCTGCTCCAGAAAAGTATTTCGAAGAAGGCCTACCTTGATCCTGGGTTACGTTACACGCTGGGCCGGTTGGCGCAATACATAGTAATCACGCTGGGCGTGTTGCTGGCGCTGAAGGTCGCCTTCAGCCTTGACCTCACATCGATTGCGGTAATCTTCACGGCCCTTTCGGTCGGCATCGGCTTTGGCTTGCAGTACATCGCGGCAGACATCGCCTCAGGATTCATTCTGTTGTTCGAACGACCGGTGCGCGTCGGCGATCGCATCACAATTGGCGACGACGAGGGCGACGTCCAGAGCATCAATCTGCGCACGACCGTCGTGGCGACCAACGATCGCATTTCGATCATCGTGCCCAACTCGCGCCTGGTAAGCCAGCGCTTGATCAACTGGTCGTACGGCGATCCGCGCGCGCGCATCGCCATCCCCGTAGGCGTTGCCTACGACACGAACGTTGAGCTGGTGACGAACACGTTGCTGAAAGCCGCTGAAGACGTTGACAACGTCCTGAAGGATCCGCCGCCGAAGGTTCAGTTCCTCAAGTTTGGTGACTGGTCGTTGGATTTCCGTCTGCTGGTTTGGACGAATCGGCCGCGTCTGCACACGCAGATACGGAGCGACATCAACTATCGAATTGAAAAACTTTTCCGCGACGCGCGCATCGAGATTCCATTCCCGCAAACTGAGCTGCGACTCCGCGAAGGCGCGTTGCACCTCGACACCGGCGATAGGTTCGTCCCGGACGGCCCGCGCAACGACTAAGATACGGCCTTGCCCCATTCTCGGCGACAGGCTACGCTGTCATTGTCACTGAGTGACGATTCATTCATTCATTAATGCCAAGGGCCGCACAAAAAAGAACGTCGTCGCGCAATTCGAGCGCTGACAAACGCGCCGCAATCCTGCGCGCCGCTACGCGCGTCTTCGCGCGCAACGGGTATTTCAATTCAAAAGTCGCGGACATCGCACGAGCAGCCGACGTGGCCGATGGCACTGTCTATCTTTACTTCAAGAGTAAAGAAGAAATTCTGCATTCGATTTTCGATCAGAATATGGCCGAAGCAATCGCCGCCGCGCGCAAGCTGATCGAGAAGGTCAGCGACCCGCGCGAAAAGCTTCGGCGCATTGCCGCGCTGCATCTGGAGCGCCTCGGCGCGGATCGCGATCTGGCGGTCGTTTTCCAGGTCGAGTTGCGCGGCTCAACCAAGTTCATGCGCGAGTTCTCTGCCGCGGGATTTGCGGAATACCTTGGCTTGCTGCGACAGATATTTGAAGAAGGCCAGGCCGCCGGGGTATTTCGCAAAGAAGTTCACGCGAAAGCTGCCGCCAAAATTCTGTTCGGTGCCCTCGACGAGATGGCCACGAATTGGATCATCTCAAAGCGCAATTACAAACTCGCGCCGATGGCTGACGTGGTCATGGATGTTTTTCTGAACGGAGTGAGTGTCTAGTGTCCGACAAACTTTAGTTTGTCGCATTCGCGGTTAGATTCCCTGTGATGCAAACGAGCGACAAACTGAAGTTTGTCGGACAGCGCGTGCCGCTCGACGATGCCGAGCCGACGACGCTGCCTGAAATCTATGAACGTGTTGCGCGCGATCATCCGAAACCAAACACGCTTAATTACAAACGAGACGGCGTGTGGCATTCGATTTCCACTTCAGACATGCTGCGTCGAGCGCGGCACATTGCCCTTGGCCTCTACTCGCTCGGTGTGCGCAAAGGCGATCGCGTGGCGCTGCTTTCGGAAAGCTGCGTCGAATGGGTGCTCGCCGATCAAGGCTGCCTAGTCGCCGGCGCGATTACTGTTCCGATCTATCCGACGCTGACGCCGCCTCAGGTTGAATATATTCTGAAAGACTGCGAGCCGCGCGCCTTGTTCGTGGCGACGCGCGAAAAGTTCGACGAAGTTTGCGCGGCCGCGCAGAGTTGCTCAACCATTTCGCACGTCGTCCTGTTCGAAGGGACGACGATTGGTGAATCAAACGTGTTGACCCTCGCAGACCTTGAGAAAGCTGGCCGCGAACTTGAAATTGCGCAACCACAACTCAGTACCGAGTTAGCTCAAGCCGCCCAACCTGAAGGTCTCGCGACGATCATTTACACGTCCGGCACCACGGGCGAGCCGAAGGGTGTAATGCTGACGCACGCGAACATGGTTTCGAACCTGATCGATTCGTCGAATCACCTCGAATTTGGCGAAAAGGATTCGGCACTGTCGGTGTTGCCTCTGTCGCATAGTTTCGAGCGGCAGGCGATGAACATGTACCTGCATCACGGCATGAGCGTCTACTTTGGCGAACTCGAAACGTTGGGCGAATACCTGCGCGAGGTTCATCCGACGGTTTTTGTCGGTGTCCCACGCATCTACGAAAAGATTCTGGCGCGCGTTCAGGATCGCGCCATGGCCAAGGGAAAGCTGAACGCGGGTTTGGTGCAATGGGCAATTGAGGTTGGCAGGCGCTGCGCGCAACTGAAGTCGGATCGCAAACGCATTCCACTTTGGCTTTCGCTGAAGCACAAGCTTGCCGATCTCATTTTGTTCGAGAAGCTGCGCAAGGCGATGGGCGACCGCATTCGCATTCTCGTTTCGGGCGGCGCGCCGCTCTCGAATGACGTGGGGCTGGCGTTTCTCGGCGCGGGTTTGCCCATCGTTCAGGGCTACGGACTGACTGAGACTTCGCCGGTGATCACTGCGGGCCAGCTTCAGGACATTCGCATCGGCACTTCGGGTAAACCAATTCGCAACGTCGAGGTGCGCATTGCCCCCGACGGTGAGATCGAAACCCGCGGGCCGCATGTCATGCAGGGTTACTGGCACAAGCCGGAAGAGACGCGCGCGGTTTTCACCGACGACGGCTGGTTCAAAACCGGCGACATCGGCAGCCTCGATGCCGAGGGCTTTCTCACGATTACCGATCGCAAGAAAGAGTTGCTCAAGACTTCGGGCGGCAAATACATCGCCCCTCAGCCAATCGAGCAGATGATCAAAGGCTCGCGATTTGTGAATCAAGTTGTGGTGATTGGCAACCAGCGCAAGTTCGCCGCCGCCTTGATTGTCCCGGATTGGGAACAGCTCGAAGGTTACGCAAAATACAAAGGGCTCGAGCTCCATTCACGGGCGGACTTCTGCCACAGCCCACGCATCATCGATCTGTTCGAACGACAAATCGTGGTGCGCACACAAGGTCTCGCTCAATTCGAAAAAATTAAGAAGATTGCGTTACTCGAACATGAATTCACGGTTGAGGGAGGCGAACTCACCCCAACATTGAAAGTGAAGCGGCGCGTGATCGATGAAAAGTACCGAGCAGTGATTGACAGGCTTTATGGAGCGATGTGACTTTAGTGGGTGATCGCGAACGGGACGGTAGAAGCTATGGCACTCGGGCGAGTCCAGGCCCATCCGCACGAATTCCGAAGGCCGAGAGAATTTGTTCTGCTGCTTGGCGCGCTGACTGTTTGACGGCGTAATCAGAGTAAATCGGGCTGCGTCGCGAGGATGGACCACCGACGCCGACGTTGCCCACTTTGTAAACTCCGGGTTGGACACGGCCCGACTTCTTTACCTTCGCGCTGCCGGGTTCAAGCACCATGTAGGTTAAGTAGATTTCGTCGGTTGTGTTGTTGACCTGCCTGTTGGCGTCAGTACTGTCATTCCCAACTTGCATCCACACAACATACCGCTCAGTCTCGGCTTTGGCGGCCTTGACTGCATCAGCACGCGTCGTTCGACGAGCGGCGACTGATGCCTTGACGCCATCCGCTTCATTCAAACGAGCCACGCACGCGGCCAGAACGGTGTCAGCCAGGTAGTAAGCATTTCCATCAAACGGACTCGGATCCTGAATACCAACCAACAATTGCACCCTCCAGGCTTTCTGTGTCGTGGGTGATGGCTCTGCGGGTTTTGACACGGACGGCGTAACAACCGCCGGCGGTGGTTGTTTGACGCCACGGCGACCAGATTGGGCAGTCACCAGGCCAGCCGACAGGATAAAGATTCCGAGTGCCAGCGGTAGATTGCGACTGAACGTCCGAATCATCCCCGACATTCTAACACCGACGAGTCGACGAACATACAAGAATTGAGACGCAGACCGGCAGCCGGTCCTTACGTTTTTCGCTTTCTTCAATGTTGCACTACACTTTGAATGATTAATGTCATCAGAACGAACACGTCCACTCGTCATCACCACAATCCGTGAGCAAGGCCGCAAAATTCGCTCGTTTGATCTCGTGCCGGCGGATTCGTCAACCGTTTCTTTCATACCAGGCCAAGTGGCGATCGTGCGCGTGGACGGGGAAGAACCGGCTTACTTTGCATTCGCGAGTTCTCCTGAAGATACCGAAATGGAAATTCTCGTGAAGCGCACCATCGGCGCGAGCGTCGCACTCTTTGACATGGGCGCGGGCGATCTTGTCGATCTGCTTGGGGTGACCGGCGCCGGGTTCGATTTGGACGCGCAGACGGGACGCGACCTGGTGTTCGTTGCGATGGGGACCGGCGTCGCGCCGCTGCGATCCGCGCTGAGATACGTTTTGCATCGCCGCGAAAAATACGGCGACCTCGTCGTGCTCTACGGTGCGCGCAGGCCGGATGAGTTTTGCTATCGCGATGAAATTGACGACTGGGAAAAAGCAGGCGTGGAGTTGCGCCAGGTCATCTCACGTCCCGACGGCCACGATTGGTCAGGCCGCACCGGTTACGTGCAATCGCTTCTGGATCACGTCCTCGCGGACCTGAAATCGCCAGTGGCGTTGGTGTGCGGCTCGCGCGAAATGATTGAGCAGACGCGAGATCGTCTGCAGCAGATGGGATTCGCTTCCGAAGATATTTTGACGAACTACTAATCATTTGACATTTGGCATTTGAGATTTGTCATTTGACATTGTTTTCGCGAGGTCTTGTTTAGCTTGTCAATTAGTCGCACCGGGATATAGTCCGTCGCTCGTTCGAGTTCAAATGGCCAAATGACAAATCTCAAATGCCAAATGTCAAATGGTCTTTGTTTCACCGCTGCATTTCACTCAACAATTTCTTATTCAGCTCGGCATCGACACTCGCCAGCACGCGACTCTGGGCCAGTGCGGCTTCTCGATCGCCAATTTCCAGATAAGCCAGCGCGAGGTTGTAATAGGCCTCGCCGTCTTTCGGCCGCAGCCGCGCGGCGTGCTGGTACGCAGCGATTGCTTCGTTGAATCGGCCGGCGTAGAAGTACGCGTCGCCAAGTTTGTTGTGCGCGTCGGCTGACGTCGGGCGCAGCGCCAGCGCGTGTTGGTAGGCGCGAATGGCTTCATCGTTGCGGCCCTGCTTAACTTTGCAATAGCCGATTTGAATCCACGTCTCCGCGCGCTTGGGATTGCGGTTCGCCGCCGTCTCGAAATAGTTGAGCGCGCTGTCATAGTTTCCCAGCCACATTGAATCGATGCCGCCGCGATACCAAAGATCCGCGAGCGCTTCCGGCTGGTTCGAACGGCCTTTGGATCCAATCTGATCGAAAGAAATCAGTTGATCGCCTTGCAGTGATGCAATGCGCGCGGCGCCGAGCGCAAGATTAATGTTCTGGCCATTCGTGACTTTGACGGTGACGATGCCGATGACCTGCCCACGCATGTTGAAGAGTGGACTGCCGCTGTTGCCGTGCGAAACCGGCGCGGTAATTTGAATGATGCGGCCGACGTCCGGCACTTCGCGCACCGCAGAGACAATGCCGTCGCTGACTGATCCTTCCAACCGCAGCGGATTGCCAATCAGGAAAATCTGCTCGCCCTCTTCCGGCAAGCTTGTAGAGAGTGGCAACGGCCGTGACTTCTCTTCCGGTAGGTTCACACTAAGCAGCGCGAGGTCAGCTTCTTCGTCGATTACCAGCGCGCCCGGAACAGGATATGTGCGGCCTTTGCCGTCGAGCGTGTGAATCTCGACGCGCTGCGCGCCTTTGATGACGTGCATGTTAGTGACGACTTCACCGGGACGAATGAAGAACCCACTGCCACTGATCAGCGGCTCGCCCTTCGCGTCATAAGTCAGCACTGAGACGACTGAAGGCTTCACGCGCCGAACCAGATCGGGCAGCGATTCCCGCGCGTTCGGTTGTTCAGCCAGCGGGGCAGTAGCCCGACCGTTGGGGAGGGCTCCCGTTTTCGACTGACCGGGACTCTGTGCGCGGACGGAATAACCGCAGACAAACAGGGACAGGACAACGACGAGGCGGGGGAAAGTTCTTCTCACTTTGAACCTCCTGACTAAAACCGAGACCGAATCGGTACGCATGCCTCCGGCATGCTGGCACGCCAGAGGCGTGCGCACCTGAATAACAGTTCACTTGTCCGCTTGTTATCAGAACACGCGGCAGGTCGGGGGAACAGATTCAACGAGGCCGCGGGGACATCCGCCTCGCGCGGCATGTTAGCGCAAGGCTGCCCCATTGGGAAGGATTATTTTGCAAATAACGTCTGAAGTTCCTGCGCCTGCTCGGCCAGCGCGACCCGTCTTTCGTAGGCCTCGCGGACGACGGCCACGTCGGCGAGGAAGTGCGGCAACTCCTCAAGTAACAGCGCTTGCGGGCCGTCAATCAGAGCGCGATCCGGCGCCGGATGGAAATCCACTAAGACCATATTCGCGCCGGCAATCAGGCCCTGAGCCGTTGCATGCATCAGGTCGAGGATGCCTTCCGGACCGCTCGTGCGCCAGCCCACGGCATGCGAGGGATCGATGCAAACCGGCATGCGCGTCAGGCGCTTGACGACCGACACGTGCGCGAAGTCGAGGAAGTTCCGGTGCGGATCGCCAAAGTTCGTCTTGACGCCCCGCAGCCCGAAGATGACTTTGCGATTCCCTTCACTCGCCAGATACTCCGCGGCGTGCAGAGACTCGGTTAGCGTGATGCCGAAACCACGCTTGAGCAGAACCGGAAACTCGTTCTGCCGTCCAACAAATTTCAGCAACTCGAAATTCTGCGTGTTGCGCGTGCCAATCTGGAGCATCACGCCAGTTGCATCGCCAGTGCTGCGCAGCGCTTCTTGAATCTCATCAACTTGTGATTCATGCGTGACTTCCATGGCGATGACTTTGATTCCATATTTTCCCGCCAGCTCAAAAACGTAAGGCAGACACTTCCGTCCGTGCCCCTGAAAAGAATACGGACTAGTCCGCGGTTTATATGCCCCCATGCGCGTGCACACGTGGCCGTGTTTGTGCAGAGCTTGCATCATCAGCTCGACATGCTCCCTCGTGTCCACGGCGCACAATCCCGCGAAGACATGCAGCGTGTCCTGGCCAAAGCGCAGTCCTTGATAATCGAAATGCGATGCCCGCTGATCGTCGCGATGCCGGCCCAGCACGCGATACTCTTCCGAAACACGCACGACGCGCTCGACGCCGGGCAGCCCTTTCATATCTTCGACCGCGATCGATGAAGTATTTCCGATCAGGTAAATCTCGGTCAGGGTTTGCTCAGTCCCCTGCTCGCGATGCACGCGCACGCGGATGTCTTGCAGGCGTGAGAGATGCGCCATCAATTGCTGATAGCTCGCACTTTCGGGTTCGATGTTGGGTGTCAGAATCAGGATCATGATTGTATTCGCAAAGAGCTAAGAGGTAAGAGCAAAGTGTCTTAACCTTTCAGTTTTGACTTTTCCTTCCTGGGTCTTTCCTTACCCTCCCTTTGCCCTTTGCCCTTTCCCCTATGCTTTAATCGCTCGGCACGCGCGCCCATCGATAACTTCCAAGAATCCTCGCCTCCACCCGGCCACGACGCAGCTCGTTCAGCGTATCAATCACTTCAGTGTCATTGGCTGAACCACGCACGTCGAGATAGAAGCAGTATTCCCACGGCCGACCTTTCACGGGTCGACCTTCAATCTTGAGCAAATCAAGTCCACGCTGCGCGAACGGCGCGAGCGCACTATGTAACGCGCCCGGTTGATGCGGCAACTCGATGACGAGGGACAGCTTGTCGGCAGCTTCAGGAAAATCCGCTGTCGTCGAGAGCAAGAGAAAGCGAGTGTAGTTTTCGCTGCTGTCCTCCAGATGTTCACGCAGAATCACGCCGCCATATTTTTCGGCCGCGCGTCTGCCCGCAATGGCCGCGCGCGTCGGATCGCCACGCTCGAGGATGCGTGCCGCGCTGCCTGCCGTGTCCTCCGCGGCAATTCGCCGGATTTGCGGATTAGCCGCCAAAAAGCGGCGGCACTGATCGAGCGCGACTGGATGCGATTCAACTGCACTAATCGCTTCGAACGACGCACCCGGGCAGGCAATGAGACAGTGACTAATGGGAATGATGACTTCGCCAATTATGAAGAGCTTGCTATCCAAGAGCAGATCGAAGCTGGCATGAACGAAGCCAGCCAAACTGTTTTCAATCGGCGCCAGAATGTAGTCAGCACTTTTTTCGTCGATGGCCGCGAAAAGTGACTCGAAAGTTTGGCGCGGGACCAGCGCGATTTCTTTGCCGAGAAGCTTGACTGCGGCTTCTTCGCTGAAGGCGCCGGGTGCGCCTTGAAAAGCAATGCGGCGGCGATCGGTTGGCAAGTTGAGTTTATGCTCGGTTTGTTCCTCGCTCGATTGATCAGCTAGACGGTTTTGAATTCGTCGCGATTCATGAATGATCGCGCGATACAGTTCTACGATTGCGCGGTCGTCCAACGGCCCCTCGTTGGCCTGGCACATACGCTCAATGACTTCTCGTTCCCGAGTGTGGTCGCAAAGATTTATGCCGGCGGCGGTTTTTGACTCGCCAACTTTTAAAGCCAGCCGCGCGCGCCGGTTAAGCAGGCGCAGCAAATCGCGGTCGAGCGCATCTATCTCCGTCCGCCAGTCTTCAATGCTCATTGAGTGGTTCCCCTAAGGTCATAGATTCGACTGCTGTTTCTTGAGTGGCTCACACCTGAAACTTCCGCCACGAAAAAAGCCAGCCGCATGCCATTCAATTGAGCTGCGGCTGGCTGAATACCTTTCGTGTGCGCTTAGATGTTAGTCGCTCTTCACTTCTTTACGCTCGGCTTCGCCAGTCCGCCTCTCTAAATTCGAGAAGCGGGTGATAAAGGCGAAGTAAGAAGTTTGATTGCAGAACATTTCAGCTAATCGCGCGGATAATAGCGCAAGGTCAGCAGATTGGAAAGGAAAATATGTTAAGGCGTCGCGAGAAAAGAAAAACCGGCGCGGCTTTGACGCCAGCGCCGGTTCGTTCGTCTTAGAACTTGAGCCCTCCCTCATGGTTGGGCTACTGCCCCGTTACTCTTCCGGCTCACCAACCTCAACTGTCTCCTCAGGCTCGCCCACGATGTCCGCGTCGCCGGTGGTCGGCAGGACGGTGTGGGGTGAAGGAGGAATCTCGACGCCGCCAAGAATCTCGGGAAACTCTTCCTCTTGCGCCGCGGCTTCCCCGATCGTCTCGTCGCGGTCGACATCGACGTTGCGGTAGTACTCCATGCCGGTGCCGGCCGGAATCAGGCGGCCCATAATCACGTTCTCTTTCAAGCCGCGCAGGTAATCCACGCGACCGGATATCGCCGCTTCGGTGAGCACGCGCGTTGTCTCCTGGAACGAGGCGGCGGAAATAAAGGAATCCGTCGACAAGGATGCCTTGGTGATGCCGAGCAGCAGAGGCTCCGCCTGTGAGACTTCGCCCTTCTCGTCTTGCACGCGCTCGTTCTCGTCCGAGAAACGGAAGCGATCGACTTGCTCTTCCAAAAGGAATTCGGTGTCGCCGACTTCCTTAATCTTCACCCAGCGCAACATCTGGCGAACAATCACTTCGATGTGCTTGTCGTTGATGTTCACGCCCTGAAGCCGATAGACCTCCTGAATTTCGTTCGTCAGGTATTCCTGCAAACGATTCATTCCGAGCACGCGCAGAATATCGTGCGGGTTCAACGGACCGTCCTGCAAAGCCTCGCCGGCGCGCACGCGATCACCTTCCTGCACGTTGATGTGCGTGCCGCGCGGGATGTCGTACTCGCGCTCTTCACCATCGTCGCCGACGATGATCAGTTTGCGTTTGCCCTTCGAGATCGGTCCCAGCTTCACCGTGCCGTCGATTTCCGACATGACCGCGGCCTCCGCCGGCCGGCGAGCTTCGAACAGCTCGACGACGCGCGGCAGACCGCCGGTGATGTCTTTGGTCTTCGTCGTTTCGCGCGGAATCTTGGCAATGACGTCGCCGGGTTCAACCTGCTCGCCGTCGTTGACCATCAGGTTCGCACGCACCGGCATCTGATAGGTCTTGAGGACCTTGTTGCTGGCATTGCGAATTTCCATACGTGGCTGTTTCTTTTCGTCGGGCGAATCCTTGACCACCATGTGCGAGAGGCCCGTCACCTGGTCGGTCTCTTCTTCGAAAGTTACGCCTTCCTTCAAGTCCTGGAACTTCACGTGGCCGCCGACCTCGGTCAGGATGGCAAAAGTGAACGGGTCCCAAGTTGCGAGCAACTGGTCCTGGGCCACCTGCGCGCCGTCTTCGACCAGGATGTGCGCGCCGTAAACAATTTGATAACGCGCGACTTCACGGCCACGCTCATCGATGATCGTCAACGCGCCATTGCGATTCATCGCCACGCGCTCGCCTTTACGACTCTTGACCGTTTGCAAATCGATATATTTGATTTTGCCTTCGACGCGCGCTTCGTGCTTCGAAGATTCTTCCAGACGCGCCGTGCCGCCGATGTGGAACGTACGCATCGTCAACTGCGTGCCGGGCTCGCCAATTGATTGAGCAGCGATGACGCCGACGGCTTCACCAATGTCCTCCGGGCGGCCGGTCGCCAGGTTGCGGCCATAGCATTTCACGCAGCAGCCCCGACGCGATTCGCAGGTCAAGACCGAGCGAATGCGAACGCGCTGCACGCCGGAACGCTGGATTTCAGCGGCGAGATCCTCATCGATCTCCTGATTCGATTCGACGATGACCGTGCCTTCAACCGGATCGACAACGTCTTCGAGC
>DASYTZ010000032.1:0-8226 GCA_036001745.1 Pyrinomonadaceae bacterium
TTCGCGGATCAGCATGGCCACGTCGGCGCGATTCGCGGCCGGCACCTCCTCGCCGTCATGAAAGCTGAGTAGATAATCAATATCGGCAGAATTCAAAAGCGTGTCAGCTCTGGTCTCTCCGTACACTGCGGCGATCAGCGCGGTACAGAATGACGGCGGCTTGATCGAGTTGTCCACCGGTCTGTAATCACCGTTGCGAGCGACCCGAGCGGTGGCGGTCAGCCAATCTCTTGCCTCATCGTTTTCCAGGTCATCTGCCAGCCACGAACTCGATATTTTGCCAATCGGCAACTTGAAACCGTTTACCTCCAGCAGCGCGACATCCCTGGCGTACTCAAGGTCCCTTTCGTCCTTGATTTCAAAAAGATCGCGCGAACTTTTGATCATGAACGGCGCGAACGGCGCTTTGATTTCGGCCGCGCATTCGCGTCCGCGCAGGTAAGGAACTGCTTCATTAAAAATGTTTTCGGCATCTTCGGTCCGGCCGCCGCAGGTGGAAGTGTAGAGCGCGTTAATTGGCTCGCCGTTGTAAGTGGCAACGATGCCACGCGTCTCGTCGACGGCGCGGGTCGTCAAAGGCGTTTCGCTGGTCAGTCCGCGATAAACCTGCGAGCGCGTCGTCGGCAACAGGTCAAAGCCTTCGGGCGCAAACTGACCGCGATTTTTCAAGGCATAGGTGCGCGCGGCGATTGCCTGGGCCTTCAAGGCTTCGAGGGCAGGGAACGACAACTCGTTCGGCACGACGCCGCGCACGTAATCTTCGAGGCCGATCACGTTCACGACCGTCAGCGACCCCCGGCGGTTCGCGAACACTTCGATTCGCCCACGGAAAGGCTTGTCGTTAAAGCGAACGGGCGCGTTGCTCTCATCGCTCGATGCGAACGTTACCGGCGCACTCGAATGCAGCGGTGCGAGTCCGCCGGCAAAGGCGACCACTTCGCGGTTTGGCGCACTGGCGCGCGATGTCAATTTCACGCGATTGAGACTGTTCGCGTTTGGGGATTTTGCGCTGCCGTTGTTCACGATCTGACCAGCGGTGCCAGAACTGTTTCCGCTTCCGTTGGTCGGCGGCAGTTTCTCTTCGTTCGTGGGCGCCTGAAATGATGTCGTGGCATCGAAGCCCGCCCCTTCCAGTTTGCCGATGGCTTCTTCCGCGTCTTCGATCGACTGCTTCACGACAATCACGCGCCAGCTGCCGGTCGGCTCCGCGACGGCTTTCGCTTGTTCGTCAGCCAGCTCACGAACCGAATCGACGAGTCGATCGGCATCGTCGCGCGACAACGACTTGGCCACAACGATTTCTATGTTTTGCTCGGATGACTGCGTGGGCGTGAGTAGACGCGACTCGACGCGCACGCGCGACACTTCCAGAGCTTGGGGCTCACCAACCAGATCAGACGCGTTCAGCAGCTTTGCCGTCGTTGAGATTGTCGCCGCGCGCACGTCGGTCGAGAGCGCGATGCGCATTACGGGTTCAGCAGATTGAGTCGGTTGATTTGGCTGTTGCGGCGTGACGGTTCGATTTCGCTCCTGCGTGCGCCGTGCGGTCATTGAAGACGCAAATGACAGCAAGCTCAGCAGGAAGCTCGCGGCAAGAAACATGGACATGGTCTTCGATTTAATAATAACCATATCTGCTTGATCGCTCCGCAAGGGAGAAGCCATGGGCGGGCTGAGTCATCTTACTACACTGCGCGGCTATCGAAATGCGGAATTTGTCATGACCGATCTATTTCGCGGAATTGGTTCGATCCAGCGCCGCGCGGAGGCCGCGCGCCAGCTTCATCGCGTCATCATTTGCCCAAAAATGCATGAAGAAAAGGCGTGGCGAATCGTTGAGCATGTGACTGTGCAGGGCCGTGACCGCGATCCCGTTCGCTCGCAGAGCGGCAATGACCGGATTAGCTTCGCTCGCCGTCAACACGAAGTCGCCGGTTATTGCGGCACGGCCACCGCCCGTTGGTTGAAAGTTAATCGCCGTCGCCAAACCCACTGAAGAGGGAATTGCCTCGGCGCCTCGACCCTCTTCGCCTTCGAAGATTCTTTCCGCGCGCGGAATCGCGAACTGATAAACGCCACCGTTGATTTTGCCGGTGCGCCCCAGAATTTGATCCAGTTGTTTTGTGTCGAGATCGACCTGCTCTGTCTGCGATGGAGCCGATGATGTCGTCAACGGCGTCTTGCTCAACGCCAGCGCCGCATGAATCGATTCGGCAAGCTTCACCGCGTCGCCATGTCCGCTAATGTGCATGTACATCACGCGGGGCGATTCGTTGAGCACGTGGTTGTGAAGCGCGGTTATCTCTATCCCGCCGTCCTGAAGTTTTCCCATCACCAGCGCAACTTCATCCTCAGTCAAAACCAGGTCTCCCATCACCATCGTTTCCGCAGCCATTTTTCTGAAGGCGACCCATGAACCGAGCGCGAGTGTCGGCTTCACTTCCACATCGCCAACTTTCACACGTAAATCCGTGCGCGGCAGACCTATCTTGTAAACGCCGTCCGGTTGCACCGTGCCGGGTTTACCGACAGTGGTTCCCACTGAAGTCCAATCAAATGGCTGCTGCTGCGCGTGCGAAGAACACGCAAGATGAGTAGCAGCGAGAATGGTGAAAACAAAAACGCTCAGGTTCGAACTTCGCCTGGCGAGGTCCGATGAATTCTTTATGAAGCGCATGATTTTAATTCCTTTCGACTGCCTAATCAGGTTCCAAGTCGCTTACGCACAGTCACGATGAACAAAAACGTGCCGACTATCCCAAACGTGCCGGCAATCACAAACGGCGTTTGCGGCGTTACCCGCCATAGCATTCCGCCCACAGCCGCTGCCGGCGTGATGGCAAAGCTGCGCAGCAAATAATAGAGGCCTACCGTCCGTGCGCGCATTTGCGGATTGGCAAAATCGACGATCATCGCTTTGCGCGCAGGCTCGCCGATTTCTCTTAGTCCTCCAATGATAAACGCAATAACCAGCCCGATGAAATCGTGCGCCGCCACGATAGCCAGCGGATAAAGTGCAAAGGCGCAAAAGGTAGCGATGATGAACGGTCGTCGGCCGACCCGATCCGCGGCTTTGGCGGCCGGAACATAGATGATGAGCGTGGTTACAAACTGAATCGCTATCAGAGTACCGAATCGCGCGACGCTGACATGCAGAATGTTAGTGATGTAGAGGATAACCAAAACGTCAGCCATTCCTTCACAAGTACGAACGAAAATATCGGAAACAAGTAAACGCTTCAGGCCGTGCTGAAAAGAATTCCAAACGCCAAGGATGTTAGTGGAGCGACGCGCTTCATGTACGATGCTCATGAGGCGTATGAGAAAGACGGTGACTCCAGCGATCACCAGTGTGACGATTAATCCCACGTGCGTGCCTGAGATGATTCCGCGCCGGGCGATGATGACGCCACCAATCACCGGCGCAATGACAATCGGAACTCGCTTCAGGATCGATTGGACTGAAAACCCGATCGCGCGTTTTTCGGGTGGCAAGGCGTCACCGATGACGGCGAACATCGCGGGCGATGCCATACTCTGCCAGCACATTGCAAATGCAAGTCCGACAAAAGCGAATGGCCATGAACTTCCGAAGAGATAAAACAGATAACCGATGCACGCCAGGCCGAGAAACAATAGAAACGCTTTTCTGCGGCCGAATCGATCGGCAATCCAACCGCCGGGATATTGATAAGCCGCATCGAAGAAATCCTCGGCGGTTCCGAACAAGCCGATAACGGGCACGCTTGCGCCGAGAGCTTCGAGATATTTTGGAAGAAACTTCTTCCAAAGCTCTTCGCCGAAGCCGAGCAGAAATATCGCGCCCGAGGCTGCCGTGACGTTGCGCTCGAGGCTCAAAAAGTTCGCTGTGCTCCGGCGCCAGGTTGGAACTTGGTTCACTGTTACCTCGGATCTTTAAACCGTTCTTGATTCGGCATGTTTATCGAGAAGACGAAGCTTAACTCAACCGAAATAGCCGGTCGAATTTCGCCGATACCGCTGGAGCAAGATCCTTGTGGGCAAACCCCGGTTGGTTTGTCACAATTTTAGAACAACGTTCCGCTGGAAAAGTCTTGACACCAAAATAGTGCGGTGTAAACTGCGCAAGAATATTTCATCCGCGATTTGTATCGATTCATCGGATCACAAATCGCATTACGCGCGAGCATTACCAGGCATCATTGCTTTTGAGTTAAATACTTAAAGACAGGGTGACTCGCGTGCCTGAGCACAAAGACCAGGCCAGCTCTATTTCAAACGCTGTACGTGCGTTCGCGTTCCTGACTGTTTTCGCGTTCGCCAGTGTCTGTTTCAGCTCATTGAGGGTCAGCTCGCCTGCCGCCCGAGCGCAACCCCCCGAGCCATTTCCGCGCCTTGAATCCACCGCGAACCTCATGGCGCAAAGTGCCATCGGCGACAAATGCGTTTCGTGTCACCGAGCCTACGTGCAATCGTTTTTGCTCGAAGCGCACGGCAAGACCGCAAAGTTCTTGCACGATTCGCGCGCTGCTACCTGTGAGACTTGCCACGGCGACGGCGCGAAGCACATTGAGAACCGCGAAAAACGTATTGCCGCTGCGGACATAGACAACCCCTCAGAACTAAAGACGCCTGAACAAAGGCGAAGAGCAAACGCCAGGTGCCTGGAATGTCACTCGGGGGATCGCGACCATTTTAGCTGGCACGGCAGCGAGCATGACCGCAGCGACATGAGCTGCATGTCATGCCATAATGTACATCACGCGAAGTTTGCGTTTGGCGCGCTGGCCAGCCAGCAACGAGCGCTAATTAACGGCGCACCCGCCGATGCAGCGGAAATCAAAACGCCGGACAAGATGCTGATCAGCTTTTCCGTCGAAGAAACTTGTTTCGGCTGCCACGCTGATAAGCGAAAAGCTTTTTTCCAGCGGTCCACCCATCTATTTCGCACTGAGCTTCACAACATGAAGGTAGGCTGCACTTCCTGCCACAATCCTCATGGAGGCGAGGGCGGCAAGATGCTCGTGGATTATACGGTCAATAATGTCTGTTACACCTGCCACGCCGAAAAGCGGGGGCCGTTTCTCTGGGACCATCCGCCAGTCCGCGAGAATTGCTTGAACTGTCACTCGCCGCACGGTTCGAACAATCCCAAGCTGCTGACGGCGCGCGTACATCTGTTGTGCCAGCAGTGCCACATTCACATGCTGCCACGCCATTCGACCACCGCCGGACAAGCTCTGGATATATGGTCAATAAATCGCGGCTGCGCCAATTGTCATGGTCAGGTGCATGGCTCAAATCATCCAGGGGGCAGGACCCTGACGCGTTAAAGAGGAGCAGATGAGAATTCAATCAGACAGAGGCAAGCTGGTTCTTCGCGCCGCGTTCGCTGTCATCACCTGTGTGACCTCATTGCTTCTATTCACGCCTTCTACTCCGGGCCAGACGGCGGACAAGGACAAGACACAATCAAATTTCCAGGGGACAGTCGAATTTGGCGCCCAAGCGCAAGACATTCAGGGAGGGCATACCGCCAAGTTCGAAGAAGTGCGAGATGTTCCCAAAGGCATCTTTGTCCAGAAATTGAAGTTGGATTTCACTCGTGCCGACTCTCCGTACTTCCTTAGGTTCAAAGGATTGGAAATTCGCGAGCGTGACCAGCGTTTCACTGTGGACGCCGGCCGGTTTGGAAAATATCGAACCGAATTTATGTGGGACCAGATCCCGCATCACTTCGGTACCGGGCAATCGTTTCTTCAGCGAACTGCGCCTGGCGTCTATCAAGTCAGCCCGACGCTGCGGGCGGCGCTCCAGGCAGTTACCCAGCCCGACGCCACGCGCACACCTGTGAACGCGCCTTTGCCCACACTGGTGCGCCAGGAGTTGCGAACTGCGCCATTTACCGAATCGCGACTACGCCGAGACCAGGCGTTCTTAAAGCAGAGCTACACGCCGACAGATAACGTCGAGTTGTATTTGCAGTTTGGCTGGCTTCGCAATCGCGGAACACGCCCGATGTCCGCCGGCACATTCGTCCGCAGAGCCGTTCCCGGTGGCGGCCTCGCGGACATCGGGGGTTCCTGGGAAGGCCTCGGACAAGAGTTTCTCGAGCCGATCGACCAGCGCACGTACCGTTTCAAGGTGGGCGTGCAGTTACGCGGCAAGCGATGGAACGCCGGCGTGGATTACGATCTTTCGCTCTTCCGAAACAACATCGAATCGTTGATTTTTGAAAATCCCTTTCGCGTCACCGACGAGGAGGGATGTCTTCCGAATCCGCCGCCGCTGCCGCCGCTAACCTGCGGCGCGCAAAATAGATTTAAGATGGTTCGCTGGCAGAACGACCTGCCCCCAAATAATGATTCGCACACTATCACTCTTTGGGGCCGCTTAAATCTCAGACCGCAAACACTGCTGCGCGGCCTTTTCTCGGTGGCCTACTGGACGCAGGACGATGCTTTCCTCCCCTGGACGCTAAACACGGCGATCGTGCCCACGCACTGGGACGCGCTCAGTCCAATTACCGATCCCACCAATGTAAGTCAGCTTCCGGCGCGGAGCCTGAACGGAAAGATGCGAAACATAAATCAGGAGTATGCGCTGGTGAACCGCAGTAATAGTTTTCGCTTCCAGGCTCGGTACCGTTCTCAGTTTCTCGACAGTCAATCACCGGAAATTGTGTTTCCGGGATATGCGGCGTTTGGCGATTCCTCGTGGCGCGCAGCGCGAACAGATTTCTACAACCTGCGCATCGAGAACCTCGATTGGGATTTTAGACGCCAGAATGTTGACGCCGGATTTGAATGGGATGTTCGTCCACAACTGACTTGGAGATTGGATTATGACTGGGAGATCTGGAACCGCAAGTTTCGGGATGTGAACCGTAACAATCAGCACAGCATTAGAAACCGGTTGGATTTTGAGTTCAATCTTTCAGGAAAGAACAGTGGCGGGGAAAAAAAAGCTGCTCCGGAAGCCACTAAAAGCCAGGGTCCCGAGCTTAAGTCCGCCACAACCCTCCGACTTAAGCTAGATTACCTTTATGCGAACCGGCGCGCGTTGGGCTATAACACCCAACCATTGACGTTTTGCCCTTCGAACGCAGTGGCAGGGAATCCGCAACTTGCGCAGTGCCCGGTCGCCTTCGCCGGAACTCCACCCGTCTACGCCGGAGCTCCGGCGAATAGTCCCCAAAGCGCCTGGGCAGTCACGTCATTCACGACGATGAATCAAGGCTTCCCGATCGAATTCAATCTTCTGCGCCGGTTTGACGAGACAAGTCGAACCCGAAACGATGGAAGCCTGACGCTGGAGTTATTGAAGGGCGAGAAGACGAATTTCTCGGCGTCTTACCGCTACCTGGGAGACGAGTACGACAAGAATTTTTACGGGCTGCTCTACAATCACTTCTCGTTTGTCGATGCCCAGTTCACGCATGCATTCGAAAACGGAAGTTTCCTTTATGCGACTTATTCACGAGAGATGAACCGCTTCATGTATCGCGACCTGGCGCACTTGCTGCCAAATCCGGCTGCGCCTCCAGGCGCAATCGTTCAGGGTACGCTTGCTCAATACCCGATCGCCAATACCTGGGAGCGTACCAGCCGGAGCAGTCTGGACAGTTTTGAATTTGGGGTCAACGCGGCGCCCGAGGAAGGAACGTTCAAAAAGTGGGAGTTTGATCTTGCTTATGCGCTTTCCTTTACGCGCGACCGAATCAGTACCGCAAACCCATTTCCGCTGCGCGCCGATTCGGTTCTTCATGCTGGAGCAAATCCCTATCCGGATACGGTGGTGAGACGCCAGGACCTGAACATGGCCATCACGCGCCGCATAACGGACACTTTCGAGATCGGCGGACGTTATTGGTATGAACCATACACGCAGGATGATTTCAGCTACAACGTCCTCGCACCTTATGTGCATGGAAATCTCACCAGCGATACTCCGAAATATCTTTTCCAGGACGCGCGTTATGGCAGCTATCACACGAACGTAGTGACCGTATTTGTGCGTTATTCTTTCTGACGTCGCGAGCCAGGTGTTCTCCTGGGCCGCAACTGCCACGTGCCTAAAATTCCAGTCTCAGTCGAGCGTATAATACGCCTGCATTATGCCCCGCGAAATAACCCATCACGGCCAAGTCATCGAGGCGATTCGCAACAGCGGCGTCCTTTCTGAGCTGCTGGACACTCACGACAATCACTTCAAGTACGAGTTAGAACTGGAACTGATCGTGTATGG
>DASYTZ010000033.1:0-3675 GCA_036001745.1 Pyrinomonadaceae bacterium
GTCCAAAACGCCGCCGACAACCGCACCCAATGTGCAGCGACCGCAGCGCGGTGAATTTGGCCGGCGCCCCATGCGCCGTCAGGCGCGCAGGCGGGCGGTAGGCGCTTTGCGCACGCTCAACCTCACCGATGCTCAGAAGCAGCAGGCGAGGGAAATCAGGCGCGCGAATTTCGAAAGCACGAAAACTCAACGGCAGGAACTCGCTGAACTGCGGCGCAAGTTCCGCGAAGGCACTTTGACTGACGATGAAAAGGCGAAGGCGAAGGAGTTGCGCCAGCAGCTTCACGCGTCGCGACAGAATACGCGAACCCAGTTGGCCGCATTGTTAACGCCGGAACAGAAAACCAAGCTAGATGAAGTGATCAAGAACCGGCGCGAGAATCGCGGCCGGTTTGGCCGGCGCGGGCCTACGGCGAACAAGCCGCTCTAGTAAACGCAGTCACCACTAATTGAAAACGCCGCCTGGAGTCTCAGCTCGGGCGGCGTTTTTGATCTGCGAGACACGAAACATTGTTCAGGCAAGTTCGTCCGCCACGAACTTTTAAATTCTGCCTTTCAAGTCATCGCGCGCGCTGCGAAATGCTTCGAGCTGTGCTTCGTCATCGCCGATTACGACCGGATCCCTGATGCTCCAGTGAATTCGCTTCGCTTCACCCGGAAAAGTTGGACAGTACTGAGCGGCGTGATCGCAAACCGTAATCACGTAATCAAACGGCGTGTCGATGAACTCGTTCAGTGACTTCGATCGATGATGAGAAATATCGATGCCGAGTTCTTTCATCACCGCGATTGCGTTAGGACGAACGTAGCTCGGAATCAAACCAGCGCTGAAAACTTCCGTCTTGTTGCCGGCCAAATGGCGCAGTAGTCCTTCGGCCATCTGGCTGCGCGCGACGTTCCCCGTGCAAATGACCAGCACTCGTTTCTTCTCAACCATATCTCAAGCTTGCGAAATCTGTGTCATCGGCGTAGCGCATGTCCCGTCGGGCCCGCAACACGCCGACAAGGCCGTTTCCGGCAGATTATCCTCCAGCACGACGAAAACTTCCCATTCGTTGCCGTCCGGATCGCGCACCCAGGTCTTGTCCTGCGTCGCATAGCAGCAGTTTGTCTGCATTTCGTCGCGCGTCAAGAGCCCAGCCTCCTGCCACCGCTCGCGCGTGGCGAGCACGTCTTCAGTCGAGCGGACCTGAATTCCCAAATGTGACAACGCGCCGCGATTGGGAACGATTCCTTCGTTCAGAGTGAAGTTCAGCGGCGGGTTCTGCACGTCGAATTTGGCGTAGCCGGTGCGCACCTTGCTCGGTTCGATGCCGAAGAGTCTCCGGTAAAACTCGATGCTTTTCGTCACATCGGTCACGTTTAGCGCCAGGTGCGCCTTCAACGTATCCACCGCCACCCCTGTTTCGTTCTTGCTTTCCATTTCAATCCTCCTTAGAATCATATTCGCTTCAGCGAATGTGACCGCATGGTAGCCAACTCGAACATATCTGTCAAGCCGAATGTGATGGCTCACCCGATCATTGGGCAAATGTTGTCCGCGGACTGGGAACAGGTGAGAGAGATTTACCTGGAAGGCATCGTGACCGGCAACGCTACTTTCGAGACAGAAGCGCCTTCGTGGGAAGCCTGGGACGCGGCCCATTTGAAGTTCGCGCGGTTGGTAGCACGGGACGGCAAAGGAATCGTCGGCTGGGCGGCGCTTAGCCCAGTGTCTCAACGATGCGTCTATAGCGGCGTTGCTGAGGTGAGCGTTTACGTGAGCACTGCTCGCCGGCAATCGGGCGTGGGCCGCAAGCTGCTCGCTGCTTTGATCTCGGCTTCGGAAGAGAACGGCATCTGGACTTTGCAAGCCGGAATGTTTCCCGAGAATACGGCCAGCTGGGCGCTTCATGAGCGTCTTGGTTTTCGCGAAGTTGGCCGGCGCGAACGGATTGGCAAGTTGAATGGCGTGTGGCGCGACACGATTTTGCTTGAGCGCCGCAGCCGCACAGTTGGAGTTAAGTGACTATGGCGAAGAAAAGCTATGACATCGAAAATCTTTTTAAGGCGCTGGCCGATCGCACGCGTTTGCGGTTGATTAGCTTGATTGGTGATTCGGAAGTTTGCGTTTGTTTCCTGGTGGCGATTCTGAAGACGAGTCAGCCAAAGATTTCGCGGCACCTTGCTTACCTGCGACGCGCACAGATTGTTGCGGCGCGCCGCGAAGGCAAGTGGATGCACTATCGTTTGGTCGACCCGCCGGACGAACACGCCGCGCGCATCTTTCGGGAAGTCCGCGCGTCGCTCGCCGAACATCCGGAGTTGCAGCGCGATCGCGCGAAGCTGATGCAGATCTGCTGCATGCCGCAGCTTCCAGTGCAACTGCGTCGCGCGCCGAAGCCGATTGGATTGGCGGCGTAATAACGTTGCGCGGGTCTTTCAGGTCTCCGAATAGTGACAGCAGCCGAACATAACAAGTATCTGGCGATCGGATTTGCCGTATTCGCCGCATTATTCGCGTTGACGTTTTTGTTGTTGATGCTTGTCAGCCTTGGAGTTTTTGTCGCGCTGGGGATTTCTTTCGCGAACGAAACCGGGGACATGAATCAAGCCGGCTTCGGCGTGCTCGGAGGTGTGTTCGCCGTCGTTTTCTATCTCGGCCTCGGCTTGGTCCTGGTGTTGCCCACGGCGATGGCGAGCCGCAAGATGTGGAAGCGAAAACCAGGCGCGCGCATCTGGGGCATCTTCGCGGCGATCATGGTTGCGTGGATCATTCCGCTGGGAACCTTTCTTGCAATTTACGCGCTGTGGTTTTGCTTCAGTGTCGAAGGCAGGAAGCTGTATATGAACGCGGCGACGACAGCGGCGTGACTTCCTTGACTTTGCTTTCGCGTCCCTTAGAATAACTTTTCGGATCTTGCGGAGATGTGGCCGAGTGGCTGAAGGCGGCGGTTTGCTAAACCGTTAAGGGTCAAAAGCCCTTCAGAGGTTCGAATCCTCTCATCTCCGCCAGAAAAAGGAGAGGTCAGAGGTCAGAAGTCAGAGGTCAGAAAGAGCGCGGCTAGCGTTCGGATTTGCTGACCTCCGACCTCTGATCTCTGACCTCTGAATTTTTATGACTCGCGTTCGTTTCGCTCCATCACCAACCGGTTATCTGCACATCGGCGCGGCGCGCTCGGCGCTGTTCAATTGGCTTTACGCGCGCAAGACGGGTGGCAAATTTCTGCTGCGTGTCGAAGACACGGACCTGCAACGCTCGACCGACGAATCTGTCGCGTCGATCATCGAAGGCTTGAAATGGCTCGAGCTGGACTACGACGAAGAGATCGTTTTTCAGTCCGACAATGCTGAGAAGCATCGCGCGGCGGCGCGGCGTCTGGTAGAAGAAGGCCAGGCCTATCGCGATTTTACGCCGAAGGAGGCGCGCGACGATAAAGGCATCAAGCAGGAAATCGCCGAACGTGCGCGCGCGCAAGCAGCCGAAGGCGTCGATCATCGCAGCAACCCTTTCCGCGATTTGCCGAAAGAAGAATCGGATCGACGCGCGGCTGCGGGTGAGCCATTCGCTATTCGTTTGAAAGTGCCGGTCGAAGACGCCTCACGCTTTACGGATATCGTTTACGGCGAACAGGAACGCAGCTACTCGGAAATCGAAGA
Organism: Pyrinomonadaceae bacterium; assembly: GCA_036001745.1. Lineage (GTDB taxonomy): Bacteria > Acidobacteriota > Blastocatellia > Pyrinomonadales > Pyrinomonadaceae > UBA11740. The sequence goes on from DASYTZ010000033.1 coordinate 3,640, forward strand.
CCTGGTGCTGCTCCGATCAGACGGCCATCCGCTCTA
>DASYTZ010000034.1:0-10355 GCA_036001745.1 Pyrinomonadaceae bacterium
CACATTCTTTGCTAATGACTTGTCCGCGCTTTTCACTCCTCCGTCGACCCGTCGTTAGGTCTCTAATCAGTCTCGAATGAACTATCCAACTGTCGCCAGTTTTAGCCGCGCGTCCTTTTGAACTCGCTTGATCAATTCAGCCGCTTCGCGCGACGTCGTCCGCTGATTTACATAGACTTCGGCTTCCTTGCGCGCTGCCTGGAGGATGGCCAAATCGCGCACAAGGTTGGCGATGCGAAATTCGGGCAGGCCGGCCTGGCGCGTTCCCATCATTTCGCCGGGGCCGCGAATCTCTAAGTCCTTTTCCGCGATCTTGAATCCGTCGTTGGTCTCTTCCATGATGCCCAGCCGCTCGCGGGCTACTTCAGTCCGCTTTTCTGAAGCCAGCAGCACGCAGTAACTTTGTTCCGCACCGCGACCGACGCGCCCGCGCAGTTGGTGAAGCTGCGAGAGGCCGAAGCGTTCGGCGTGCTCAACTACCATCACCGAGGCATTCGGCACATCGACGCCGACTTCCACGACGGTTGTGGAAACCAGAATCTGAATCTGGCCGCTGACAAAGCCGCGCATCACTTTTTCTTTTTCTTCGGGCTTCATGCGTCCGTGTAGCAAACCGACCGAAAATTTCGGAAAGACCTGATCGCGCAGGTATTCGTAACGCTTCGTTGCATCGCGTAAATCAAGCTTTTCGGATTCTTCAACCAGCGGATAAACAACGTAAACCTGGCGACCTGTGCGCAATTCTTTCGTCAGCAACTGCTTCACAGCCTTGCGATCATCGGCGTTATCGGCGAAGACCTTTGTGACGATTGGCGTGCGGCCGGGCGGCATCTCGTCGATGATCGAAACGTCGAGGTCGCCGTACACCGTCATCGCCAGCGAACGCGGAATCGGCGTCGCCGTCATCACCAACACATCCGGGTTCAGGCCCCGCTCGCGCAGCGACGCGCGTTGCATCACGCCGAAACGATGCTGCTCGTCGACGATGGCCAGCCTGAGATTCTTGAACGAAACGTGTTCCTGAATCAGCGCATGGGTGCCGATGCAAGCGTGAACGTCACCCGCACCGATGGCCGCGTGAAGCTGACGCTTCTCAGCCGGCTTGAGCGACCCGATCAGCAACTCAACTCGGTAAGGAGATTTCGCAAGAATGCGCTTGATGTTGCGCGCGTGCTGCTCGGCCAGAATCTCCGTCGGTACCATCAAAGCGGTTTGGTAGCCGTTCTCCATCGCTGCCAGCATCGAAATGAGCGCGACGATAGTCTTGCCGCTGCCAACGTCGCCTTGCAGTAGACGATTCATCGGCGCATTGGATTTCATGTCACGGAAAATTTCTTTGACGACTTTGCGCTGAGCTTCAGTGAGTTTGAACGGCAGCACCGAGGCAATGCGCTTCTTGATGGCATCGTCGATCTTGATTACCGCGGTCTTGTTTTCTTTGTTTCGATGGCCACGCTTCACATATAACGCCAGCGCCAGCCAGAACAACTCTTCAAAAATCAGGCGGCGATGCGCGGGACTGCGCCCTCGCTCGTAATCGGCGAGCGAGGCTTCCTCGGGCGGAAAGTGAATTTCGCGCACCGCATCAGCTCGTGCGATTAGCTTCTGTCGCTGCCGCAATTCGCCCGGTAGATTTTCGCCGATGGCTTCATCAGAAAGTGCGGCCAGAACTCGATGAATAATCTCACGCAGTTGCTTCGGGCGAATGTCGTTGAGTTTGCGATAGACTGGCACGCAACGCCCTACATGTATCGCGGAAAGCGAAGGATCCGTTGACTCCTCCTGGTCCTCGCTTAACCCGCTGGCTATCCCGACTTGTCGGGGTTCTGTAACGGGCAGCACTTCGATCTCGTCGGGCTTGTGCAGTTGTAGCGTAAAGGTTCCGTCGGGCGCGTCCCATTTCCATCTGCCAAAGGCGATAAAGCGAACTCCACGTGAAAACTTTTTTGTGTAATTCTCGATGATGGTGGGGGCGTGCGGACCGGAAAGAAAAGTCCAGATCAAGACGTCCTTGCCGCTCCGCTCTCGATCCGTCGCAGAGATTTTGAAGACGAACAGCCGTTGTCGATACGAACGCCGCCGACTTCTGATCGGATGTCCTCCGGAAAGCTTTACGAACAACTCTAAAGAAGCTTCCATGCCGTCCTCGAGATCGCGTATCCGCGTGAGGTTCGAACGATCCTCGTAGCGCATCGGAAGGTAAAGCAAGAGGTCCTCGATCGTGACGTTATTGATGTCTTTGCCGAGCGACACCTCGGCGACACCGAGGGCCAGTTTCTTTGCGGTCAGTGGACCGATGCGAGACGGAGCGCGATTGGGCAGGTCAAGAATTCTTGTTTCCAGCTTGAGGGAAAGATCGTTCGGCATCGCCACGATCATAGCATAGCGTCAACGCCGAGCTTGCGGCAGAGTCCGACCATTGGGGAGGGTGTAATCGTCCGAAGCCTCACTTGAAATTAGCGAGAGAGATTGAGCGAATTCAGAACTCTCAGTTTGCCGCTGTAGTCGCGGCAGCGCAGCATTGATCGAAAGCCCGTTTCAATTCATCAGCAATCTGCTCGGGCCCTCTTCCTTCGATCTGATAGCGCTCCATCATGTAAACGAGTTCACCGTTTTTCAAAAGTCCGATCGAAGGAGACGATGGCGCGTAGCCAGTGAAATAGCTGCGCGCTTTTTCCGTCGCTTCGATGTCGCCGCCCGCAAAGACGGTGGCAACTTTGTCTGGTCGAACGTCGTGTTGCAATGCCAACGCCACGCCGGGACGCGCTTTTCCCGCGGCGCAGCCGCAGACGGAATTGACGACGATCATGAGCGTGCCGGTTGAATCCTTGACCGCGGATTCAACGGCTTCGGGCGTTCGCAGTTCCTCAACGCCGAGGCGTGTTAGCTCTTCGCGCATTGGTCGAATGAATTCTTCAGGATATTGCATGATTAGCCTTTCTTGACTGCGACCGATTCTAACATTTTTAGCGAGATGCGGCGCGGCGCGTCACCATCGCCGGTGATCGAGATTTTCCAGGCTGTCGTTGGCAAAGGATATCGGCCCATGCGCTCAGCCCATTCGATGACTATCACGGCATCTTCATCTGAGAGGAGCTCATCGAGATCGACAGCATGCGCCGCTGATGCGCCTTCATCCAGCCGGTAGAGATCGATGTGATAGAGCAGCAGCCGTCCCTGGTAAGGATTCACCAAGGTAAACGACGGGCTGCTGACATCGTCCCGATCGACGCCGAGCGCGTGGGCGATTCCTTTTACGAAGAGTGTCTTGCCGGCGCCTAGAGGACCACTCAGCAGAAGGATTTCACCGCCCGAAAGCTGTTTGCCGATTTCGAAACCGAGATCGAATGTTTCCTGCTCGTTGTGCGAAGTGAATTCGCCGATTGGAATGGATTGAGTTGCTGGAGCCATTGATGAAGGAGCGTGCTCTGGCGGCGCTTGGCGTCCTGGCGTCTTGGCGAGTAAGCATTTCACGCAAAGGCGCAAAGAAGCGCAAAGAAAGCTAGGGCTGTTCACCGCACGGATCAAGAGAACAGATCGCCGCGCTCAGATGCTCACGAATGTCCGACGCGACCATACAACGCATGCCGAGTTCGCGCGCGGCCAGATCGCCGGCGAGGCCGCTCACGTAAAGTGCGGCGATGTCTGTCTCGAGAACGCTGACCCTTTTCGCCTTGGTCGCCGGCGCATACGCCTGCGCCTGTGCAACAAAACCGGTAATAATCCCCGTCAAGGTATCGCCGGCGCCTGCGGTGCCGAGTCCCGCGTTGCCCGTTGCGTTAACGAACACTCGACCGTCGGGCGCGGCAATCAGTGAACGGCCGCCCTTCAGCGACAGAATGACTTCGTGTTGAATCGCGAATTGTCGCGCCGCCGCAACCCGATCGTTTAATGCCGTCCTGTCTGAAGTTCCCATCAACCTCAACATCTCACCCGGATGTGGGGTGAGAACGATAGGCAGCTCACTCGAACCGCGGAGTTGATCGGGCCATGGAGAAAGACAATTCAATCCGTCCGCATCGATGATAACCGGCGTCCGCCGGCCTTCGACAACTCGGCGCACGAACGCTCGCGTTCGTTCGTCTTCTGACGAAAGGCCGGGTCCGATCGCAGTCACGTCAGCTCGTTCACTGAACTTTAAGACATAGTCGACAGCTTCGTCGCTCACCGCGCCGCGATCGGTTTCCGCCAGGGCCGTGGTCATGACCTCGGGCATCACGTTCGAAGCAACGAGTGGTTGCACGGATGCGGGTGCGGCGACCGTCACGAGCCCGGCGCCCGCGCGCATCGCGGCATTCGCGCACAACGTCGCAGCGCCGGTAAAACCGCGCGAGCCCGCCACAATCAACGCGTGTCCGTGCGTGTTCTTGTAAGAATCCGGCTGGTAGCGTGTCTCGATGAGCCAGCGTCGGGCGTCAGCTTCTTCCGTGAGAAACAGATCGGCCCTGGCTTCAGAGATAAGCTCGCGCGGCGAGCCGATGTTGGCCACGACCAGACGGCCATTGTAATTCGACGCGGGCGGCAAGACGTTTGCGCGTTTCGGCGCCGTCATTGTGATGGTGATGTCGGCTTGTATCGCCGCGCCGATTGGTTCGGCGTTGTCGGAATCCAATCCAGACGGAATGTCGATCGCCACGACCAACGGACTCGCCGTCGCGTGTTCGCGCAGCTCGTTTACTCGCCGAACAACTTCGCCGTAGACGCCGTCGAGCGGCCGGGTCAAACCAGTCCCGAACAAGCCGTCGACAATCACGTCCGGCGGCGGAGAGAGTTGCTCTTCAACAGCACGTCGAGCATCGTCATCGTTTGGGCACTGCACAAATCGAATCGAACCTGCTGCCGATTCCGCGTCGCCTTCAGCAAGACTCGTCAACGCATCAAAATTTGTGCGCGCATCCCCTTTTGCGTCGCCGATGCTACCAAACAGAATCGCAGAAACACTAGCGCCGGCATGCGCCAGCAATCTCGCCGTCGCCGCGCCGTCACCGCCGTTATTTCCTCGGCCGCAGAGGACGAACACTCTCTTGTTGGCAGCGTCGCCGGAAAATGCCGAGACAATCACCCGCACCACTGCGGAGGCCGCATTCTCCATCAGCACGAGCGACGGAATGCCGTAACGTTCCGTCGTGAGCCGATCGATTTCGCGCATCTGCGCCGACGTGAGTACGGGTTGCACGCCAGGATCATAAGGAGAAGGTTAGATGAGGGTCAATTGACCGCAGTCAAGGGTCGTGGTCAGTTCCCAGTCAAGGGTCGTGGATGAAAGGCAAAACCTGACGAGGCCAAAACAAAAAAAGCGGTCCGGGTTTCCCCGCCGCTGCCGCTGCTCCAAACCGATCCGTCTTTTCGGGATAATGAGGTAAAGGCGTAATCTCAGGCGTTCTCCAGAAAATTTTTAAGGCGCACTTTTATGGGAAATCCAGCGCACTCAGTCTATTTGACCGAAAGCGCCTGATTATCGTTTGAGGCCAAACATCCGCAGGCCACGTCCAATAACGGCGTCGGCTTCGCGGACACGAAGAACGGAAGCGACTACGAAGTACGACAACCCGTAAGGGACCAACACAACGGCTGCGATAATAATCGGGTGCAGCCGCGGAATGGCTAACTTAATTGCCCATCCCAACACTGCGCCGCCAAATGCTGACAGCCACAACCTCGCGACGAAAGTTGAACTCAACCCGGTGCGTCCGATGCGCTGGTTCAGACTGCGCCGCAGCAGAGCGAACTCAATCCAACCGGCGACACCCGCCGAGGCGGTCAACCCCGCCGCTCCCCATTTCGGATCGATGCCGATCAATCGCGGGAGCGGAATCGCGCAAAGATATCCCAGCCCGGTCGTAAGCACGACGCGAATCACTGCGTACCTCAGCGGCGTGCGCGTGTCATGCAGCGCGTAGTAAGTTGACGCGTAAAGTCGCCCGAGCGTCGATGCCAGCAGCCCAATCGTCGAGCCCGCCAGTATGCCCCACACATAAGTCGAATCAGCTCGATTGAAGCGGCCCGTTTGATAGAGCGCGCCAGTCATCACATCGCCAAACGCCATCATTGCCACCACTGAAGGCACGATGAAAAACGCGATGCGTCGCAGTCCTTCGTCTAATCGACCCCGAAGTTGATCTGCGATTTGATCGCGCGAGCCGAGCGCGCTCGACATCGCCGGCAACTCTGCCGCTGAAACTGACATTCCGAACAAACTGACCGGCAGAGTGTAGAGACTTTGCGCATAAGTCAGCGCCGCGACGGCTTGCGGGCTGATCAATCCCGCCAGCATCGCATCGACGAACGCAGAGACTTGCACGACGCCTCGGCTCATGAAGACCGGGAAGAAATTTCTCAAAACTGTCCGCACATTTGTAGACGCAATATCCAGCACCGGTCGCACGCGGCGAATCAGCATGATTACCGTCGGCATCTGCACGCCAAACTGAAGCGCGCTGCCGATCACTGATCCCCAGGCCGCTAACGTCGCCAGATGAAATTGATCCTCACGACCGCCAAACCAAATTAACGTCGCGATGATTGCGAGATTCCAAACGACGGGCGCGGTGTACGACAAAAAGAATTTGCGATGGCTATTCAGAACACCGAGACACCAGGCCGACATCACGAGTAAGCCCGCGCCGGGAAAGAATATGCGAATGAGCTGGGTGGTCAGTTCGCGCGTCGCGGGATCAAAACTGGCGGCGAACAATCGCACGAACAAAGGCGTCGTCAGAACGCCTACCAGCACGATGATCGATGTCACGAGCGCCAGCAGCGTCAGCACGGCGTCGGCAACACGTGATGCTTCTTTCTTGTCACCGCGGGCGAGTAGGTTTGCGTAGACAGGAATGAATGAAGCAGACAGCGCGCCTTCACCAAAGACGTTCTGAAGAAAGTTGGGAATCCGGAACGCGGCACTGAATGCGCCCGCCGCGTCCGACGTGCCGAGGTAGTGGGCGAAGACGCGCTGCCGAATAACACCGATGATGCGGCTCACCAGGATGCCGGCGCCGACCATGAACGCTGAACGGCCGGTGCTTTCGCCGTGCCCGCTGTCATCAACTTCAACCCGCGGAAAGCGGCCCGTCGACTCGCCAACTATTGCGATTGTTTCTCCGGCGACTTCGCCGGCGTTGTGATGGCGCTGGGAATGTTCGCGATCATCGGCAGGAGGTGAAGGTTTTGACGCGTCCGGAAGATTTGGACTGGGAACTTCGGGCTCGGGACTTTTGTCCTGCGGGTCGTCGTTCATCTTGGTGTCACAGATTGTACTCTTTGATCTTGGTCAAGAGCGTCTTGTAACTCACGCCCAGGGCCTCGGCGGCTTGCATCTTATTGCCATCGCAGGTCGCGAGAGTCTCGGCAATCTTTTGTCGTTCGACCAATTGCACTGCCCGCGCAGCCGCCTCTCCCAAAGTGCCAGAGGTGTCGATGCCGAGAGATTTTGCCTCGCCCGCTTCTGCGGCGGCCAAACCGAGATCGCGCGGCTCGAGGTTCGCGCCGTCCGCAAGAATGCAGGCACGCTCAATGGCATTCTCTAACTCACGAACGTTGCCCGGCCAGCGATGCGCGCGAATCGCTTCGACGCTCGCGTCGCTGAGCGTCGCTTCCCGGCTCCGCAATTCTTTGCCGAGCGCCGCCGCAAAGTGTCGCGCCAACAACACCACGTCTTCACCGCGATCTCGCAACGGTGGAATCTCAATGGGAAAGACCGCGAGCCGAAAGAAAAGATCGCCGCGGAACTCCGACGCGTTCACCGCTGCGCGTAAATCCTTATTCGTCGCGGCCACAACGCGCAGGTCGACGGGAATCGGCGCTCTGCCCCCGATGCGATCCACGGCTTTCTCTTCGATCGCACGCAGAAGCTTCCCCTGCACCGCCAGTGGCAGCTCGCCAATTTCATCGAGAAAAACAGTTCCGCCCGATGCCAACTCGAATTTTCCGAGCCGCCGTTCACCGGCGCCGGTAAACGCGCCGCGCTCGTGCCCAAACAACTCGTTTTCGATCAGTGTCTCAGGAATTGCCGCGCAGTTGATCGCCACGAATGCTTTGTCGCGCCGGTTCGAGAGGTGATGAATCGCGCGGGCAAAAAGTTCTTTGCCCGTGCCCGATTCTCCGAGCAACAAAACGGTCGCCTCCGTCTGTGCCACGCGCTGCGTCTCAGCCACCGCACGCTTGATCGCATCCGATTCACCGAGAATGCGCGGAAATCCGTAGCGCTTCGACCACTCCTCGCGCAGCAAAAGGTTTTCGGTGCGCAGCCGCGACTGGTCCAGCGCACGCTCAACCAGCAGCAAGAGGTGGTTTGAATCGACCGGCTTTTGCAGAAAGTCGTGCGCGCCGTCCTTCATCGCCTGCACGGCCTCATCGATCGAGCCGTACGCGGTCATCACGATTACCGGCACATCGCTGTCGGCATTCTTCGCTGCGCGCAACACGTCAATGCCTGAACCATTGGGCATGCGCAAATCGGTCAACACGATCTTGTGCGGCACACGGGCGATCTCTTCGATTGCCGCGCGGGCATCGGCAGCTTCGGTAACTGAGTACCCGGCCGCTTCCAGCGTCATGCGCAGCACGCGCCGCAAGCTCTCTTTGTCTTCGACGAGAAGTATGTCAGGCATGGGTCAGTTGGCAGTAAGCAGTGCGCAGTGAACAGTTACTCGCTCACAGCCTCTGCATCATTCCCGCTGCGGCAACAGGTGTCAAGACTTAATTGCGAGTGAAAGAACAGAGCGGAAAGGCTACTGTTCACGAGGTTCGTATTCGCCGCGCGCCTTTGCGGCTTCGTAGTCTGAAGTAGCCAGCCGCATCGAAAGTTGGGTGGGCCGGTAAGAAAATGGCGCAGGCCCGCCCAGGGCGTTTTGAATTGCCGACACGATTGCGTCCTGGTTGTCGCGAAACTGATTGACGCTGCCCCGTTGGTTGAAAATCACGAATAAGACGACGCGCCCGCTCTTCGTGTTCATTTGGCCGACCAGCGAACTCGCTCCACCATCCGTACGAACGAGCGTGCCGGTTTTCGCGATGACGCTCCCGCGCTCCATCGCGTCCGTGTAGCGCTCTTCGAGTGTGCCCGGATCAATTCCTGCGACCGGCAGGATGTCTGACAACTTCAAATTGTTCTTCTTCAGTTCGTCGCGCAACCCGCGCAGAATAGTCATCATCGCCCGAGGCGTCACGCGATTCACGCCGAGGCCGCTCGTGGATGCAAAAGACACTTCATCAGGATTTATCTTGAGCCAATTGATCAAAAGCGTGCGCACCGAATCGGCACCGCCAAGCGACTCGCCAATCCGTTCCGCCATGAAATTGTTCGAGTAGCAAAGCAGCACTTTCAGAATGTCCACCAGCTTGCTGGATCGGCGCGTAAGCAGCGGAGTGGCTTGCGGCGGCGTCGAGCCAACCACGACTTCGCCGGCGATTGAAAGACTCGGAACTGAACTAAGACTTTGCTGATCGCCGAGCAGCAAACGCTCATCGAGCCATGCGCGCGTCGCGCTCGCAGACCGCGTCATGGAGTCCATTGCCTCGCGCAACTCTTCGCCTGAATGGCGCGCCGACCAATCGAAGTTCATTGTGAATCCGGGCGCAACGATCAGATTGCCGGTAACAGCTTTGATACCGAGATCGTTCAACTGCCGCGCCAACATCACCGCGTGTTCGTAGCGAAATGAAGGATCGCGACCCGTTACTACGAGGTCGCCAGTCAAGGTCCCGGTCGCGCGGTCGATTGTGCCGCTCGCCCACACTGACGTTACAAACCGATGGTTCGGCCCGAAACTTCTGAGCGCGGCGAGTGCTGTCGCGAGTTTGACTGAGGACGCCGGGTTGAACTTCTCGTCCGCTGACTGCGACGCGATGATCGTCCCCTCCAGCGTTTCCGCCAGTACGCCCTGGTAGCCATGGATCAGGGTCAACGATTCGGGCAGCGTGATTCCCCGGGCGGCGTTTGAGACTGTCGAGTTCGTAGTCGAGTTCTGAACGCCGCTGGTCACGACTTGAGGCGGCCCCACCGACGGCGATGGCGCGCTGGTCTGTGCCCATGCGATCGACGACGTGAACACCAACACACAGAGCCCGACGACTGCACGACACACGACTCTGAATTGGCTACTTGCCGCTGTTCGAATTGCGCGATTGAATCTCATGCCCTGAAAAATATAACACGACTAATGCCACGCTTTCGGCAAATCGGGAAAGCGGCAAGATTTGATGCAAACGATTACGCGACGGGATGCATTAATCGGCAGGCGCGCACACGCGCCAACTTTATTGACAGCGGTTAGTCGCGCTCCTAGAATCGCAACTGACTCGCGCATCGGTTGAAAAGCGAAAAATGCCAGAACAGGAGCCGGTCACCATCGATC
>DASYTZ010000035.1:0-6231 GCA_036001745.1 Pyrinomonadaceae bacterium
AAGCTCGGCCGAAAAATCGCGCTCAAGGTGCTCGCCGAAGGCCTTACCCACAATCGTGATCGCGTCAGCCGCTTCGATCAGGAAGCTTACGCGGCGTCCGCGCTGAATCATCCAAACATTCTGACGATTTACGAAATGGGCGATGAAGCGGGCCGGCACTACATCGCCACGGAATACATCGACGGGATCACGTTGCGAAAGCGTTTGGCGGGGCCGCCGATGGAAGTAAGCGAAATCCTCGATATCGCCATTCAGATTACCGGTGCCCTGGAAGAGGCGCATGCCGCCGGGATCGTTCATCGTGACATCAAGCCTGAGAACGTGATGATTCGCAAAAATGGTCACGTGAAGGTGCTGGATTTCGGCTTGGCGAAACTGATCGATCGTTCATTCGAAAATGAAACGACAGACACCGAGGCGATCACGCGGGCGCTGGTTCAGACTGATGCAGGCATCGTGATGGGAACTTCGCAGTACATGTCGCCGGAACAGGCGCGCGGCAAAGGTGTGGACGCGCGAACTGATATCTGGAGTCTCGGCGTAATGCTTTACGAGATGGCTACGGGCCGGGCGCCGTTCGCGGGCGAGACGAAGACGGATGTAATTGTCGCTATCGCGAAGAGCGAGCCGCCGCCGCTGGCGAGATTCTCGCCCGGCTTACCCATCGAGTTCGAGTGGATCGTGATGAAAGCGCTGCGCAAGAACGTCGATGAGCGTTACCAGACGGTCAAAGAACTCGAATCGGATCTGCGGAAGTTGAAACAGCGAGTTGAGTTTCGATCAGAGTTGGAACGATCGGTTGCGCCCGAGCAACTGACTGGCGCGCTGGCGGCATTCGCTGATACGGAAGTGCCACACGTTTCATCGCACCTCAGCGTGCATACATCCGTTCCGCCAACGGTGCAATCGACGGGGTCGGTACCGAGCGCGGCGCAAACACGCGCCTCGAGTGCCGAATACATCTTCGAAGAGATCAGACGCCATAAGATCACAGTTGCGGCGGTTGCGGTTGCGGTCATCGTATTAATCGGCGGCGTTTGGTTTTTCGGGTTTCGCGGTCGGACAACTGCACTCACTGACAAGGACACGATTCTGGTTGCGGATTTCGTCAACACCACGGGCGATCCGGTTTTTGATGCAACTCTCAGGCAGGCGCTGGCGGTGCAGCTCCGGCAATCGCCTTTCCTGGACATTCTGTCGGAAGATCGCGTCCGTGATGCGCTGAAATTCATGGACAAATCGCCCGAAGAGCGGGTGACGCGCGAAATCGCGCGTGAAATCTGCGAGCGCCAGGGTATTAAAGCGATGCTGATCGGATCAATTTCCGGTGTCGGCAGTCATTACGTGATTTCGCTCGAAGCCTTGAACGCGAAGAGCGGCGACACGATTGCTTCCGATCAGGCCGAGGCCGAGGGCAAAGATCAGGTGTTGAAATCATTGGGCACGGCGGCTTCCCGTTTGCGCGAGAAGCTCGGCGAATCGCTCAGCTCGATTCAGAAATTCGACGCGCCGATCGAACAGGTGACAACTTCATCGCTCGAAGCGCTTCGTTATTACTCGCTCGGGCTGGAACAACACTCGAGTGGCCGCTACGAAAAAGCGATTGCTTTTTACGAACGAGCAGTGGAACTCGATCCGCGTTTCGCAATCGCGTACGCACGACTGGCGACCTGCTACAACTACAATAAACAATACGAAGCATCTCGCGCGGCATCATCGAAGGCTTACGAGTATCGCGACCGAGCCAGCGAGCGCGAGAAGCTTTATGTTTCCTGGAACTACTACGGTGCGGTCACCGGCGACATCGATCGAGCCGCCGACGCCCTGGAAGTTTGGAAGCGCACGTATCCGCGCGATTGGGAACCGCATAATCTGCTCGCGGTGCGATACACGCTCACCGGTCCGTTTGACAGGGCAGTCGAGGAAGCGAGTGAAGCGGTTCGATTGAATCCGAAAGAAGCGAAAGCCCACGCGAATCTTGCGAACGCATTCATAGGATTGAATCGATTCGATGAAGCTGGCCAAGTCTTGCAAAATGCGTTAGGGCAGAAGCTCGAGACCGATGCGATGCACGCGCATCTGTATCACATCGCATTCATTAGGGGCGATGACGCCCGCATGAAAGAGCAGTTGGACTGGCTAGCGAGTAAATCATCCGGTTATCTCGCTGAGACATGGCAAAGTCAGGCCGCGGAATTTCGAGGGCAGGTCGCGAAAGCGAATCAGTTTAGTCAGCGGGCCGTCGATTGGGCGCAACGCAACAACTTGAAAGAGGCGGCCGCGCAGGTCGTTTTGCAGCAGGCCATTCGCGCCGCGACTTTTCGCGACTGTCAAACAGTCAGCGGCCTAACGACAAAGGCTTTGGCGCTTTCGCGGGATCTTTCCAGCTTGCATCAATCGGCGAATGCTCTCGCGGCGTGCAATCAGTCTGCGGCGGCACAATCGCTGATCGATGAAATGCTAAAAAGATTTCCACAGGACAGCTTACTGAATGTCGTCTCGATTCCGTTGATCAAGGCGCAGCTTGAACTCAGTCGCGGCAACGCGGCGCAGGCCGTGCAGTTGCTGGAAGCCGCGCGCAAGTACGAAATGTACGGCGATTTTTGGCCGCAGTATGTGCGCGGTGAGGCTTACCTGAAACAGGGAAATGGCGCGCAGGCCGCGGCTGAATTCAAAGGCATCCTGGATCATCGCGGCTGGTATCCGCTTTCGCCGCTTTATCCGCTGGCAAACTTGCAATACGCGCGCGCCTCTGTGTTAAGCGGTGACCCTGCTCAAGCGCGCAAGGCGTACCAGGATTTCTTTGAGTTGTGGAAAGAAGCTGACTCTTCGCTGCCATTCCTCGCGGAAGCCCATCAGGAATATGACAAGCTGAAATAGCTCAAGTTCAGAGTTCAAGCTTTAGCTTGCCCGTTCGCAATGACCTGCGCGTTGGACTACAAAACGTCAGTGCGATATTCTGCGAAGCAATTCAATCGAACCAGCTAAGGATCTTTTCTAATGTCCGGACATTCGAAGTGGCATTCCATTAAGCACAAGAAGGGCGCGCTCGATGCCAAGCGCGGCAAGCTGTTCACCAAATTCATCAAAGAACTAACCGTCGCGGCGCGCACCGGCGGTGGCGATCCAGATGCAAACGCGCGGCTTCGCAAAGCGATCTCTGACGCGAAAGCCGGGAACATGCCGAACGATACAATCGACCGCGCGATTCGCCGCGGCACTGGCGAAGAAGAAGGCGTCAATTACGAAGAGATTACTTACGAAGGTTACGGCCCGGGCGGCGTCGCTTTGCTGATCGAAGCCGTGACCGACAATCGCAATCGCACGGTAGCCGAGATTCGTCACATCTTTTCGAAGAACGGCGGCAACCTCGGCGAGTCGGGCTCGGTGGGTTGGATGTTCGACAAGAAGGGCTATCTGGTCGTCGAAAAGTCAGCAAAGCCCGAAGATGAACTGTTCGACATCGTGATCGAAGCCGGCGCCGAAGACATTCGCGACGACGTAGACAATTGGGAAATCATCACCGCTCCGGACAACTTTGAAGCCGTGCAGAACGCGATTAAAACCGCGGGCATAACTCCACAGGTCGCGGAAGTTGAAATGGTTCCGCAGAACTACATTACACTCGAAGGCTCGCAAGCCAGTCAGATGGTCAAGCTGATGGAAGCTCTCGAAGACCACGACGACGTGCAAAAAGTATCTGCTAACTTTGACATGAGCGCTGCCGATATGGCGGCGGCGTGAAGACGTAGCGGGTTGCCAGTGAAATTCCTACTGACACTCCGATTGTCATGTGTTAGATTCCGCGAATGCGAGTGCTCGGAATCGATCCCGGCAGTGAAGTAACTGGATGGGGTGTCGTTGAAGGCGATGCGAACGGCCGCAGCTATCGTCTGGTCGAATTCGGCGCGGTGCGACTCAAGTCATCGGCTACGTTTTCCTCGCGGCTTCTAAAGATCAACCTTGCGCTCAACGAAATCATCACGCGACTGAAACCCGACGCGTGCGCGATCGAAGAAGCCTTCCTGGCAACCAATCCTAAAGTGACGTTGAAACTTGGCCAGGTGCGCGGCATCGCTCTGCTTGCAGCCGAAACTGCCGCGCTTGAGATTGGCGAATACTCGCCGCGCTCAATCAAGCAAACGGTCGCTGGTTACGGCAACGCCGAGAAATGCCAGGTGCAGGAAATGGTGCGCGTGCTCCTCTCCTTATCATCAGTTCCCGAGCCGCACGACGCCGCCGACGCGCTCGCCGTCGCGATCTGTCACTTCCATCATGCGGGAATTAATCGTCGACTGATGTCGGACAAAGCAGGCGGGAACTTAAATGCCGCGGTTGCCGCGGTGGGTCGCCGACGCAGCCTCCGCTGACTTCGCGGTCAAGCGGCTATCTTCTCAATCGGCGCGTAATAATCCAGCACCGCGTCGAGACGATCGAAATCAATTGGCTTCACGAGAAAATCATCGCAGCCTTCGGCGATCGCACTGGTGCGATACCGTTCCGGATCCTGACCGGTGATGATCACGATCGGCACATTCTCGAGCTTTGCGTTCTGGCGCAGACGGTGAATCACACCGAGCCCGTTCAGCCGCGGCAACTGTAAATCAAGCAGGATCAAATCCAACTCTTCAGTCTCAGCGACTTCGATCGCCTGCTTGCCGTCCCAGGCTTCAGCGACGCGATAGCCTTTGCGCGTCAGCACACTCTTCAGCAGAAACAGGTTGTCGTCGTTGTCTTCGACTACGAGCACGCAAGGCGTTCGCCGGGCTAACAAGGCGGGCGACCAGGTGCTCTCAACCGCAAAAGGCTTCGCGCTCTGTTGTGGAAATGGGGAGACAAAGGTGCTTGGCCGGCGCGTGCCGCCCAGAGACCCTGTGTTCGTAGGGTATGCAAATCTGGAGTTCATTTTGATTGACGAAGTACCGTGAATGTTCGCGACACTTCTACCTCCCCTCGTCGAGAAATTGGGATGAATTCTATTCCGGGGGCGGGGCCTTGAAGATGCGGAAAACTTAAAGACTTCTACACGAGATTGTGTCGCTCTAGTTCCTGCCGTTTTCGCTTGAGGGATCAGGGTCAGTCTTCGTTATCTATCGTTATTTATTGTTCGAGTGAGGCGCAGGAATACATCTTCAAGCGACTCGCGCTGAGGTGAAAGCTCCTTTACGCGGAAACCCTGGCTGACCAGCAACGCGTTAACACGCGGAATTTCTGCTTCATCTATCTTCAAGTGCAGCGCGTGGTCGCCATTCAGAGTCACCGAAAGGCCCGGCTCTTGTTCCAGCAAAGCAAAGGCTTCGGTTAATCGATCGACTCGCAAATTGATCCAGTTTTGCCCGGCAATTAGATCGTCGACCGCGCCCTGAAACAGCAGCCGTCCTTCATCAATGATGGCGACGCGATTGCAGATTTGTTCGACCTCATGCAGCAGATGGCTGGAAAGCATAATCGTGAGGCCCAGCTCTTCGCGCAACCGCTTAATCAACGTTCGAGTTTCCGCGAGTCCCTGGGGATCCAGGCCATCAGTCGGCTCATCGAGAATTACAAACTCTGGGTTGGGCAGAAGCGCTTGGGCAATACCTAGCCGTTGCCGCATTCCGTGTGAATACACCTGCACAGGATCATCCGCGCGCGGCCGCAAGCTGACGATGTCCAGCACTTCTTCAATCCGTTTGCGGTCCGCGCCTCCGGACATCGCGGCCAGCATTCGCAGATTCTGCCGTCCGGAAAAGTTTTCATAGAACGCCGGCGCCTCGATGATCGCGCCGACGCGGTGCAACGCGCGCCGTCCTTGGCGCGACATGTCGTGAC
Organism: Pyrinomonadaceae bacterium; assembly: GCA_036001745.1. GTDB lineage: Bacteria > Acidobacteriota > Blastocatellia > Pyrinomonadales > Pyrinomonadaceae > UBA11740. Next base: position 5,812 of record DASYTZ010000035.1, read on the forward strand.
CCAGAACGATTACCCGGCCGGAAGTCGGCCGCACCAAGCCCAGCATCATGCGGATGGTGGTTGATTTTCCGGCTCCGTTTTGGCCGAGAAAGCCGAAGATGTCACCTCTCTCAACTGACAACGACAGACCATCAACCACCACGCGGCGGCCGTAGCGCTTGGTCAGTGCGTCAGTCTGAAGAACAAATTCGCTCATCGCGTTCGCTTCACGTTCAATGCCGGGCAATGCGCCCGCGCTGTCAGAGCGCCACTTCGATCAGCAGTGGCCAATGGTCCATACGACCGACCCCGGCGTCGCGCAAGACTTCCGCGCGGCGTAACAGAACTTTCTCCCGCGGCCCAAACAAGTAGTCAATGCGACGATCGTTCGCGGCGGTCTCGCCGGCCTCGCGACCCAGATCGCGAAAATACTTCAGCGCA
>DASYTZ010000036.1:0-8288 GCA_036001745.1 Pyrinomonadaceae bacterium
AAGATTCCGGCGAAGCTCTTCACGCTAATGATCACGGCGTTCATCGACATGGTTGGATTGCTGATGATCATTCCGCTGCTGCCGTATTACGTGCAGGACTTAAGCGGGTCTGGCTTGACCGTATGGCATCTCCACATCGGCGTCGGAACCATCTTAGGATTCATCGTCAGCTCTTACACGGTTGCGCAATTGTTGAGCGCGCCGCTTTGGGGAAAGTTTTCTGATCGAGTTGGTCGGCGTCCGACCCTGCTTATCGCGTTGGCCGCGTCTGGAATTGCCTATCTTATTTTTGGCTTCGCGCATTCGCTGCTGTTGTTATTCATTTCGCGGGTGGTGCAGGGTGCAGGTGGCGGCACTGTCGGAGTCATTCAAGCTTACGTCGCCGATTCGACTGAACCAAAGGATCGCACGCGCGCTTTGGGCTGGTTGTCGGCAACGACAAATCTTGGCGTTGTCATAGGACCGGTCATCGGCTCCTTCGCCGTAGCCTTGGGCACGAGCAACGCACTTAGCGGCCACTCGATGATGGCCATCGGCCACGCGGCGCCTGGAATTCTGGCGGCTGGGCTTTGCCTTATTAACATCATTTTTGCGGCGCGATACTTAACGGAGTCTCGCGGCGTTGAGCAAGCTACCTCAGGTGACACGGGCGAACCGGCGCGAAAGTCGCGCCAGGCCATTTGGCGCGTTATCTCGCATTCGGGCGAGCCTGCGTCACGCCTGATTTGGATTTATGCGATTGCGATTGGCGCGTTTCAAGGAACCTTTGCCGTGCTGGCGCTCTTCTTGAACGTGCGCTTCCAGGTCACCGCGCAGCTAATCGGTTACTTCTTCATGTACACCGGCGCGATCTCAGTCTTCGCGCGTGTGCTCCTGTTGGGACGAATGGTCGATTGGCTCGGCGAAGCGAAACTTTCGCGACTCGGCCTGATTCTGTTGGCGACCGGTGTTGTCGGAATGCCTTTGTCGCAGAACCTCGGCATGCTGGCGATTGCTACGGCGCTGATTCCGCTCGGCACGGCGTTCACTTTTCCCTGTGTGACGGCACTGCTCTCGCGCGTGGTGCATCAACGCGAACGCGGACTTTACATGGGGATGCAACAGACTTACGGCGGCGTCGCGCGCATCATCGCGCCCCTATTTTATGGTTGGGCGTTTGATACGATCGGCGTGTCATCACCTTACTTTTTCTCGAGCGCGATCATCGCCACGACGATTTTCCTGGGATTTGGGTTGGACAAGTACGCCAAACACGAGGCAGCGCCTCCCGTCGTCGCCAGCGCGGCCGGGCCAGGCGATGTTTCAGCGGTGGCGAAGTCGGCCGGAACGGCGGAATAGCCTCGAGCGCCCGTGAAGTTGGTAGTTCTGTCCGGTCGCTTCCACAAATTCTGTGGAAAAGCTTGTGAAGATCGCACACTTGAGCGTCACAAGTTTTTGGTTTGTAACACTTCCAGCAAATTGCACTCGCGAGCGGCGCTAATCGCGCGCATGATTCGAATGCGATCAACCTCATCGCTTGTCCTGCTTTTTGCTATTCTCTTCTCAGCGTGCGCCAAACGTTCGCACTCAACCGCGCGCCCAATGAATCAGCCGGTCACGAATCTTGAAAGCAAGTCGCCAACACCTGCCGACCGGATCAACATCAACACGGCATCGGCAAAACAACTTGAAGCGCTGCCCGGCATCGGCAAAGGTTTGGCTCAACGCATCGTTGAGCATCGCGAGAAATACGGCCCGTTCACTCGAACGGAACATCTGATTATGGTGCGCGGGATCAGCGACCATCGCTTTCGCGCCCTGCGCGGGCTTATTACAGTCGAATAGTAGTGGCTCCGTTAGGAGCCGAATATTTATAGATGGCGTCGACTCTGGTAACCATCGACCGGAGCGAAACCTATTCATTTCGCTCCGGTCGATGTTTTGGGAATTCCGCCTGTCGGGCTATAAACATTTCGCGCCTCTGGCGCGAAGCCTAAGATGCTGAATTTCTTACCACTTCGCATCGCCGTGCGTGAGATATTCGATGAAGCATTACGAGCCGTTGATCCTGGCGCCGCTGTAAGGCGCGCCCTTCGCTTCGAAGGGTTCCGTCTTAACGTCTGCGAGACACGTTTCGATCTAGCGCGCAACAGCAGAGTCTTTTCAATCGCGATTGGAAAAGCCGCGTTACCGATGGCAATCGCATTGGAAGAAGTACTCGGCGAATTACTTGCAGCAGGTTTGATCGCCGGGCCGATTGCCGGTCAACCCCGTGGCGGAAGTGCCGCAATGTCGCCGGAGAAACTTTCCACACGCTGGCATTGGTGCGAAGGCGGGCATCCCTTACCCACCCGGGCCAGTTTGACGGCAGCGAGCGAAGCCTTTCGTTTGATCGAACGTGCTAATGAGGAACGCGGCCTTGTTATTTTCCTGGTCTCTGGCGGCGGTTCGGCGATGATGGAATGGCCGATCAGCGACGACATAACGCTCGCCGATTTGCGAATGGCGAACAAAGCTCTGGTGGAATGTGGCGCTTCGATCGGCGAAATCAATTCCGTGCGCCGTGCATTTTCCGCTGTGAAAGGCGGCAGGCTCGCGGCGCGTGCGCCAAATTGCGAGCAAATCACTCTGATTGTATCGGATGTACCGCGAGGCGAGGAGCAAAATGTCGCGTCAGGTCCGACGCTCTCAACGCCGCCGAATGCACCGCACGCGTTTGAAGTCGTAGAACATTACGATCTGCGCGAGAAACTTCCGTCATCGATCATGCGCGCCATCGAACGCTCCACAACCACAATTGAGCTGCCGCACAAAGAACAACAATATTTTGTGCTGCTGGACAACAACACCGCACTCGAAGCCGCCGCGTACGCTGCCCGACGGCGCGGGCTGTTCGCGGAAATCGCCCAGGACATTTCAGACGAATCGATTGAGACTGGTTGTGAAAAGCTTTTGACGCGCGCCAGCGAATTGCGCGACCCATCGGGACAGGCGAACGACATTTGCTTGCTCTCGGGCGGTGAGTTCACTTGCCCAGTTCGCGGTGATGGCATCGGCGGCCGAAACCTTGAGACCGCCCTGCGTCTGGCGATTGCCTCCGCCGAAAATCCAGAACGCATCGGCGAATTCGTGGCCCTTTGCGCCGGCACCGACGGCATCGACGGCAACAGTCCCGCCGCAGGCGCGTTGGTTGATAGCACCACGATCGATCGCGCGCGCAGAATCGGATTAGACGGGACAGATTTCCTGAATCGCAGTGATGCGTACTCGTTCTTTGTGGCGCTCGGCGACGTGATCACAACCGGGCCGACGGGAACAAACGTGCGCGATATTCGAATCCTAACCCGCAATGCCGGCGAATAAACCCAAGCGTTCAAGCAAATTGTCTTGACTCGGCATCGTTCGCATCATATAAGAAACCTAGCGCAGCGGGAGATCGAGTGGCGACTCAATTTCAACAAACCGAAGGCACGTCGTACCACGGCTCGGGACTCTCGTTCAGCGATCTTGCTGCGAAGCTGAAATCTCTCAAATCAGTTCCGTCACTCGCCGAACTCTCCGAACTGGTCGAGCGCACCACAATTTCTGCCGAAGAAGTCGTTCCTTATCTCGGATTCAAAGCGGGCAACTACTCGCGCCATCGCGTGATGAAGAACGAGTTTGTCGAGATGCTGGTGCTGTGCTGGAAGCCGGGACAGCGCACGCCGATTCACGATCACAACGGATCGCATGGCGCGGTGTTCGTGCACGAAGGGATTATGTGGGAGACGACTTTCGATTACGACGTTGAGACCGGCCTGAACTACAAATCACATCGCGAGCTGCGCGCTGGCGGCCTGACGGGCTCAGAGGTTCCGGACATTCACCAGCTCGGCAATCCCGACGTATCGGGTTGCGACCTCGTCACCATTCATATGTACGCGCCGCCGCTCGGCGTGCTGAAGACCTACAAATTGGGCAGTTCCACCATCGATCTCTACACTCCTGCGGAACCAGATTTTGTGTGATCCTTTCATCGCTCCGTTAGGAGCGAAATATTTATAGGTCAGGGGACTCTCGTGAGAACATCAGCGCAGGGAGTCGTAAACGGCGTCTTCGGGTGTGTCGTCTTTGAGGAATTGCTCGTAAGCCGCTGCCTGCCACTCAGCGTCCGCGACGCCGTTCGTAATGACAATTACGCGCGCTTTACCGGATTTTGGTAATCGATCTGCGACATCTTGAGGAACGCTAAGCACGGGGCTTTCGGTGAGTTCAGTTGTAAATTCAATCGCGCTCATGTTTGAAGAATATCGCCGCTGCGGTTGGCGGTCAACAGTGATTACAGTCCGGCCCTGTCTTCACTTCACGAAAGTCGATAACTCCAAACCCCGCCCATCCGTCACGACACTGATCGTTCCCTTCTCTCCCGTTGTCATCACTTGGGCGCCGCTCGCGCGCCAGCGATCCAAGACTTCCTTGTGCGGATGACCAAAAATCGAAGTGCGGCCGACGGAAATCACGGCGATGGCGGGGCGAGTGGCATCAACAAAAGGCTGAATCGACGATGTGCGGCTACCATGGTGCGAGACCTTGATCACGTCGCTGCGGAGATTGGTGCCGCTTTTCAACAGCGCGCTCTCTGCTTCTTTCTCGATGTCCGCGCTGAACAACAAAACCTTTTCACCGTAACGCAGGCGCAAAACGAGCGCATCATTATTCCGATAAGTCGAATTCGTGTCAGCGACTTGTGGCGGCCACAGCACATCGATTGTGATGCCGCCTACCTGCATTGCATCACCGCCGCCGATGACGTCGAGCGGAACGCGTGCCTGTTTCAACGATTCAGCAAAGCGTGCAAAGCCGAAATCCTTCACGGGCGTACGCGCGACGATTGCGCCTCGGACTGTGAAGTTGCGCACTACGTCGTTGAGCCCGTCAATGTGATCAGCGTCGGCATGCGTCGCGAGCACATAATCGACACGATCCAAGCCACGCGACCACAGGTACTCCGAAACAACTCCCTCACCGATCGTTCGGGTGTCGCGTTGAAACGGCTCGTCGTCGCGATCTTCGTCGCTGGGGTTGGCCCAATCTATGTTGGGATGTCCGCCCCCATCGATGAGAAACGTGGTGCCGTCAGGCATCGTCAGCAATGCCGCGTCGCCCTGGCCGACGTCCAGAAAATCGACGTGAAGCTTTCCATCAGGGCGACTCGCGCTAAACGGATGAATGACTATCAACAGGAACAGCGCGGTTAACAAAAGAACTGCCAAGCGGGCCCTGCGCCGGGAACTGGGCGCACCAATCGAGTTCGCGGCCGCGCCCGGTTTCAGCGGATCCCAACGAGCGAGAGCGACGATCAGCAGTCCGAGCGGCAAGTAATACAGCGCGTAAATCGCGGATGACCAACCTGAATAATGCGGCAGACGAATCGAGGCTAAACCCAGCGCCGCGAACGGATCGACCGCGTGAATCATTAACCAATTCAACTTCTCAACAAAGAACACGAGCGGTGTCGCGAGCCAACCACCAATCTGCGAGACCGTCACCGCCACAAGCGCAAAGATTCCGAGCACTGCCATGAGAGCACCAACGAAAATGTTTAGAAGCACCGAAGCGAACGACAACCGATGAAAATAAATAATCATCAGCGGCAGCATCGTGACTTGTACACAGGCCGAAACTACGATTGCGGCAAACATGATTCGACAGAGTTTCTGAATATGCCAACGCTCGAGTTTCTCCGCCGCCGGCGTCTTGAACAAGCGATAACTAACGTTTGACACAGCCATCTCGGCGCGCCACTTTCGCTCGCTCCAAAACAGCATCTCGGAAAGAACTCGAAATGAACGTGAGCACGACGGCGGGTACGGCGTGACCATCGTCGGCTGCCACGCGCCTATCCGTTGCATTCGCTGCATTAGCGGGACCGCGATCAGGACGATGGCCAGCACGGACATGAACGTTAATTGAAACGAAGGGTCAAACAGATCGTTCGGCCGCCAAACCAGCAGCGCCATCGCGGTCGCTCCGATCACGTTAGGCGAGTTCGATTTTCGCCACACGACGGGCGCGAAGATTACCAACGTGAACATTAAAGCGGCGCGCGCGACTGGGGCATCGGCGCCGACCGCGAGGGTGTAAGACCAAATCAACAGCGCCGCGATCAGAAACTGCCAAAATCGTTTTCGAGTAAGCCAGCCTGATCCCAGAAATACCATGCCGCCGATGAAGCTGATGTGCATTCCGGAAATCACCAGGGCGTGAAAAGTACCGCCGGCGCGAAAGCGATCAGCCGCCGCGTGCGAAAGACCATAGCGATTACCGAGCAACGCCGCGCTCAGCACTCCCGATGTTTCCGCCGAAAACTTTGCCGCAAATTCGTTTTGCAGTTTTTGTCGCCAGTCGTACAGCCACGCCAATGGCAGGAACACGGCATCGTCATCCAGACGCTCGACCAACAGCGGGCTTTTGATTATTCCGGTGGCCTCGAAATCGTTGCGTTCGAGATATTCCGTGAAACGCATGACGCCGGGGTTGCGAAACGTATCCTCGCGATCGAGCGTTGTCATCACGCGAATTCGCGCGCCGTGACGCAACTCGAGCGCTTCGTAAGCCTGCTTCGCCTGGTCGTCGTGAAGATGAGCGACCAGTAGCACGCTTCCCGAAGTGTCGCGTTCTGTTTGTTTGAATTTGATCTTGTGCGTCTGAAGTCGCAAGTAAAGACCCTGCGGCGCCCGTTCCGGTTGGCCATCGATCGTCCCGGTGAGCTCAACCGGATCGCCCGCGTCGAGAATCCTTTGCTCGTAAAGCTGCGAAAGACGACTCTGCGCTCGCGTGGTTCTTGCGATAACGCCAAGAGCGAATACGGTCGTGGCAAAGGCCGAGATTACGCACAAAGAAGCTTGTGCAGTCCTGTTTCCGCGAAGCAGCAGAACGGCAGCAACCGCAACTACACATGTCAGAATCACCGCAAGCGTGAGCACAGGGAGCGCGTCAATGGTCACGCATCGGGCGCAAAGAAGGCCGCCGGCCAGAGCGACCGAAAGCGCGAAAAGCGGTGTGCGAGAAAAAGCAGGTGGTGGGAGATCACTCATCTTGTCACCTGGAATCAGGTTACGAACCTGAGATCGACCTAATCATCGTCCGGCTTTGAAACGCGAAACCGCGCGACGAGCGGCAAATGATCCGAGACCGTCTGGAAGTACTTTGTGCAGCCCATGTTCGGAAGCGTGTTCTGGAGTTGCGCGATGCGGATGAAACCAGTCCATTCCGGCGTGTGCGTGCGAGAAATCGAAACGCCGTCGAGCAGATTTCCCGTTGGCTTGCCATTGACGCACTTTCCGATGTGCGAAGGCGGCGTGAGACCTGACGAGATGAATCGCAAAAACTCGTTCGACGCCGGTCCAGGGCTCAGGTTGGAAAAGTTTTGCGCGTCCTGCGCCGGAATCATATTGTAGTCGCCGATCACCAGCACGTCGCGTTCATTCGTCGTGTCAGTTTCATGCCTGATGAAGCGAGCGATGGCCTTCGTCTGCCGATTACGCGTCTGGCGCTCCTGATTGCCGCGGCCGGATTTCAGGTGAACACCAATCAGCAGAAAATCGAAGTTCCGGATTTTGACATCAAAAGCCCAGGCTTTTCTCAGGCGGTCGGGCTGATTGTCGTCAGAGCCGGGAATAGCGCGGCGATTACTCACGCTAATGTCCGGATGGTCTTTGAAGAGGACGGCAATCTTCTGCACCGTCGGCTGATCGTCGTCCATACTCAGCTTGTAAGTCGCGCCATTCGCGAAAGGCGTGGCGATGATCTCTTCCATCGACTCTTTTGAATTGACTTCTGAAAGCACGATCACGTCCGGATTGAGCGCGGCGATCGCCGCACGCAACTGATCCGGCTTATGCACGGGCTGCGGCGTGCCCTGATTATCGAACTCGACGCCTTGCTGGTTCCAACCCGCGATCCGCGCAAACGTGAGCGACTGGGCGAAAACCGGGGAAGAACAATTCAGCGCAGCAACAATGATGATTGCTGCCGTAAAATTGAAAACTCGTTTCATGGGGTTTCTCCTTTCGGGTTAAGTGTGAGTGTATTCAGTGGGGTTGCATGGGCTACGTCATCTCGCATTGGTCATTGAACGGTGAAGTGAGCAACCAAAGCACGCCCCGTTCAGCAACAGATGGGCAATTGAAAATGTCCAATGACAAATATCAAGTGATCTTTATTGAAATCTGAACGCCGTGACTTCCATCCACAGACCCTTTCGGTCGTCGCTTTCTTTCAACCCGCTAATCGTCACCGTCACGTGCATGGTCTTGTTCGTTGCTAAT
>DASYTZ010000037.1:0-4770 GCA_036001745.1 Pyrinomonadaceae bacterium
CAGCGCGCCTCTTCGTCTGCCTTCTGCCCATCTACTCACAGCCCACTGCTCACCGCTTACTGCTCACCGCTCACTGTGACGACTACTTTCCCGCGCGCATGCCCTCCTTCGAGGTGGCGCATCGCTTCAGAGCCTTCATCCAGACTGTATTGCCTGTCGATCACCGGCTTCAGTTTGCCGGTCGCGATTAGTTGACCCAACAAGGTCAGATCGTCTTTGCTGGATTTTGCGACAAAGAAGATCGCTTTCTGTTTTGTGAATAGCGAGATTCCCAGCCCCTTGATCGGAAGAGCCAAAAGCATGGGTATTGTGATGTCGTGAGGTGCGCCTATCATGATGCATCTTCCATTCGGCTTAAGGATTCGTGCGCATGCTGACAATGATTTATTGCCGACACAATCGAGAATCACGTCGTACTGCTCGGGGACGCTCGTGAAATCCTCTTTCGTGTAATCGATGACTCTGTCCGCGCCGATCGATTTCACCAACTCCACATTTCTCGTGCTGCACACGCCGGTCACGTCTGCTCCCAGATATTTGCCGATTTGCACGGCGAAGGTGCCTACGCCCCCCGACGCGCCATTAATCAAAACTCTTTGGCCCGCCTGGACTCTTCCCTTGTCGCGCAGGCCTTGCAATGCAGTCAAGCCGGCCACTTGAACGGAAGCGGCTTGCTCAAACGTCACGCTCTCGGGTTTCGAGACGATGCTTTTCTCTTTACTGGTTGCGTATTCGGCACAGGCACCGCGAGCGCCCCCGAACACTTGGTCGCCGGCCTTAAATTGCTTTACATCTTTTCCAACCGACTCAACCTCGCCGGCCACGTCGACACCTGGCCGGCCGCCGCCCATTTTCATCAGCCTTGCCATAAAGCGAAGTACCTTCGGCTTGCCGTGCATCAGACGCCAGTCGAGTGGATTTAATGAAGCCGCGCGGACTTTGATCAGAACTTCATCGTCTTTGGGAGACGGTTTTTCGACCTCCTCAAATCTGAGCACGTCGGCTGAACCGTATTCGTGATAGACAATTGCCTTCATCAGCTTCGCCGGCAATTCCTGGGTTGACGTTCCGAAAGCTGTTTGAAGATACGATCAAGCGGGAGCTAAAGTTCTTGACCACCATCGTTGAAACCAAGGAAGCAGGCAATCACAACCCAGCCGGGCATCTTCGCTAGACGCTACTCATGCATCGGCTGCAAGTCCGAAGCAAACAAAACGGCCGCTTCAAACGTATCAAGGTTCGCGCCGTTTGCTTCATCCATCCGGGATGGTGATAATCGCGACTACCGGCGAAATTCCATTTAAAGAAATAAGATAATGAACGATCGAGCAGGGGATTCACGTTTTGGCTTTTTGATTTGCTTGCTGCTGCTCGCGGCCGCCTCTTTCTACGGTTGCACAAACAAAGCGGCACAGCAGGGATTTGACCGGCCGCCAGCCCCAGTGACCGTCACTGAGGCCGTGATGCAGGACGTGCCGAACTATATCGACGCGATCGGGAAAACGGTCGCGCGCGAAGTCGTTTCCATTCAGCCCCAGGTTTCCGGCCGCATATTGAAGATTCATTTCACCGATGGCGCCAACGTCAGAAGGGGCGATCTCCTGTTCACGATCGACACGCGCCCCTTCGAAGCAAATCTGCGCCAGGCGCAAGCGAATGTGGCGAAGGATTTGGCGCTTAAGAGACAGGCTGAAGCTAATCTTGCCAGGGATGTTGCTCAATCAAAGTATGCCGACATCGAAGCCAAGCGGTATCTCAAACTGGTCGAGCAGGGAGTGGTCTCGCGAGAGCAATACGATCAAGTAAACTCGAATGCCGACTCAATTAGAGCAACCGTCGCCGCCGATCAGGCCGCAATTCACAGCGCGGAAGAATCAATCAAGGTAGACGCCGCGGCGGTTGACAGCGCGAAAGTCGAATTGAGTTATTGCTACATTCGTTCGCCGATTGACGGTCGTGCGGGCCAGCGACTGATCGACGTCGGAAACGTCGTCAACCCCGGCAATTCCGGAAGCAATTCCTCGACGACGGGTGCGCCGCCAGGCAATGCGCTGCTGGTGATCGAACGCATCGATCCGATTTACGCCGACTTCACTCTTCCCCAGGACAATCTGGCGACGGTGCAGGAACAAATGCGTGCCGGCACGCTGAAGACTGAAGTGCGTCTGCCCGACTCAGACGCAATGATCGCCGGCCAACTTACTTTTCTCGACAATGCCGTGCAGACGACCACCGGAACGATCAATTTGCGGGCGACGATTCCCAATTCCGCTCACCTCTTCTGGCCCGGCCGCTTCGTCAACATTCGTTTGGTGTTAAGCACTATTCATGGCGCGGTCCTCGTGCCGGCGTCGGCGCCGCAAATGTCCGCGAAAGGATCGTTTGTTTACGTCGTTAAGCAGGATTCGACGGCCGAACAGCGGCCAGTGACCTTGGGACAACGTCAGGGTGATTTGATTGTAGTTGAGCAAGGAGTTCAGCCGGGCGAGCGTATCGTTGTCAACGGCCAAATCGGAGTCACGCCGGGCGGTAAAGTACGCATCGAAGAGCCACGTCCAGCCGGACAAGGCAACGGGCCTCAGCAATGAACTGTGTCAGAACCCCGACAAGTCGGGGTAGCGACCGGATCATAGCAGAGCATGAGGATCATAAGTATTTTTGCTACTAAAGAATGAACCTCTCTGAACCATTCATTCGCAAGCCGGTGATGACGGCGGTGCTGACGCTGTCGGTAATCCTCTTCGGATTGATGGCTTACTTGCAACTGCCGGTGAACGATCTGCCGGCGGTTGATTATCCGGTCATTCAGGTAACAGTCGGGTATCCCGGCGCCAGTCCCGACACCATCGCCAACAACATCGCCACGCCGCTCGAGCGCCAGTTCATGCAAATCAACGGGCTCGAAGTTGTGACTTCAAAGAGCGGCCAGGGCGTAGCGACTTTCACCTTACAGTTCGCGCTGGAAAAAAATATCGACGCCGCCGCGACCGACGTACAGACGGCGATCTCGCAAGCGACCGGCAGCTTGCCTGCCGATCTGCCTTCGCCACCAACTTATTCAAAGAGCAATCCAAACGATCAGCCGATCATGTACATCGCGCTCACCAGCGATTCGGTGACGCCTGGGCAACTTTATGACTATGCGAGCACGCAAGTCGGCCAGCGCCTCAGCATCCTGCCCGGTGTTTCGCGCGTGAACGTTTACGGCACGAAGTCGGCAATCAGGATCAAAGCACGGCCCGACGCCTTGTGGGCGCGCGGCATTACGATTGACGATCTGAGCGCAGCAATCAAAGCGGGAACCAGCTACACCGGCGCGGGCCAGTTGGACAGCAGCTCCGGGACGGCCATCCTGCGCCCGCAAGGCCAACTGGAAACTGCCGAGCAATACAGCAATCTGATCGTCGGCGGCTCAAGCGGCGCGCCCGTCTACCTGCGCGATGTGGCCACCGTGAAAGAGTCGGTGCAGGACGAACGCGTCAACATGCGTTTTTGGGTGCGCGGTTATGAAGTCCCTTCGGCCACGGTAATCGTCGCCGTCAACCGGCGCGCGGGCGCGAATGCCGTCGAAGTTTCGAAAAGCATTCGCGAAGTCTTGCCGCAGCTCAGTGCCGAACTGCCCGGATCTATTCGGGTCACGCCGATTTACGATCGATCGCTCAGTATCGTGCACTCAGTCACCGACGTTGAGATGACGCTGCTGATCGCATTCGTGCTGGTCGTAATGGTCATCTTCGCTTTTCTGGGCCGGGCCACCGACACGCTGATTCCGACCGTCGCATTGCCTCTGTCGCTGCTCATCACTTTCGTCGCGATGCGTTTCCTTGGTTACAGCCTCGACAACCTTTCGCTAATGGCGCTCACCCTGGCGATTGGCTTCCTGGTCGACGACGCAATTGTGTTTCTCGAAAACACCGTGCGGCGAATGGAACGTGGCGAGCAACCATTCGACGCGGCCATCAACAGCGCGAAAGAGATCAGTTTCACCATCATGTCGATGACGATCTCTTTGGCGGCGGTGTTCATTCCGCTCGTGTTCATGTCGGGACTGGTCGGCCGCATCTTTCGTGAATTCGCGATTACCATCGTGATCGCGATCTTCGCTTCCGGCTTGGTCTCGTTGACGCTGACGCCGTTGATGTGCGCGCGGCTCTTGAAAGCGCGGGGCGAAGGCGCAAAGAAAACCTGGATGGAGCGCGTCATCGGCGGCATAGAAAAGCGCGTGCTCGCGATGTATGGCGCATCGCTTTGGTGGTTCATACGCCATCACTGGGTCTCGCCGGTAATTTGGGTCGTCTGTCTCGCCGGCACGATCGTCCTCTTTACGCTCGTGCCGAAAGCGTTTCTGCCGCCCGGTGACAGCAGCGTTATCTTTGGCGCATTCATCGCGCGCGAAGGCTCTTCGCCGGATCAGATGAAAGCGCTGCAAAATCGCGTGGACGAGACGCTGCATCAGGATCCAAACGTCATCACCGACTTCACCATGACCGGCGCCACCGGTTTCCTGGCGTCTAATCAGGGCATCACCTTTACCTTCATCAAGCCGCCGAACCAGCGTGCGCCGATTCAGCAAGTCACGGCCGAGATGATGGGCAAGCTGAACCAGATTCCCGGAGTCTTCACTTTCCTGCGGCCATTTCCGGTTTTGGAAATCAGCACTGACGCCACCAGTCGGCAACAGGGCCAATACGCGTTCGCGGTCTCCGGCGCAAATCCCGAACAGGTTTACGAAGTCGGTCAGAAACTTTTGGGTAAGATGTTCACCTACCC
>DASYTZ010000038.1:0-3902 GCA_036001745.1 Pyrinomonadaceae bacterium
CTGGATTCTTTGATGGGCATTCGAGTGATCGTCCGCGTAGCGGACGACCGATATTAGCCCAGCACTTTAGTGCTGGGTAAGTCGCGATAAGAAATCAAAGCCCGCTTGAGCGGGCGGCAGAAAGAGCTTTCCACTACCAGCCAATTAAAGGCTAGACAATTCTCCCAATTAAATCGTACTCATGCGCGTCTTCGATCAGCACGTTAACAAAATCACCGGCCTGCGGATCGACTCGTTCCGGCGCGTCATTGATCAAAACACAACCGTCGATGTCCGGCGCCTGCGTTTCCATCCTCCCCTGCCACAACAGTTCGCTTTCGTTCGATTCGCCTTCAAACATCACGCGGACTGTCTTTCCGATCATCGCTCTGTGTTTCCGTTTGGCAATCTTTGCTTGTTCTTTCATTAACTGATCGCGGCGGCGCTTCGCAATTTTCGCATCGACTTTGTTCGGCAAATTGAACGCCGGCGTACCTTCTTCGTCTGAATAAGTAAAGACTCCGACACGATCGAATTCGACGTTGCGGACAAACGTCAGCAACTGGTTGAAATCTTCTTCCGTCTCTCCGGGAAATCCCGTGATGAAAGTCGTGCGCACTGCGATTCCTTGAACGCGGTCTCGCACGCGCTGAATCAATCGTTCGAGCGAACCACGATTTCCGCCACGCTTCATCAATTTCAAGACGTTCTGCGAAGCATGCTGCAGAGGCATATCGAGATACCTCACGGCCTTTGGTTCTTCGGCGAGCACATCGAGAAACCCATCGCTGATGTGCGTCGGATATGTGTACATCACGCGCACCCATTCAATGCCATCTGTGTGCGAAAGCTCGCGCAAGAGATACGCGAGGGCATCCTGCTTACCCAAATCCTCGCCATAACGAGATGAATCCTGCGCGACGAGGATCAGTTCCTTCACGCCTTCTTCGGCGAGTTGATGCGCTTCGGCGACAATCGATCCGAATCGCCGGCTGCGAAAGTGTCCGCGCATCTGCGGAATGAAGCAGAAAGCACAGGGACGATCGCAGCCTTCCGCGATCTTGATGAAGGCGTAATGGCTCGGCGTGGCGAGTACGCGCGGCGTCGATTCGTCGTAAAGGTAGGTCGCGCTCTGGTTGCCAAGCGGAATCACCGGCAGCGACCGCGTGTTCGTTTTCGGATCGCAGACGCTCAGGATGTCGTTGATTTGACTCGTGCCGATGAACGCATCGACTTCCGGCATCTCAGCTTTCAGCTCATCGCGATAACGCTCAACCAAACAGCCGGCGACCACCAGGCGTTTTGCCTTGCCTTCAGTCTTCAATCGAGCCGCTTCGAGAATGGCTTCAATCGATTCTTTCTTTGCCGTGTCGATAAAGCCACACGTGTTCACTACCACAGTGTCCGCGTCTTCGGCATCCGCGGTGATTTGATAACCATTTTGCTGAAGCTGACCAATCATCACCTCGCTATCGACGAGGTTTTTCGGGCAGCCCAGACTAATAAATCCAACTTTATTCATAGTGCTTTCACCACAGAGGACACCGAGAAGAAAATTCAAATCAGAAAAACGGTCGCTGCTTTTACCCTTTTTGGTTTTCCTCCGTGTCCTCTGTGGTTAATTATCCGTTCGACTCTGCTCAATTCGCGTCAATAAACTCTCGATTTGCGAACGCTCAGATTCAGACAACTTCTCTTCCCCAAACCGCACCCGATTGTAGGCGTTGGTGATCTGCTGAGCTTCGTTCACGCCGACCGCAGAAGCAAACTCCAAAGGCGTCTGATACAGTTCGCGCTTAATTCCCTGCTTCTCCAGCGCCCTCAGCAATCGCTCGTAGAATTCTATTCGAGTAGTTTCTGCTTCAGTGCCTGCTTGCCAAACCTTGAAACCGCGGCGCCAACCTAAGCGGCGCACGCGTCGCGCTAAAAAGGCGGCGGCGAACAGTCCAGCGAACGAACTGACCGCGATCAGAATTGGCTTAATAAGCGAAGGCAGAGCAGCTCGCACCTGCTCGAATTTGCTGATGGAGCCTCGCTGCAAATTACTTAGTTGTCGGCGCACGGAACTGACGAGCGAGCGTTGCTCCTCTTTGTCGTATCCAACGACGTACTGAAACCACATTAGCTCCAGCGCTTCAGAGTATTTGCTCAAGGCTCCTGCCAGCCCCGTGCGCTCATGCGGTTTGCGTCCGGCCGGCGGAGTCGGATCGAAGGTCACCCACGAGTTTGTCTGCGGAAAATAAACTTCAACCCACGAATGCGCATCGCTCTGGCGCACTGTGAATGCGTCGGCTGCTTCGTTGTACTCGCCGGGCAGGAAACCATTCACCACCCGCGTAGCAATGCCCTGCGTGCGCAGCATCACGGCCATCGCTGTTGCGAAGTATTCGCAATGTCCGGCTTTCACGTTGAATAGAAAATCGGAAAGGGGATCAGGGCCGCCAGCTTTCATCTCGAGCGAGTAGCCGTAGTTGTCACGCAAGTAGGATTCGACAGCGCGAACCGCGTCGTACCAGGTTCTCGCACCGCTTTTTTGGATTACTTCGCGCGCAAGAGTTCCGATGCGCGGATCGAGATTCGCGGGCAATTCAAGGTATCGCGCCGATTCAACGAAGTATTGCAGACGATCTGAGCGAAGCGTCGCTGGACTCGGCTCCGTTGTGTCGGAATAGACTTTGTAAACGACTCGCTCCTGATCGTGCGGACGAGTTTGAATCGCGCCCTCGGCATCAACGCGGACGAACGGCAGCCGGCCCTGGACAGCGACGACGCGCGGCGCGCCGAAAAGAATAGGGGTATCGACTGGTTCGAGAATGTAGGTTTGTTCCGTTAAGCGGCGGACGTCCTCGGTTGTGCCCAGCTTGAAAAATCCGCTTTCGCTTTCCCTCTTTTCAAATCTTTCTGCGACCGCTGATTTCTTCCAAGCCTTGCCTGTGAATTCGTCGAGCGCAACCCCGCGCCAGCGCAAACCGCTTGGCGGCACAGCCCCGAGATTGTCGATGCGCACGTGCATGAAGATTTCATCGTTGCCTTTAAGTTGACCAATCTGGCCCAGCGTGACCGTGTCCGAGAATCCTATAAAGCCTGAAAGACCGTTCGCGCCACGTCTGAGCGCGCTCGATGCCGTGCGGGGAGCAATCAGAAAGAATGGCAGCGCGAGCACAACGATAAGGACGAGGAGGCCGACCGATACGAGCGGCAATCTTCGCGTCTCGAGATACTTCCTTTTCCACAGCCGCATCGGCAGTTTTCTGAAGAGCACATTGTCGGGAGGAACCAAGAGCCTGGTTTGTGTCGCCGTGACTTTCTTTCTCGCCTTCTGAATCTCAAACGCGACCACGGTTGATAACGCACAGAGCAAATAAAGAATGAGCGTGGCGAGAAACGCCGGACTGGGAGTCAGACCCGCAGCCAGTAGCACTGTGAAAAATGAAATGAGGTAGAGAAAGAACCAGTCTCGATCGGCTTTGCGTTGCAGCAGTTTTACCGCCGAGAGAAAAAGAATCAGGTGGGCAAGAACAGCGACCTCGACATTACCGCGTCCTCCGGCAACCTTTGCAAACTCGCCTGCTTCGTTGATTTGGTTCAGAAAAACCGGCGCGATGATTCGCCAATCAAAGTAGAAGACCGGCAAAGAGAGCAGAATAACCACCAGCGCCACGCGCTCGGACAATTGCCAACGCGTTCCTTCCAGCTTCCACGCCACGATCATCACGATGGCAAAAGTTCCGACCAGCCACACGCCAACGCCACCCGCCACAAACAGCGCCAGCGCCGCGGCAGCGACGGTCGCGTAGGAAGTGAGACGGAAGTAGGTGTTGAATTGCATTAAGCTACTCTCGTAGTGCTTGATGAAAAAAGCCCGCTCAAGTTTACCCTGAGCGGGCTTGGTTTAATAACTGGAGAGAGGATCTACGCTGTCA
>DASYTZ010000039.1:0-15475 GCA_036001745.1 Pyrinomonadaceae bacterium
CGCTTCGAATATTTTGTCGGCGGCCTCGAATCCGCCAACGGCTTTTCTGAACTGAACGATCCGGAAGAGCAGTATCAGCGCTTCAAAGAGCAGGCGCAGCAACGCGAGCGTGGCGACGAAGAAGCGATGGTGATGGACGAAGATTACATTCGCGCGCTGGCTTACGGGATGCCGCCCGCCGCGGGAATCGGCGTGGGGATAGATCGGCTGGTGATGCTGCTCGCGAACAAGCACTCAATCCGCGACGTGATCCTGTTTCCGCACATGCGACCGGAAAGACCCAAGACGGAAGAAGACGCGGAGACGCGGTGACACGGGGAAAGCAACGACCTTTTCTCCGCGTCGCCATGTCGCGGCGTCCTGGCTCGCTATTTCGCCGGCGTTTCCTGATGGAAGACCGCCATCCAAGTTCCTTTTCGTTTCACCCAAAGACTGCTGGCCCATGTCGTCGGAATTGCTTGGCCTCCGCAAGTGCCTTCCGCCGCGCCTTTGTAAGTTATCAGCGCGGTGCTGGCGCCCAGTTTCGTCAGCTTCCAGTCCGTCAACATAAACGACTTCACGTCGCACGGCATGGACGCCATCATCTTCACTATATCGTTCTTTGCCCCGACGCCTTCCTCGCCGACCATGACGCTGTCGCTGGCAAGATGCGTTTCAAATGGCTTAGCGTCCTTGTTTTTCCACGCGGTCCACAGCGCCGTCTCCATTTCCGACAGCTGCTTCTGAAGCTGCGCTTTCGTAACGCGCGGCGCGCGCGGTTTGGCGGTCGGCGAAGGCGACGGTGTGGCTTGCGGCTGGGCGAAACAGAAACCGGCAAACGCCAGGACCAGAATCGCGGCCAGCGGTAGATGTCTCTTCATCCGTAATCTCCTTTTAGATTGTTGGGGTCAAATGCGCGCAGTTTTTACTACTCCGAAGAGTTTCTGTCAAAGAGTTTTTGGGAATTTGCTGGCGAGGAGAGTCTGCGCGTCTTCGTTTGTCACTCGCGCGGGTCGCGTGGCATCCTGAAGACGATGTTCGCGGACAGCAAGACTAAGACAAAATTGCTGCGGCGCATGGGCGAGGCCATCGAGCACTTTGGCATGATCGCCGACGGCGATCGCGTGATGGTTTGCCTGTCTGGCGGAAAAGACAGTCACACGCTGTTGGATCTGCTGCTTGATGTGCATAAACGCGCGCCGGTCAGATTCGAGCTGCTGGCCGTCAATCTCGATCAAAAGCAGCCGGGCTTTCCCGCTGAGGTTCTGCCGACTTATTTGCGCGAACGCGGCGTGCCGTTTCGCATTGTCGAGCGCAACACCTACGCGGTGGTGAAGCGTCTGGTGCCGGAGGGGAAAACCTACTGCGCCGTCTGTTCGCGGCTGCGGCGCGGGATTCTTTACAACATTGCAGTCGAGGAAGGCTGCACGAAGATCGCGCTGGGGCATCATGCGGATGACATCATCACGACCTTTCTGCTGAATCTTTTTTACATCGGCACGTTAAAAGCGATGCCGCCGATTCTGCGGTCCGACGACGGACGTAACACGATTATTCGACCGCTGGCCTATTGCCGCGAACGCGAGATCGCCGAGTTCGCGACGGAAGCGAATTTTCCGATTATCCCGTGCGACCTTTGCGGATCGCAGCCTAACCTGAAGCGCGCGCGCATCGAGCGGCTGCTATCCGATCTCGAAAAGGAGATTCCGAACATTCGTGCTTCAATGCTGACGGCGCTGGGCAACGCCGTGCCGACGCATCTCCTCGATCCGAACCTGTTCGACTTCAAGAAACTTTCGGCAGGCACAGGTGATGTTGCCGCCGAACTCGATCTGGTGCTGGGTCATACCGACAGCGAACCTGCGCTGGTGGCGATAGCCTGAGGTCAGTACCGCCCGCGTGAGCAGGCGGGACAAATACTCACCACAGCCTGGAACCTTGGACCCACCCGCTGACGCGGGTGGTACTGACCTTATTGGCTGTGATTAAATCTGCGCGCGATGGCGACTACGAAGCAGCGCGAACTTGATCTGGGCCAATTTCCACCGGGGACTGTGACCGAGTACAACACCTTCGTTTGTCTCGCCTGCATCTTCGACATCTTCACCAAGCAGCTTCGCCTCGCGCCGCGCACGGCATTTTCGGAAATCAAGCGGCACACGCCGACAATCGACGAGTTAACCAGCCGGGGCGCGCTGCGGCCTTACTTCGACAGCGACGAAAAGAGTCCGCACTGTCCTTACTGCGGCTCGGCCAAGCGTTGGCTGGCGCGCTTCGATACCTTCTGCATCGAAGGCGGCAAGACGACCGACGCGCCGCGCCGCGAGCTAATCAGGAAATTGCCGAAGGCCGACGATCAGTTTGTTGTGCTCGAGAAGAAATCCGATTCACGCGTGGTGTTCTTTGAGTGGTTGGACACGCTGGGCTTGAATCTCGATCTGAATGATCAGGCGTGGCTCGTTGAGGCAACGCGGAAATATCTTGAACGGCGCGAGCCGAAGACTAACTGGAGCGAAATGTTCGATGGCGTGCGCGTTGTCCGTCATTCGTCGCGTCTGGAGGAAGGTTGGGAGCGCGACGGCGCGCGTCTGTTCCTGGCGCCGCACCTCTACAGCGAAGCAATTCTGATTCAGTATCTCGTCAGCCGTTCACACGCGCATGGCGGCATGACGCACGAAGGCCGCCTGACGCTGATGGACCTGATTAGAAAACTGCGTTACAGCGGCTATCTCGAACGCGTCGGAATCACCGAACAGGATCCCGGTGAAGTGTTCGAGCGAGTGGTGGATCATCTGGCGGCTACGCATGACTGGTCGCGTGTTGGTTCGGCGGGTGTTAGCCAGAAAGCCGCGAAGAAAGCGGCGAAGAAAACTTCAAAGAAACGCGCCAGCAAATCGAAGAAAGCCAGCAAACCAAAAGCGGACTTACCCGAACCCGAACAAATCGCCGCGGAGCCTGTAAAACTTTACTACCTCATCGACCGCCGCAACTTTCTCGACCAATTGAAGGGCGTTTACGCAAGTTATGCCTCGTAGAACGCTCGCGCGACAAAATTGCGGTCAACCCGACGGCCCGCCGCAACATCTACCGCATTGAAATAGTCTGACCTTGGCTCACGCTTACTTCTCCGGAAACGGACGGGGAGGCTAGGCGCCCATTCAAATCCGTAGTGATATAATCGCGCATCATGAAAACACACTTCTATCGCTCAATCGCTGTCGCGCTCCTTGCGCTTTTGTCTGCCCAGTCGTCATTTGCCACGTGTGGAGGGGGCGGTGGTGGTGGCGGTGGTGGCATGAGCAACGGCGGCGGCGGAAGTGGTTCAAATGCGCCCGTGTACCCGGTGCCGTGGAAGATTCGCAAACCGAGCGATCCGCCGGCGAGCGGCCTCGTCCTGTACTGGTTCCCCGGCTCAGCCGATGAATTCAGACTTTCAAGCTTGCGCGAGTCGCGCGTCCTTTCTCTTTATGCTTCGCAGTGCGTTTCGATGGAGCTGGCGGATGGACGTACGCCGCACGCGAAAGAACTGGTCGGTGATTCGAATCTTCCCGTGGCGGTGCTGGCAAAGCCGGACGGCAATCCAGTCAACAAAGTCGAGAACAAAGACGGGAAGTTGAAAGTGGCCGACGTCGAGAAACTAGTTGACACGGAAATGAAGCAACGAGAGGGCGACGTAGCCGCGCAAATGAAAGAGGCCGCAGGTAAAGCCGCCGGCGGCGACAAAGATGGCGCAATTGCGATGTACAAATCTGTGCTCGATCAGAAGTGCCTGTTTCCGAAGAAGGCGAAAGACGCACAGAAACAATTGAAAGCGTTAGGCGTGACCGACGTCGGCGCAACCATTCCACCGACGCCAGTGTTCGAACCGCGGCAGAGTGCGGCGATTGAGCGCGTGATGCGTCGCGGCCTGATTGCCGAAATGAACGCGCGATATGTACTGGCCGACAGGCTGTACACCCAAGCCCGCCGAATGGATCCCGCCGATCCGACACCGCTGCGTTACCTCGGCGAGAACTATCGCCACAACATCGGCGACTGGGATAAGGCGCGCGAAGTTTTCGAAGCAATTCTCAACATGCCGGCCGATCCGCTGTCCCGCTCAGTCGCGTTGCATGGACTCGGCAAGATGACGATTCACGACGGCGAGTTCAAAAAAGGTCTCGCTTTGATGGAACGCGCTGTCGAAGAGTATCCGCTGGCGCTCGCTTATCGAAACCTGGCCGTCTACTGGAATTCGGAAGGCGACCCCGTTAAGGGCAATGCATACACTGAGCAGGCGCTGGCGCTCGATCCGAAAGATCCTTACAACCTCGTGTTTGCTGCCGTGTTCATGGCTGCCAATGGAAAGAAGGACGAAGCTTTGAAGATTGCGCGTGCGAACATGAACCTGATGCCGGCGTCGTACAACCTGGCGGCGATCTTCGCCCAGAACGGCCAACGCGATCGCGCGCTCGCGTTGCTGCGGCGTCATTTCTTCAAGTACGAGCGGTATCAAGCGGTCCGCGCGAAAGAGATGATGGAAGCACGGGTCGATGCGGTGTTTGAATCGATTCGCACGGATCGTGAGTTCGTAGCGCTGACTCGCGGAGCCGATGGCCGATTGCCGATACCGATGAAGGGCATGCCGGCGACGCAAGCAACTCCGAATCGATAAGGTCGGGTCGAGGCTTTTCGGATTTCGTCCCGTAGGGACGAGATATTTATAGAGCCGGTGACCATTTAGATTTGGCTCCATAGGAGCGCCATTATTGCGCTCCTATGGAGCTTATTTCATTTGCGTTCTTGTCGTTCTATAAATATCTCGCTCCTAACGGAGCAAAGCCCGCAAGTTGCTCTTTCCTTTTTTGCCTCTTATTCTTCTCGTTTGCCCTGATCACGAAATTCTTAACAAGGCATCACCGTTAAATGCAAACAAGCAAGATTCGCAACATCGCAATTATCGCTCACGTCGATCACGGCAAGACGACTCTGGTCGACGCGATGCTGAAACAGGCGGGTACGTATCGTGACAACGAAACCATCGTCGAGCGCGTAATGGATTCGATGGACCTGGAGCGAGAGCGCGGCATCACCATCATGGCCAAGAACACTTCGGTGCGCTACGGCGAATACAAAATCAATATCGTCGACACGCCCGGGCACGCTGACTTCGGCGGGGAAGTCGAACGCGTTTTGAAAATGGTGGATGGCGTAATGCTTCTCGTCGATGCCGCTGAAGGCTGTTTGCCGCAAACGCGCTTCGTTCTGAGGAAAGCTCTGGAAGCTCGTCTGCCGGCCATCGCCGTCGTCAACAAAATCGATCGGCAGGATGCGCGTCCCGAAGAAGTCGTCAATGAGATTTACGAATTGTTCCTGGACCTGGACGCGACCGACGAACAGATCGACTTTCCCATCTTGTACGCCATTTCGCGGCAGGGCATCGCCAAAAAGAACCTCGATGATTCATCTGCGAACCTGAAGCCACTGTTCGATCAAATCATCGAAACCATTCCCGCGCCACATGCGATGCGCGACGATTCTTTGCAATTGCTGGTCGCCAATATCGATTACAACGAATATGTCGGGCGCCTGGCGATTGGCCGAATCTTTTCCGGCGAGATACTGAAGAACCAGGAAATCGCCATCGCCGGACGGAACGGCGCGTTGCAGAAAACGCGAGTTAAGGAGCTTTACATTTTCGAAGGCCTGAAACGTGAACCCGCAGAAAGCGCAGGCGTTGGCGAGATCGTGGCCCTGGCGGGCGTCGAGGGAATCAACATCGGCGAGACGATTACCAATCCCGATAACCCTCGGTCCTTGCCGCCCATCGCCGTCGATGAACCTACCATCTCGATGATCTTCAGCGTAAACAACTCTCCGTTTGCCGGGACGGAAGGTCAATTCGTCACTTCGCGTCAAATCAAAGAACGTCTGGATCGAGAAGTGCTCGGCAACGTCGCGATTCGCGTGGAAGAAACCGCGTCGCCGGATCAGTTCAAAGTTTCGGGTCGCGGTGAACTTCAATTAGCGATTCTGATCGAGATGATGCGCCGCGAAGGTTACGAGGTGCAGGTTTCCAAACCCGAAGTCATTACTCGCCGAATCAACGGCGAATTGCAGGAGCCGATCGAGCAGGTGGTGGTTGATTGTCCGGAAGAATTTATCGGTGTCGTCACCGAAGCGATGGGTCGTCGCAAAGGCCAGATGACCAAAATGGTCAATCACGGCACGGGTCGCGTGCGGCTCGAATTCGAAACGCCATCGCGCGGCCTGATTGGTTTTCGCGGCGAGTTCCTTACCGAAACGAAAGGAACTGGCTTGCTGAACACGATCTTCCTGCGCTTCGAAAGGTGGATGGGTGAGATGAAGGGGCGCGGCACCGGTTCGCTCGTTGCGGATCGCATGGGCGAATCGACAACGTATGCGCTTTACAATTTGCAGGAACGCGGCGGTTTGTTCATTCGGCCGAACACGCGCGTGTACGAAGGCATGATCATCGGCGAGAACGCGCGCGCGGTCGATTTGGACGTGAACGCGATCAAGGAAAAGAAACTCACAAACATGCGCGCGGCGGGATCGGATGAAGCGATGCGTCTGGTGCCGGTGAAAGATCTTTCACTGGAGGAAGCGCTGGAGTTTATTACGGGCGACGAACTTGTCGAAGTCACGCCAAAATCAATCAGACTGCGAAAGCGAGTCTTGAAAGCCAACGAGCGGCCAAAGAAAGAAAGCTAACTCGCATCCGCAGATTACACAGATTTCGCAGATGAAAAGAAAGACGCAGAGTCGCCTTCCAGCCGATTAGTTAATCTGTGGAATCTGTGGAATCTGCGCAATCTGCGGATCTCTTGCGTTTATTTCCCCTTCGCAAAGAATTCTTTCGCCGCCGCGTTCTCCTCGTCTCGCGTCATCTCTTTTAACCGTTGATTAATGCCCCAGATATGGCCGAACGGATCTTCGATCTGTCCGTAACGCGCGCCCCAGAACATGTCCTGGACCGGCATGACAACTTTCGCGCCGCGCGCGACGGCTCGTTCGACAACCGCATCTGCGTCGTCGGTCTGCAGAGTGATGCGAACGGATGTGCCGCCGAGCGTCTGCGGCGTCTTGCACAGGCCGCCTTCCGCCGCCGTGAATTCGTCGCTGAGCACCAGCTTGTGACCGTCGAAAATAATCTCTCCGTGCACCAAACGCTTGCCGTCTGCCGCCATCATGTTGTGGCCTTCTTCGCCGCCCAGAACTTCTCTGTAAAACTTGAGCGCGGCCATGCCGTCGTTAACGATTAGGTGTGGAATGAATTGATCTTCGCGATGCATAGTTTTCGCTCTCGGCTAAAGGATTGAGACTGGCAGTTTGTTACTGGCCATCCCGCGTAACTTAACGCTTAACGAAACATTTCCGAGGCCTTGGAGTTGGTCAGGCAGTTTGACTGTCACCTGGGTTATCCAATTAAAGTTCGGAACTTCGTTCACGGCCTCGACGGGCAGATTGTAAACCTGATGTTGCGAATCTTCGCCTTCGACCGTGATCGCCGTCAGGTCTTCGCCTTCCCTCAACTCGAGACTGTAAGCAAAAAGAGTTGGCCGCGTGCGTTGGTCGGAGCTAAAAAAGTTTTGCGGCGAAAGAACCGTGAAAGGTTCTTTCATCAGACTCACTGAATCAAGGGCCGTTGCTCTTCCTATGACGTCGCCGTTGCGGTCTTTGTAAGTAAGCAAAACCGGCTGCTGCTGTTCGACCGGTGTTAGACTCACGTCGATCCGTTGGTAGTAGATGGCAGTGATTCCTTCATATCCTGAGTCCGTCCCCACCAGCAACCATAGCCCACCCTGCGAGCTCGCGTTGACTAGAGCAGTATGTTGATGAGTTCGCTGAATAGAGACATAGGGTGGGTTAAGAGAATTGCACGGTTGTCCGTTGGCGATGTCTCCGGTGACTGAAGCTGCGATTCCGCCCAGGTGTTGGTTCGATTTATCGACGTTCATTTTCAGCCACGCCGACAACGGACTGTTATCGAGCAACTCTTTTGGCTCGGCCGGGGATGCTCCCGCTTTCAAATAAACGCTCTCGCCGGGCGAACCGGGTCCAATGCATCCGGATTGCGCATTCGACGCGAACACCAGCGTGAAAGTGACTTGATAGGTTTGGCCGGCGACGATGCCATCATCGCGATCGAGCCGTCGTTTCAAGTACATGAATAAGTCGTCGGAATGATTACTGCTATGAAAATAAAAGCCGGTCCCGCTCACGCCCAGTTCCGGCGGCAAACTTCTGATCTCAGCGCTTAGTTCATAAGAACCGTTGTCCGTTGCGGGGGGATAATCGGCAAAGCCGGCTTGCCATCCAAGTGCCCCGTTGCGAAAGTCGAAACTCTTTGTGACAGGCGGAGCGCCGGACTCTGCAGCCATCACCGACGCGCAAGCGATGCTGAACAGGCCTGCTAAAACAACAAAGCCGAGACGGTGCAAACCAACGAAAGTAAGTAAAGATCCCATGATCCGTTGACTAAGCCAACTCAGTTTTTCGGGGGAAGAAGAGGTTTTGGCGATAGTATCGCTGAAACGAAGTCGGTTTATCAATTGGTCAGAACAGTTTATCGGCGGAGCCTTGGACATTGTTCGATTACGCTGCGTTGGCGCCTTCCGCCAAGGCCCGCTGCCGCGCAAAGTGTTCAACGATCTCAGTCGCAGCCTTGCGGCCGACGAAGGGCGCGAGTTGTTCGACACTTGCTTCAGAAATCTTGTGTATCGATCCGAAGTGCCGCAGCAGTCGCGTCTTGCGCTTCTCTCCCACGCCGGGAATTGCTGACAACTCTGAAGTGAAGTCGCGCAGCTCGCGCCGTTTGCGATGATAAGTCACCGCATAGCGATGCGTCTCGTCCCGAATCATCTGAATCAAGCGCAAGACTGGCGAATACGAATCGAGATAGATTGGCTCGTCTTCGCGGCCTTTCACTAACAGATAAGCAACCTGGTTGTGATGCAGCGGCGGCTTGACCACGCCAATCATCGGCACTGCTTCGAGATCGAGTTCGCGCATCGCTTCAGCCGCGGCCCTCAGTTGCGACTTGCCGCCATCAATCATAATCAGATCAGGCAGAGCCTTTTCTTCATCCCGCACGCGACGATAGCGACGCAGCACGGCTTCGTGCATCGACGCAAAATCGTTCGCGCCTTCGACCCAGCGAATCTTGAACTTGCGATATTCGTTGCGATTCATCTTGCCGTTCTCGCAGACAACCATGCCGGCCACATTCTCGGCGCCCTGAATGTGCGACACATCGAAAGATTCGATGCGGGCCGGGAAGCGCGGCAGCTCGAGTGTCTCCTGCATCTCTTCCAGCACGCGTTTCATGTCGGGCTTGAGGACGCGAAAGCGTTGTTCGAAAGCCAACTTCGCATTCTTCTCGACCAGATCGATCATGTCGCGCTTTTCTCCCCGTTGCGGCGCGAAGATGTGAACGCGCCGGCCCTTGCGCTCGCTTAACGCACTCTCGAGCAGTTCGCGATCTGCAAAATCGATTGGCACATGAATCTCGCGCGGCATGAACGACAGGCGCACATCCTTTGTTTGCAGGTCGGCCGCGGGAATACTCGCGCCGTCGGCGCTGCTGTAATACTGTGAAAGGACTTCGCTCAGGAATTCCGCCGGATTGAAATCATCTTCCGGCAAATCTTCCCAAAAGAATTCACGCCGGCCGACGATATCGCCTTCGCGCATCGTGAAAAGTTGCAGCGCCAGCCGCCGGCCTTCGCGATAGTAACCAAAGATGTCGATGTCGCTTTCCGAAGTCGTCGCCATCTTTTGCTGTTCGGAAAGTTTGATGACCGTCTTGCGCAGGTCACGATACTTCGCCGCCAGCTCGTAACGCATCCCTTCCGAAGCATGCAACATTCGCGCTTCAAGTTTGTCGGCGAGTTCCGTGTTACGGCCTTCGAGCAGCATGCGCACGTCGCGCACCGCTTCCTGATATTCTTCCGGTGTGCAGAGTCCTTTGACGCACGGCCCGAGACAGCGCTTGATGTGATACTCAAGGCATGGCCGCGGCGCTTTGCCGTCAATTTCAATGTCGCAGGTGCGCAGCTGAAACGTGCGATTGATCAAATCGATCGTTTTCCGCGCCATCGCCGCCGGCAGAAATGGTCCGAAGTAAAGCGCGCCGTCGTTTTGAATGCGCCGCGTGATCACGCATTTTGGAAAAGGCTCGTTGACGGTGAGCTTCAAATGCGGATAAGACTTGTCGTCTTTTAGCTTGTAGTTGAAATAGGGTTGATGTTTCTTGACGAGTGACGCTTCCAGAATGAAAGCCTCGGCTTCGTTATCCGTAACGATGACTTCGACGTCCGCGATTTGGCGGACGAGCTCCTCGGTCTTGATGCCGTAGCCAAAATCGCCGGTGCGACCGGCCTGGAAATACGAGCGCACGCGATTGCGCAAGTTCTTCGCCTTGCCGATATAAATGATCTTTCCCGCCGCGTCCTTGTGCAGATAGACGCCCGGCGTGCGCGGAATTTCTTTGAGTTTTTCTTCGAGCGTCAATTCTTCTTTATCTTATCGCTTGTACGCCAATCCGGTTAAATCGCAGGCTCGTAGTCGTGCTACACTCGCCGTATGAGCGCCCTGCTGGAAAAGGTTGTCATATCGGGTGCCGAGGACGAATTCGTCCGCCGGGCGCGCGAGCTCTATGACCAGAAGCTTCGCGTCGTGCTTGAACCAAATCAGCAGGGACGCTACGTGGCAATTGAGCCCGACACCGGCAGATACTTTTTGGGTGATACTGGAACCGCGGCACTGGTAGAAGCTCACACCTCAATGCCAAAGCATAGCTTTTATCTCGCCAGAATTGGCTACGAAGCTGCCGATTCTCTTCACGGCCATGGCAACCGAGTCCGGTAGGATCACCTCGGCCCGCGAACCGATCCTTACGGTTCGTTTGATTGACAACGGAACAGTCGATTGCGTTGTTGATACCGGCTTCACCGGTGCCCTGATGCTTCCGCGACAGATCATCGAACGAGCCGAAGCTTCCGTTATCGGAAAAGAAACTTTTCAATTGGTTTCAGGACACATCATCGTTGCCAGTCTGGCGCTCATCGAGATCGATTGGCTGGGTCAACGACGATTCGTACGTGCGCTACTCAGCGATAACTCGGACGCGCTTATTGGCAGTGAACTGCTCGACGGGAATCGGCTTGTCATTGATTACAATCTTGATGAAGTGAAATTGATGACGGCTGAAGAATAGTTAGACGGCGTGCGAATCCCTCTGCAACTACCAGGTGAACGTGATTTCGACGCCGTCGGCTTTGGTCTGAACGCGGTCGATCACTTGATCGTCGTACCGGAGTATCCCGAGTTCGACACGAAAATCCGTTTCACTGAACATGAAAAATCCGCCGGCGGCCAGACAGCGACCGCCATGGTTGCGCTGCGGCGGCTTGGGATGGCAACCGCGTACGCGGGAAGGTTTGGCTCGGACGAAGCAGGCAATTTCGGTCGCGAATCTCTAGCCGCGGAGGGTGTGAACCTCGAATATGCCGAGACGATCGATGATGCGACTAATCAGCTCGCGTTCATCGTCATCGACGGGCGATCCGGCGAGCGCACCATCATCTGGGACCGCGATGAGCGGCTGGCTTATCAAGCCGACGAAGCGCCGATCGAATTAGCATCGCGGGGGCGTGTACTGCACATTGACGCGCACGATCCGCCGGCGTGTGCCGCGATGGCGCGTGCGGCACATGCAGCCGGCGCAATCGTCACGGCGGACATCGACAACATCTATGAAGGGCTGACCGATTTGCTACCGCTGATCGATGTGCTGATCACTTCGTCGGAATTTCCGCATCGGTTGACGGGCATTAGCGACCTGCGTGCGTCGCTAATCGAAACGAAAGCGCGTTACGGTTGCGCGATTGTCGGCGCGACACTCGGCGCGCGGGGCGCAATGATCTACTGCGAAGGACAATTCATCGAATCGCCGGCGTTCGCTGTGCCCGGTGGTTGTCGCGATACGACGGGCGCCGGTGATGCCTTTCACGCCGGCTTCATTTTTGGGATGCTGCGCGGCGAAGATTTGGAAGCGTGCACGAAGTTAGGGAACGCGGTTGCTGCTTTGAAGTGTCGCAAGTTAGGTGGACGAGCTGCCTTGCCGAGTCAAGATGAACTAGCAGAATTTCTCTCAAGCGGCCTCGACGAGTTCAGCCGCTGAATATTTCCGCCGGTGGGCGCGCGCGAAATAGATAGCGACCAAGAACGCGACGAACTGTATTGCCGCCGCAGCCCAGAACGTGCGGAAAATTGAAGCGTCGCTCATGTGGTGCGGTCGTGCGTCAAAACCGACATGGGCAACGACGCTGTAGATCAAAAACGCGGCGATTGACGGGCCGACCGCACGCGCCAGGCTGGCCACCGATTGCGCGACGCCCATGATGGCTCCCTGCTCCTTTTCATCCACACTCTTTGACGCCAGGCTCGTCAGCGTCGGCGCATTCAAAGCGTTGCCGATTGCAGAAAGAGCACCGGTCAGTAGAATTCCGATTACGCCGATCGTCGGCCCGATGAAGGGGCTGGCGAACAGGCTCGCCGTAAACAACAAGCTGCCGGTGATCACGAGGGCCGGCTCGCCGAAACGCTTCACGAGCTTGCCGATTAACGCGCCCTGAACGATCGCAGAAATGATCCCGACGAAAGCGAACACCCATCCGTTATGAAAAGCGTCGTAACCGAACCGAAACATCAGAAACAATGAAAACGACGCGGTCATAATCGAGAAGGCAACGATCGAAAGAAAGTAAATCGCCAGCACGAGGGCGAGACGCGGGTTTTGCAGCGAACTGATCAGGCGGCGCCAACTGCGACCGGTGGCGGCCGAAACTCGCGCGGGATGATCAGGCGTGATCGTTTCCGGCAAAGTGAAATAGAGCAGCACGGCGTTCGCTAACGCCAAGCCGCTCGCAAACAGAAACGGAACGTTGATTCCCCAGCGACTCAGGATGCCGCCAATCGCCGGACCAAAAACAAATCCGAGACCAAAGGCGGCGCCAATCAATCCCATTCCCTTCGCGCGATCTTCTTTCGTCGTAACGTCGGCGATGTAGGCCTGCGCGGTCGAGATGTTGCCGCCGGAAATGCCATCGATAATCCGGCCGAGGAATAGCATCCACAGCGTCGTCGCAAATCCAAGAATCAAAAATCCAACACAGGTTCCCAGCAAGCTGAACAAAAGCACCGGCCGCCGCCCATACTTGTCCGAGAGCCGGCCAAGCACGGGCGCAAAGATAAGTTGCATCACGGAATACGAGGCAAAGAGCAGCCCGACTTCGCGGGGCGTCGCGCCGAACTTCGTGCCTTCCGCATAGAAAGGCAGCACCGGAATGACGATCCCAAACCCGACGAGATCGATGAAGACCGTGATGAAGATGACGAGTAGGGGTGAGCGCTTCATGACTCGTGAATCGTAAATCGTAAATAGTAAATAGACGATCCGCTAACGCAGGGTCGATCTATTCACGATTTACTATTTACGATTTAAGCTTTTATCGTCGTCCGCCGATCAATCGATCAGCCGACAATTGTCCACCGCCGAGGATCAGCAATGCCAACGCCATCGCGAGAAACGCCATCGCCAATTCCATTCCTTCGGGTGCGAAGAATTTCGGCCAGAGCACGCCGAAGATTGCCGTCAGCATGACACAGGTAATCAGAAAGGCGCCGACTCGAGTAAACAAACCCAGCAGCACCAGCCCGCCGCCAACCAATTCCGCGAGTGCCGCGGCGCCCATCCACGCGGCGGAGGGTCGCATGAATGAAAACGGGGCGGGAAAAGAAGTGAACTGCTTGAAGCCTGGTCCGCCGAACGATCCGAACACTTTCTGAGCGCCGTGCCCGATAAATGCAACGCCTAACGCCAATCGCAATGGAAACGGAGCCCAGGAAGCAGAGGTTGAAGTCAGTCTACGAAACATGTGACCGCCACCTTTCGACTGTCTTGGATGGAACGCAGCAACTATAAATCTGTTTAGGCGCGACGGCTAGTGTCCGAAAGACTGACCATGAGAGAGGACCTGGTGGAACAAAGACGAGCCGTTGCTTACACGCGGGCTCCTGACCCGCTCGCCTCGCGGTTCTGAGACAGCGTCGGTTCGTAGTACCATCCTGAACTCTCCGCGCCAAAACCTATGCTTAGAAATCGACTTGCGCTATTCGCTTTTGCATTTTCGCTCGTAATTTTCGTCGCGCCTCAGTCGCGGGCACAGACGTCGACTTCGGATATTTCATTCACAGTCTCGATGCCGAAGCCGTGGACGCATCTGCTCGACGTCGAGATGCGATTGAAACAACCTGGAGCAACATCCGTCGACCTCGTGATGCCGGTGTGGACGCCCGGGTCTTATTTGGTTCGTGAGTTCGAACGCCACGTGCAGGATTTTGCGGCGAAAGATGCGAATGGCCGCGCGCTCGAATGGACGAAAGTCAACAAAGACACATGGCGCATCAAGACGAACGGCGCTCGCGAGGTGCGCGTCAACTATCGGGTGTATGCAAACGAGCTTACCGTGCGCACGAACGAGATGAATTCGGATCATGCGTTCTGGAACAACGCGGCGCTGCTGATGTATCCGGACGGAAAACTAAATGTGCCCTCGACACTGCGCGTCGTCGCGCCAAATGGCTGGAAGGTGGCGACCGGTTTACCGCCGGTTTCAGGCCAGGCAAACACTTTTCGCGCTGAAAATTTCGACGTCCTTTACGATTCGCCATTCGAAGTCAGCGATTTCAAAGAGCTTAAGTTCGAAGTGCGCGGCGTGCCGCACCGCATCGTCATCGACGGCCAGGGCAACTACGATCCGGCGCGCATGCGGAACGATGTGCAGAAGATCGTCGAAGCCGAAGTCGGAATGTTCGGAGACATTCCTTATCACGATTACACCTTCATTTTGCATCTGCGTTCGAACACAGGTGGCGGACTCGAGCACTTAAATTCCACGGCGCTCGGATTTCGGCGCTTTGCTTTCAGCGACGTAGACGGTTATCGCCGCTTTGGGGCGTTGGTCGCGCATGAGT
This sequence comes from Pyrinomonadaceae bacterium, assembly GCA_036001745.1. Taxonomy (GTDB): domain Bacteria; phylum Acidobacteriota; class Blastocatellia; order Pyrinomonadales; family Pyrinomonadaceae; genus UBA11740. The sequence goes on from DASYTZ010000039.1 coordinate 15,022, forward strand.
TTTTTCACCTTTGGAACGTCAAGCGGCTTCGGCCCGACGCGCTGGGCCCGTTCGATTACACGAAAGAGAATTACACGCGGCTGCTTTGGGTCGCCGAAGGAATCACTGAATACTACAGCCACCTGGTGCTGCGACGCGCCGGTCTAATTTCGCATGAAGAATATCTTGCGCACCTCGCCCAGCAGATTGAGGATTTTCAAAACACACCGGGCCACCATGTGATGAGTGCCGAAGAGGCTAGCTTTGACGCGTGGATTAAGTACTACCGGCCGGACGAGAATTCGGTGAATTCCCAAATCTCGTATTACGACAAAGGCGAGTTGTTGGGCATGCTGCTCGACCTGGAAATTCGGCGTCGAACAAACAACTCGAAATCGCTCGACGACGTGATGCGAATGCTCTACAACGATTTCTTCAAAAAGGGCCGGAACTACACGCCTGCGGATTTTCAGAA
>DASYTZ010000040.1:0-3908 GCA_036001745.1 Pyrinomonadaceae bacterium
AGTTCAGTTGCGTAATTCTTCCGGCGCAGTTTTGAAGACGCTGGCGACTTACTCAAACGTAAATGCGGTGCCGGGTTACCAACAGTTTTCGTTTGACGTTACCAGCTACAAGGGACAGACGGTGCAAATCTATCTCGTCGGTGTTGAGGACTTGGGCGCCAAAACATCTTTTCTGATTGACGATTTCGCGTTGTATGCGTCGTCGTCGGCGCCAACGGGCGGTGGCACAACCACCCAGATGTTCGGCACCCCGGGATTTGAAAACGGTTCGTCCAATCCATCGCCATGGACCGTCACGGCCGGAGTTGTCGATAACGATCCTACTGAAGCACCGCACAGCGGATCATGGAAGGCATGGCTGAACGGATACGGCGTACCGCATACGGATTCAGCGGCGCAAACGATCACGATTCCGGCGAACGCGACGCGCGCGGCGCTGTCGTTCTGGTTGCACATCTCGACGACGGAGACGACTAAATTGAAGATCTACGATTCGCTTGCGGTGCAGATTCGCAATTCGTCGGGCGCGGTGCTCGCGACGCTCGCCACTTACTCGAATCTCAACGCGGCGCCGGGATACGCGCAGGTTACGTTTGACCTGACTTCTTACAAAGGACAAACGATTCAAGTCTATCTGGTTGGCGTTGAAGATCAGGGATTGAAGACGTCGTTCCTGGTTGACGATTTCCTGATGAATGTAACAACGCCCTAAGTCAATAGGTGCTAAGACAAATGACGCTCCGGTTCAAATCAGTTCTCTTAATCGCTGCCGCGTTGGCGCTGACAACGCTTGCGCAGCTAAAGCCGTTCATCAAGTCTGAAGATCGGCCGGTGCTAAACGAGGATGGCGGTCAGGCGTTCATCATCGAAACGAACCGCGGGCCGCTCGTCCCGTCGGGGAGCGACCGCAAGGGCACGATTTCACAACCCGAGCAATACAGCATCTTCATCGGCAGCGATTGGACGACGACGCTGTTGCAACCGCGCGAAGCTCAATTGCAAAGCTTGTTGGCGAATGTCACCAATGAAGCCGAGCTTACCGCGCTTCAGCAAAGCGGAATCAAGAACCGGTTCGGTCCGACCGCGAGCGTGGAACGTCCCGACATCTCAGCGCGCTCGTTTAGCGACATGGATCTCCAGCGGCTGCTGGCGGCAATGCTGGATGACGGCACGCTTGCGCGACCCACCAACAGGACGATTTACGTGGTATTCCTTGACTCAGGTTTCGAATCGAAACTCGGCTCTCTTGTCGCACGCAAGCACTACGTGGCGTATCACAGCATCTTTCGCGCCGCCGGCGCCGACGTTCGGTACGTCGTCGTGCCTTTTGAATCCGACCCGACGGCTGCCAGTCAGATTGCGCTGCGCGCGTTCGTTGCCGCCGCCGTCAGACCCGCTCGCTTGGCGAAGTAGAAAGTGGCACGCGCGTCCCGCCCGTGAAATCACGCGCAAGATGCGGGTGCCACGCGCTCTTGAATTGCATCCGCGCCGCTGCGAGGTTGTGGTAAACTTTCGCGTGCATCAAACGCGGTTTGCTTGCCTTGGGTGTTCGCCGATTAACTCCAGCCGTCTCTCCTGTTCACAACCATTTGCTTTGCCAGGGCATCAATCGCAACAGCATTTTTCTCTCCTTTGTTTTAGAACGGGCTGCCAGCCTGTTCAGATCTTCGAAAAAATGAGTGGAAGCGAGCAGGCGAGCAGCCTGTTCGACAGACTTCGGGGGAGGTCGCTATGAAAAAGTTTCTATTCCGATTGCCGATTGTTTTTGCGCTCGTGTTTGCCGCGACATTGCCCGTGCTCGCGGACACGATTCGTTTGAAGGATGGCAGCGTCATTCGCGGCCAGATCGTCAGTTTTAAGAACGAACAATTTACAATTCTGGTTGGCAGTGGAGCGCGCGGACGCAAGAGCCGCATCACGGTTTACATGGAAGACGTCGAATCGATCGAATTCGACGGAGCGCCTGCGGATGAAGCGAGCAACACTTCGACGGCGCCGGCACAGCCGCCATATCAACCGCCGGTGAACCCGCGACCGTCAAATCCACCTCCGACTCAACCGTCGAATTCAACTTCGGCTAACCCCACGTTCTTTAACGTTAACGTGCGCGTGCGCGCTGACAACTCCAGCAACGGTTGGACGAACAGCGGCCTGGTGGTGCGGCGGGGACAACGGTTGCGGATAAATGCGACCGGTCGCGTCAATCTCGGCAACAAAGGCTTTGCTAATGCCGATGGCCTTCCTAATGTGCAGGATCGCGAGAAGCTCATGCGCAATCAGCCGACCGGTGGATTGATTGCGGTAATTGGCGACGATAACGACGACTTCATTTTCATCGGCAGCAGCCGCGACTTTGTCGCGCAGCGCGATGGCGTTCTCTTTCTCGGAGTGAACGAAGGAAACCTTGCTGACAACTCAGGCACTTTCGAAGTGGTAATCGAAGCCGAAGCAGGTGGCGGGAATTAGGGGTTTGGGGGCGGGTGTAGGGTGTAGTTGTTTCGAGTACCTGACCTTTAAGATGTCTTGAGCGTCGCGGATCAATTACCTGACTGACACTATTGGATTTACTACGCCCTACACCCCCCTTCCGACACTCTGGCAGGAAACTCCACCGCGCACGCCCGCATCACACGCTCAGGCCACGGCCGCACAATCCAACCAGCTTGACCCGGTTTGCACGCGCGACCTATATTCCGATTCAACAAGCTGAACCAGCGGCCTGCGCCTCCGGAAAGGACTTCGAAATGACGCCTTCTTTTTTGCAGCGACTATCGGTTCTGCTGCTGGTTGTCGCGCTCTTTGGTAGCGGCCAGACGCTTTCACTTTTCGGCCAGGCCCGCCGGCTACCGCCCACATCTGACGAAAAGAAGAACAAACGACCGCCGCAAGGTCAGGAAAAGGGCGAGGAAAAAGAGCAGCAAGAGCCGCTGCCGACGGACATTGCCGGCAAGGACACGGAAACGGTCAAGGTCTCGACCAACCTCGTCAATGTTGACGCCGTCGTCTACAACAAAAAGACGGGCCAGATTACTACCGGGCTGCACAAGGACAACTTCGAAGTTTACGTCGATGGGGTGAAGAAGGACATCACGAACTTTGCCACTCCCGACGCGCCGATCACGATTACGCTGGTGGTTGAGTACAGCAAGCTGGGTCAAGTGTTTGGGTTCTATGGCAGCGGCGGACAAGAAGCGGGTCAGCTTGAAGTGATCCGACCAACCGCGCTCTTTCTTTCGCAGTTCATTACGCCGCAGGATTACGTTTCCGTAATTGCTTATGACATGCGACCGACGCCTCTGACAGACTTCACCAACAACCCGCAACGAATTCAGCAAGTAATCAGTTTGCTGCTGCGCAATCAACCAGCATTCATCGAGACGAACATGTACGACGCGTTGAAGCTGACGCTGGTTGGTGGACGCGCCGACTCAGTGGTGCTGGAAGACACGAAAGAGCGCACGGCTGAATACGCCGGTATGGTGGCGGTCCCGAGCGACCGGCGCAAAGCGGTGCTGCTGGTGGCATCGGGCATCGACACCTTCAGCAAAATCAACTACGACCAGATTCGCAAAATCGTCCAGAATTCAGGCATTCCGATTTACATAATCGGCACGGCGAACCTGTTCATTAAGAAGTACGGCGACATGATGGATCCGGGACACGGCAGCAGCATCATGGGTGTGCCTATTGACCGCATGACATTCCTTCAAGCCGACAACATTATGAAAACGTTCGCCAAAGAAACTGGTGGCAGTTACTATCCGGTGACGTTTGAAGGCGAGCTACCCAGCGTGCTCGGCTCGATCAATGCACTGCTGCGAAATCAATACAGCCTCGGCTTTAATCCGGGCGAGGTGCGCGACGGAAAAACTCACAAGATTCTGGTCAAGGTTGACGTCGATGGCGAT
>DASYTZ010000041.1:0-10618 GCA_036001745.1 Pyrinomonadaceae bacterium
GTGATAGGTCTTCTTATCACCTATCACCATTTACCTATCACGATGCCAACGTACGCCTTCGCTACACGAGTGCATGTAACGAAAACTCTTTGGCCTTGAGTGCGCGTTCGTTGAAGCGAGGAGCAAAGACGATGCCAGCGAGCGGTGCAGTAGCAGGACTGTTAGGAAGGGCGTGTCTTCACGCTGAAGGCGAAGAGAAATTAGCCAGCGCGGTAATACTCGGCGCTTGTAAGCACGCGGTCACCAGTGTCTTTTGTAATTGATTTTCCTGATGTGTTGTTTCTTTGGTGGACGTAGGCCGGGTGGTCTCATCCATTTATCGCGCGACCATCGAGGTCGCGCGCTAAGACCTTTTTTGACGAAGACCCAGGGCGTCCCTGGGCTATTGAATGGCGTCCCTTCGGGACTTTGTTCGGACTGCGCTGTGCGCAGCGCGTGATTGAGTCATCCGCTCACTGCTCACTGCTCACTGCCTAGATATCCAAATTCCTTACATCCAGGGCGTTGTCTTCGATGAATTTACGGCGGGGTTCGACCTGGTCGCCCATGAGCACGGTGAAGATTTCGTCGGTCTCGACGGCGTCGTCAATGCGGACTTGCAGCAGCGTGCGCGTGTCGGGGTTCATGGTCGTTTCCCAAAGCTGCTCGGGATTCATTTCGCCCAGGCCTTTGTAGCGCTGAATCGTCAGGTCCTTCTTCGCGGCGGTGAGCACACGTTCGAGTAGCGCGTCGCGGGTGCCGATCTCTTCGCTCTGGCCGTTTTCGCCGGCGATGAACGGCGGCGCGAGGCGATCTTCGAGCTTCATGAACAGCTCGACGGCTTTTTGAAATTCGACGTAGCTGGCAAAGTTCCAATCGATCGTGACGGGCACGCCTGAGAGCGTCGTCGTGTCGATCTCCCAAAGCCCGTGCTCTTCGTCGTCGGTCAGCTCAGTCTTGTAGCCGGCTTTCGCGATGACGCCTTCAATCTTCGCCATCACGTCGCCATTCTCAAACGTGCGCTTGAGCGTCGCGCCTTCCTGACGCAGCACGCCCTTCTTTCCACCGAACGCGGTCAGCAACACATCGAGCAAATGCGAATCGCCCTTCAAACGGCGCGTGGCCTTCTCGCAATAGCGCTTGAATTCAACCATGCGTTCGAGCGAGCGCACGAGTTGCGCGCCTTCGATGGCCGTCTTGTTCGACGCCGAAGTCACTTTCATGTCGCCGGTCGCCTGACGCATCAGATAGTGGACCATCGAGCCTTCGTCTTTGATGTACTCTTCCTTCTTCCCCCGCTTTACTTTGAAGAGCGGCGGCTGCGCGATGAAGACGTAACCCTGCTCGACGAGCTGCGGCATTTGCCGGAAGAAGAACGTCAGCAGCAGCGTGCGAATGTGCGAGCCGTCGACGTCGGCGTCGGTCATCAGGATGATCTTGTGATAGCGCAGCTTCGTGAGATCGAAATCTTCTTTGCCGATGCCGGTGCCCAGCGCCATGATCAGCGATTTGATTTCGCTGTGCGCGAGCATCTTGTCGAAGCGCGCCTTTTCTACGTTCAGAATTTTGCCTTTAAGCGGCAGAATCGCCTGGTTCTTGCGATCGCGGCCCTGCTTGGCTGAGCCCCCGGCAGAGTCGCCTTCGACGATATAGATTTCCGAAAGCGCCGGATCGCGCTCCTGACAATCCGCCAGCTTGCCGGGCAGCATTGTCGAACCCATGGCGCCTTTGCGCACGATCTCACGGGCCTTTCGCGCCGCATCACGCGCCCGCGCGGCGTCGAGCGACTTGCCGACGATCCGGCGCGCAACGGTTGGATTTTGATCGAGAAACTCGGTCAACTTGTCATTGAGAAACGATTCGACGGCGCCTTTGACGTCTGAGTTGAGCTTGCCCTTCGTCTGCCCTTCGAACTGCGGTTGCGGAAGTTTGACGGAGATGACAGCCACCAGGCCTTCACGCACGTCGTCGCCCGTCAGCGAGCCTTTGAAGTTTTTCGCCAGACCGGACGATTGCGCGTAGGCGTTGATTGTGCGCGTGAACGCGGAACGAAATCCGGAGAGGTGCGTGCCGCCGTCGACGGTATTGATGTTGTTCGCGAACGAATAGACCTTCTCGTCGTAGCCGTCGTTGTATTGAATCGCCACTTCAATGGAAAGCGCATCGCCGATCTTCTCGAAATAGATCGGCTTGTCGTGTAGGACGTTGCGGCTCTTATTTAAGTGCTTCACGAATTCGGCAATACCGCCGCGATAGTAAAACTCGTGCGACTTCTCGGGCTCTTCGCGTTCGTCTTTGATGATGATGCGAATGCCCTTGTTGAGAAACGCTTTTTCGCGCAGACGCTCCGAAAGTTTGTCGAAACTGAATTCGATCGTGTCGAAGATCTGCGGATCGGGTTTGAAAGTGATCTTCGTGCCACGCTTGCGCGTCTTGCCAGTCTGCTTGAGATCGGCTGAACGGATGCCGCGTTCGTACTCCTGCTCGTACGTCTTGCCGTCCCGCCAGATTTCGACATGCAGCCATTCGGAAAGAAAATTGACTACTGAGACCCCGACGCCGTGAAGTCCGCCGGAGACCTTGTAAGCGTTCGAATCGAACTTGCCGCCGGCGTGCAGCTTGGTCATCACAACTTCCGCCGCGGACTTGCGTTCTTTCTTCATCAAGTCCACAGGAATGCCGCGGCCGTTGTCGATAACGGTGATTGAGTTGTCAAGGTGAATCGCTACTTCAATCGCGTCGCAGTATCCTGCCAGCGCTTCGTCGATTGAGTTGTCAACCACTTCATAGACCAGGTGATGGAGTCCCAGCTCGCCGGTCGAGCCGATGTACATTGCCGGCCGCTTGCGCACCGCGTCGCGCCCTTCAAGCACGGCTATCGTCGATGCGTCATAAGTCTCTTTCTTATTCTTCAATTTTGATGTCGGTGTCGCCAATTCGTCTTTTCCCTTACTACCTTTGTCGTTTTTATCAGATGGCATTACGCGCTCACTGATACTGCATTCACGGTCCGCTCAGCGGTCGCAACTCCGGCGCAGACTTCGTAAAAACTAGCCCGGCTCTCGAACCGCTCAAAGTGACTTCTCTTTGATGTTGTGATGAATGTTTGAGTGCGTCCGTCGAGGTATTCCAGCAAGCGGTTAATGCGGGTTCCGTCGAGTTCTGCGTCCACGTCATCAATGAGGAATATCGGGTAACTCTGATGCCTGGAATAATACACGGAAATCGCCGCTAAATCAAGTGTTATCAATGCGCTACGCTGTTGGCCGGAGCTGCCAAAACTGCGTATGTCGCGGCCTCCGAAGAGCACCAATAGATCGTCCCGGTGGGGACCGATCAGGCAGGCGCCGGAAAAGAGTTCTGCCTGCATTCTGGTTTGCAGACGAGAGGCTATCAGCGACTGGTAATTCGTGAGATCTCCTTTGCCTTCGAGCGACGAAACGTAGCGGATTGAAATGTCATCATGGAACAGATTGTGATCGAGCGCTTCGTTTAGCAGATCGACGTAACGCGTGCGCGCGCGCTGGATTTGAGTAGCGAGATTGATCAACTGTTCGTTCCAAGGCTGGACGACATTCGCGATCGCCTCGAGGGTGAGACGATCTTCGGCGGATTGTTGCAGCAGGCGCTTCTTTTGCTTGATGACTTTGTTGTAGTCGGTAACCGTTTGCGCGTACGCGGGATGAAGCGAGACCGCGCCCCGATCGAGAAAATTGCGGCGCGCTTCCGGACCGCCGCGAATAACTTCCAGTTCATCGGCGGTAAAGCACACGGCGTAAAGATGCGCGGCGTAACGTGAGATTGGTTCGCGCTTTCCGTTGATTAGTGTCTGCCTGGTCGTGCCCTGAAGGATTATTTGAAGCTGGCGCTCAAGATTGTTTCCGCTGCTGACGATGCCCTTAATGAAACTGGCGTGCCCGCCGAACTTTAGCGTTTCTTTCAGATGATGCGTCCGAAACGATTTTGCGTGAGCGAGCAAGTAAATCGCTTCGAGCCAGTTAGTCTTACCCTGTGCATTGTTGCCGTGAAGGATGTTGAGGCCGGCTCCCCAGGTACTCGCACCAGCCAGATTTCGGAACTGGTTTACTTCAATTGACCTGAGAAACATCGACCAATTTTAACATAGTGGGCGTGTGTCGTTCAGGTCTAAGATCGACAAAAAAGGGGGCGCCAAAAAGCGCTCCCTGTGAAATTCCTGTTGTAAAATTAAATCGGTCGGTGCGAATCAAAGTCTCATCGGCATTACAACGTACCGATAGTCGTATTTCTCGTCAGTAACCGGCCGCAACTGAGCTTGTGAATTTCCATCTTTGAATTCGAAATTGACTTGCTCCGATCCGACGACGTTCAGAAAATCCTGAAGGTATTGCGCGTTAAATCCGATCTCTGTTTCATCGCCGGCGAACGTCGTGGCTAGCGTCTCTCGCGCTTCGCCCTCTTCAGCGTTCTGCGAACTGATCAGCAATTGTTCTTTCGCAAGATGGAAACGAATCGCGTGGGAACGGTCATCAGCCATTAAGGCAACGCGCCTAATTGCCTGATTCAGGCCCAACGTATCGAACGTGGCGGTGCGGTCGTTGTTCTTCGGCATCACCATCTCGTAGTTTGGAAACTGGCCGGACAACAAACGCGAAATCAACAGACGCGAGCCGACCTGGAAATACACATGATTCTCATCTGCTCCCAGGTTGATGTCCCCGTCAAAATCGGACGTCAGTTTTGTCAATTCCGCTAATGTTTTTCGCGGAATGAGCACGTCGAGCTCCTCTCCTTCTCCATTCGATCTCGTTGTGGAAACGAAGGCGAGTCGATGACCGTCCGTTGTCACCATCTTTACGTTTTTCGTGTCGAGTTCGAATTTGGCGCCCGATAATGTGTAGCGACCCTCCTCCTGCGTAATTGCGAATATCGTCCGCTCGATCAGCATTCTGAGCACCGACGCTGGCAACTTCAGCGGTGTCGATTTGAAGCCCGGCAACTCAGGAAAGGTTTCTTTAGAGACGCCCGGCAGACGGAATTTCGACCGATCGCATTCAACCGTCACCCATTCGTTTTCTTCTTTGCGAAAACTGACGGGCGCATCAGGAAGCAGCCGCGCAATATCAAAAAGCTTTCGCGCCGGCACACAGATCGCACCCTGCGTAGAAATCTCTTGCGCGTCGACATCGCAGCGAATCGTCACATCCAGGTCCGTGCCGCTGATGCGAATGGAATCTTCACCGGCTGACTCGATAAGAATATTCGCGAGAACGGGAATTGTGTTCTTGCGTTCGACGATGCCCTGGACGAAAGCCAGTTCTTTTTGCAAAGCATTTCGACCGATTACGAATTGCATCTTCTGCTCCTTCAGGTCAAAAACGTTTTCCGTTTTATACCACAGCGCTCGCGAAGTTCAGAACAGCCTTTCAAACGCCAACCTAAACTATAATTTGAACTGATCTATAGTAGTAGTAGTAGAGCGTGTGAAAGCTGTGTAAAGCACAACGCGATAGCCGACTTTCTATAATTTTCCAGTGACTAGCGTTCGAGCTTTCCTTCGACCCGAGGCGTGGAAAAACGCGAATTTAAAACCTAAGCATTCACAGCTTCTATCAGACGGTTAATAGTGGCGGCCAATTCGCCGTTTGAGTTTATGTCTTTCTCGATCTTTTCCACAGAGTGAATCACAGTCGTGTGATGCTTTCCACCGAAATGCCTGGCGATTTCTGGATAACTCTTCTTGGCGAGTCTTTTGCACAAATACATTGCAACCTGTCGCGGGACCAGGAGATGGCGAACATTCGAACGCGCTTTCAAGTTTTCTGCATCGATTTTATAGTGCTGCGCTACCAACTGCTGGATCCTGGAAATTGAAACTTCTTGCTCAATTGGCTGATTCGAAACACCGCGGAATGATTCTTCAGCCAAACTCCTGGTAAGCGGTAGACCGCGAAGTGAGGCCATCGCCAGTAAACGAATCAACAACCCCTCCAGTTCGCGAATATTGTGTTTACTGTGGCGCGCCAACGCCAAAGCAACGTCATCAGGAATGTAGAGACCGTGGGCTTCGGCCTTGCGCTTGATGATCACGATTTTTGTTTCCAGATCGGGCGGCTCGATATCTGCAATCAATCCCCATTCGAAGCGGGAATGCAGACGCTCTTCGATTTCCGGGATGTCTCTTGGCGGGCAATCTGAGGTGAGAACAATCTGCTTCTGCCGATCATAAAGCGCATTGAACGTGTGAAAGAATTCTTCCTGTGTTCGTTCTTTGCCGGCTATGAATTGGACATCGTCGATCAGCAGAACATCGATACTGCGATAGCGCTCGCGAAAAGCATTGGTCTTGTCATACCCGTATCGAATAGCGCTAATCAGTTCGTTCATGAACCGTTCGAGCGAAAGGTAGGCAATCCGCAAAGTCGGGTTAGCCGCCGCGATTGCGTGTCCCGTGGCTTGAATCAAGTGAGTCTTGCCAAGACCGACGCCACCGTAAAGGTAAAGCGGGTTATACGTCCTGCCCGGCGAATCGGCGACCGCCATAGCAGCGGCGTGAGCCAAGCGGTTGCACGAGGCGACCACGAAGTTAGAGAACGTATATTTCTCGTTCAAGCTGGAAACATCCGAAAGAGCGAAATCCGACGGGGACTCGCTTGCCAAAGGCTCATTCCCTTCAATCGGCGGAGTAATCAACTTCGGATCTATCGGGGCCCTGGAGGTCGAATCGTTTTCCCATTCGATTCGCAATGAATCAAGTTGTGACTCGTTCAATGATTGCTGCAAGGGCTCAGCGTACTTGGACAGTATCCAGTCTCGGACCACGTCGTTTGGCGCGGCGATGTGGAGAACACCGTCGGCAGCGCTGCGTTGGAATCGCAGCGGGCGAAACCAGGTTTCGAAGGCCTGGTCACTTAGTTTGCGCTGGATCGCCTGAAAGAAGGGTTGCCATTGAGCGTCTTGATATCCTGTGTACATTTAGGGAAATAACGCACACTACTTAGTACAACAAAATACATTGTTGCCCTAAGCCGAGCGGTTGATCTGTCGACGGCAGAACCTACCACAAGGGGAAAAGACGAGGCAAGGAAAACACCTGATAAGTTTGCAATCTAGTCTTGCTTTAACTTACTTTGGAATGATTCGCGTCGTTAAGGCTGATTTGTTGAGGCTGGAACAGAACCTCCAAGGGCGCCGTGATTGAGCCATGAATCGATCTCGTTAGCTCGCAGCGCGTATTACACTTAGTAGCATAATGCGTGTTACCCTGTGGATGCAGAAGCCACCATTTGTTGATTGGAGGACGTGAGAAGGTCGTAGAGCCGGTTTAGATCTTCGGGAGTGTAGAACTCGATTTCGATGCGACCTGCGGTGCCGGCCCTACCTGCAACAATTCGAACTTGAGTCCCAAATCTGCGTCGGAGCTTTGCCTCAGCCGCTCGGAGATTTGGGTCTTCGTGTCGATGCGCTGGGGGCGCAGCCGATGGCTGGCGCGAGTTGAGATTTCGGATTCGGTTCTCGGTCTCTCGTACTGACCAGTTGTTCTTATGAATCCGTTGCGCGAGACGGCGCTGCATTTGCGGATCTGAGACTCCGAGGAGGGCGCGCGCGTGGCCAAACGTAAGCTTCTCCTGCTCGAGCAAAGATTGAATCTCAGTCGGAAGTTTCAGAATCCGAAGGTAATTGGTGATGAAGGTTCGGTCGCGTCCCACGCGTTGAGCAACTTCCTCCTGCGTTACCCCCAGCGACTCGATCAGTCGTCGATAGGCATTCGCCTCTTCGATCGGGTTTAGTTCCTGTCGCTGAATATTCTCGATCAGCGCAAGCTCAAGCAGGTTCTCGTCGGGGATATCGCGAACGATGGCTGGAACTCGCGTGAGGCCCGCCAGTTGAGCGGCTCTCCAGCGTCGTTCGCCCGCGACAAGTTCGAACAAGCCGCCTCGTCGCCGGACCAACAGCGGCTGAATGATGCCGCTCGCGCGAATGGACTGTGCGAGTTCCTGGAGTTTGGCTTCGTCGAAGCTGTTACGCGGTTGCTGTTCGCCGGGACGAATTAGGTCGATCTCGATCTCCCGCAATTCTTCATTTTCCTGCGGCGACGGCGCTGTGGAAATCAAGGCGCTCAGGCCTCTGCCCAGTGGCTTCCTGTTCATGGGCCAACACCTCCTCTGCGAGTTGCAAGTAACTTTCGGCTCCGCGTGACCGCGGATCGTAGTAAATCACTGGTTTGCCGTGACTCGGCGCCTCAGCCAGTCGGACGTTTCGAGGGATAAGCGTCTGCAAAACCAGGCTGCCATAAAAACCACGGAGATCTGCCGCGACCGCGGAGGAAAGGTTAATACGGTCGTCGTACATGGTCAGGAGCAATCCCTCAATTTTAAGCGTCGGATTCACGGCGCGACGGATCGAGGTGAGTGTATTGAAGAGCTCGGTGACCCCCTCCAGCGCGTAGTATTCACATTGAATCGGCACCAGGAGCGAATCGGCCGCGGCCAGCGCGTTAACGGTAAGCAGGTTAAGTGCCGGCGGACAATCGAGGATGATGTAATCGTAATTGCTCTTGATTGGCGCCAAGGCTCTCGCCAGCAGGAACTCTCGTTCCTGGATTTCAATCATCTCGATTTCAGCGCCAGCCAGATTGCGATCGGACGGTACCAGATCCAGATCAAATTGTGTCGTAACGATCAGGTCGCTCAGCGGCTCCTGGAGAATCAGCGCGTGATAAATGTTATGTGTGATCGAGTGGCGCGGAACTCCAAGGCCCGACGTGGCGTTAGCCTGCGGATCGACGTCCGCAACGAGAATTCGCTTTCTAGCTCTGGCGAGCGCCGCAGCGAGGTTAATTGCGGTAGTAGTTTTACCAACACCACCCTTTTGATTCGCTATGGCGATTGTTTTTGCCATCCAGCCGTCTTGCCGACAAATTTAAGGTGATACATTAACACGGTGACGACAAAAATGCCTAGCATTTCTGCCTCCTTCGGGAGTGTTACGGCTGTGCTGTTTGTAAGCAGCTACGGCAGCGTTACCATCCGAAGGACGGTGTTACACGTGAAACGGTTAGGTCGAAAAGGGCGACAACTCAGGTGTGGAGAGGTTGCCGGGCCTGTTGCGTGGCAGTCAAATAAACAAGCAAGTTTGACAGAGCCGCCGGCGTGAGGCCGGGAATCTTGCGCGCGTCGCCGAAGTTCCGAGGCCTGACTCGTTCGAGTCGCTCCACCATCTCGTGCGACAAGCTGCCAACGGTCTTGAATGAAAGACTTTCGGGAATCGCGAGGGTGTCGTGCTGGCGCAGACGGCGAGTGGCCTGGTTCTGCGAGTCGAGATAGCCGGAGTACAGAGAGTCGGCAAGCGCGGTTTCGATGTCGCGCGGCTGGAACCCCAACTGGTCCTGGGCCGGCAGCAGGTTAATGATCTCACCGGCAGTGATATTGGGCCGAAGCGCGAGCTGGCCAAGAGCTATCGAGTCGCCCAGTTCCTGCCCAGTTACGCAGCGCAAATGTTCGTACGCTGGGTGGGACCGCCGAATCTTTGTTGACGCTAACAACGCGCGCACTTTCGCAAGTCGTTCTCGCCTGACGTTGAAACGCTGCCACTCGCTGTCCCCGACAAGTCCAAGTTCCCGCCCTTTCGGCTCGAGCCTCTCGTCGGCGTTGTCGTGCCGGAGGGACAAGCGATGTTCTGATCGCGAAGTGAACATCCGATACGGTTCATCAACACCCTGCGTGATGAGATCATCTATCAGGACGCCGATGTATGACTCTTCACGAAGGAGACGGACACCGGGGCGGCCTGTTGCCCCCAATCCGGCATTGAGGCCCGCAATGAGCCCTTGACATGCGGCTTCTTCGTATCCTGTGGTGCCGTTGATTTGCCCGGCGAGAAACAGTCCTTTCACGCGCGCGGTCTCGAGAAACGGAGTCAATTCTCTCGGGTCGACGAAGTCGTACTCGATGGCATAACCGGGGCGAATAATCTGAGCTTCGTCCATGCCCGGAATCAGATTGACCAGCTCTTGTTGGAGTTGAGCGGGCAAAGACGTGGACAGCCCGTTCAAGTAAACCTCGTTCGTATTAAACCCCTCGGGCTCGACAAACAGTTGATGACGAGGCTTCTCGGGGAACTTGACGACTTTGTCCTCAATCGACGGGCAGTAGCGGGGACCAATTCCTTTGATCGCACCTGAGTACAGTGGCGACTCGTGCAGGTTTTCGCGGATCCTGTCGTGCAGCGCCTCGTTCGTATACGCGAGATAGCAATCGAGTTGCGCTTGTTCTATCTCATCGGTGGAAAACGAAAACGGCACAGGATGCTCGTCAGGTGGTTGCGGCTCGAAGGCGTCCCAGTCGATCGTCCGGCCATCGATTCTCGGTGGTGTGCCCGTCTTCAATCTCCCCACGGGAAAGCCGAGACGCCTTAACGAAGCAGGCAGTTCGGTAGACGCAGGCTCGCCCGTTCTACCACCAGCGTAAGTTTTGCGGCCGGTATGAATCTTTCCATTCAGGAAGGTTCCCGTAGCGACGATGACTGCCTTTGCCGCTAGCCGTCGGGCATCCTGCAATTCAACACCGAGAATTCGGCCGTCTTCAACCAGCAAATCAGTAACGAGGCCCTGGCGAAGACTCAGATTTGGTGTCGCCTCGAGAGTGCGCCGCATTTCAAC
>DASYTZ010000042.1:0-13438 GCA_036001745.1 Pyrinomonadaceae bacterium
AAGCGAATTCTGTGGAAGCTAATCTCAGCAGAGCAATTCGAAAAGTTTCTTAACACAAAATTCCTGGGCCAGAAGCGATTCTCAATTGAAGGCTGCGAGACAATTATTCCGCTGCTCGATCAATTAATCGAACGCGCCGGCAACCTCGGCATCGAGCAAATCACGATGGGCATGGCGCATCGCGGCCGGCTAAATGTGCTCGCGAATGTCATCGGCCATTTCTGTGAGCGCATCTTTACCTCATTCGAAGGCTCAATTCATCCGTCGTTTCCGGCCGATGAGGGCGACGTGAAATATCATCAGGGAGCGGAAGGCGAGCGCGAGACGGGGAGCGGAAGAAAAGTCGATCTACGACTCTCGCCAAACCCCAGCCACCTCGAAGCTGTCGATCCCGTCGTCGAAGGAATGACACGCGCGACGCAAGACACGATGATGGATGATGCCGAAACTTCGCGCGAGGATGTGATGAATCGCGCCCTGCCGTTGTTGCTGCACGGTGACGCGGCGTTCGCGGGGCAGGGAATCGTGATGGAGACATTGCAACTCGCGCAGCTGCGCGGCTATCGCACGGGCGGCACGATTCACATCATCATCAACAATCAAATTGGATTCACCACCTCGCCTGAGTCTGGCCGCTCTTCAATTTACTCGACGGACGTCGCGCGCATGACGCAGCTTCCGATCTTTCACATCAACGGCGACGATCCCGAAGCCGCGTATCGCACGATGCGCATCGCGCTCGATTACCGGCAGAAATATCACAAGGACGTCGTGCTTGATGTGGTTGGCTTTCGCCGTTTAGGTCACAACGAGACGGATGAGCCGAGTTACACGCAGCCGCTGATGTACCAGCGCGTGAAGGAACATCCGGGCGTGCGAACTGTCTATGCGAAGCGCTTGATCAAGGAAGGCGTTATCGACGAAGCGGGCGCTAATCAATTGATCGAAGAGCGAATTCGTCGTTATGAAGACGCGTTATCGCGGGCGAAGAAGGTCGCGGCTGAGCAGAAATCTCTCGGCGTCACTCCGGAACCCGATATGCCGGAACTTGACGGGTCTGAAGTCATTCAAACGCCGGTGACGGCCGATGAGGTGAAGCAGATTGCTCATCAGATTTCTGTCGTTCCCGACGGTTTCAATCTGAACCCAAAGATGGTCAGCCAACTCGCGCGGCGCGCGAAAATGGGCGAAGGAACGCTGCCGATCGACTGGGCGTTCGCGGAAGCGATCGCGTTCGGATCGCTCGCTCTCGAGGGTGCGCGCGTCCGCCTGAGCGGACAGGATTCAGGCCGTGGAACATTCAGTCAGCGTCATGCCGTTTTGTACGACACCCAAACCGGCCGCGCATGGGCACCACTCTCGGAACTGCGTTCAGCGAATAATTCGCATGGACGCTTTGAAGTTTTCGACAGCTCGCTTTCCGAAGCCGGCGTGCTCGGTTTTGAATACGGTTACTCAGTCATTGCCAACGAGGCGCTGGTGATGTGGGAAGCTCAGTTCGGCGATTTCAATAACGTCGCGCAATCGATAATCGATCAGTACGTTGCCGCGAGTGAAGACAAATGGAAGCAGACTTCGCGCTTGACGATGCTTTTGCCGCATGGTTACGAAGGCCAGGGACCAGAGCATTCCAGCGCGCGGCTCGAGCGATTCCTGCAACTCTGCGCCGCAAACAATTTGTGCGTCGCATACCCGAGCACGCCTGCGCAATATTTCCATTTGCTGCGAAGACAAATTCGCCAGGGCTTTGAGCGGCCGTTGGTTGTGATGACGCCGAAGAGTCTTTTGCGCCTCCCTGCCGCCGCGTCAGCGCTCGATCAATTGACAACTGGCGGGTTCCAACCGCTGATCGATGATGCAGAAGTTGCTGATCCAAACAGCGTCAAACGTATCGTTTTATGCAGTGGCAAAGTCTTTTATGATCTATCGGAGTCGCGCAAGAAAAATGGAGAGGGCCGCGTCGCTATCGTCCGCGTCGAACAATTCTATCCTTTCCCACTGACGGCGGTGAAAGACGCAATCGCGCGATATCCGAACGCGATCGAACTCGTCTGGTGTCAGGAAGAACCGAAGAACATGGGCGCCTGGACGTTCATGGAAGGGAAATTCGAGGACTTGGTTCCCGGCGGCGATCGCCTGCGCTACATTGGTCGCGCCGAGTCGCCCAGCCCCGCCACCGGCAATTATTCAGTTCACGTGCAAGAGCAACAGCGTCTGGTAAACGAAGCTCTGAGTTTCGATTAACTTTTCCGGAGAACCAGCGCGATCAGCGCCGAGAATATCGTCCCGAACAATGCAAACCCAATCGACACGCCGAAGAACGCCTTGGGTATGCTCGTCTCACCCTGCTGCTGCATCAGTTTTGGGCCAACTAACGCGAGCAAGAGAGCAAAGTAGAGGCTGGTCAGGATCGCGTAAGTAACCGCGATCGATATTCCCGTGCCGAGGCCTTGTTGAAACGTCAGTGAGTTTCCGTTCGCCGTCCGCTTCTCTTTGATTCCGAGCATCAATGCCACAATCGCGGTCAGATTAAAGACCGCCAAGTCTGCGACCTGCGCCGAGGGCCCCTCAAAATGCAACACGAAGTGCTTCAGCGCAACCCAGGCGGCGATGATGAGCGTGACGGCGATGCCGTATTTGATAGCAATTTTCATGGCCGGTACGCACGCCTCTGGCGTCCTGGCGCGATAGAGTAGCACCGTACCCAAGTTTGACCGCAAACATCGGATAGATTGGGTCGCGGGTTCGGCCTATCATCGCCTCATCAATTCGAGAGAGGTGAAGTAAGATGTTGCAAACGACAACGACAATGCCGAGCGTCGTGAATAATCCGGAGCTTTGGAACGCGGTACTTTCGCGCGACAGCTCGCGCGACGGCAGCTTCGTATTCGCCGTGCGTTCGACTGGCATTTATTGCCGGCCGTCTTGTCCAGCGCGGCGACCGAAGCGCGAACAGGTCCGGTTCTTTCCGTTGCCCGAAGCCGCCGAGCAGGCCGGCTTTCGCGCCTGCAAGCGTTGCCATCCGCGGAGGGCGCGCGTGAACGATCCGCAAGTCGAACTCGTGCGGCGCATCTGCCACATTATCGACGAGCATGATGAAGAGGCAATGACGCTGGAGCGCTTGAGTGCGATTACGGGTGTTAACGCGCATCATTTGCAGCGCACGTTCAAACAAATCATGGGAATCACGCCGCGGCAATATGCGGAATCGCGAAAGCTCGCGCGATTCAAAGCGGGCGTGAAGAACGGTGCGTCCGTAACGGATGCGATGTATGCGGCCGGCTATGGTTCCAGTCGCGGACTTTACGAAAAATCATCGGCGCAACTGGGAATGACACCGGCGACGTACGGACGTGGGGGCCGCGGCATGCGCATCGTCTTTACGATCGCCGACTCGCCGCTCGGTCGTCTGTTGGTGGCGGCGACGGAGCGCGGCGTGTGCTCAATAACTTTGGGTGATTCTGACGCCGAGCTGACGCGCGCGTTGTTTGCCGAATATCCAAACGCCGCGATCGATTCGCAGGACACTTCGATTGGCCCGCCTCTCAATCTGTGGCTGCGGCAAGTACTGGATTCTTTGAATGGTGTTACGCGCCGGATTGATTTGCCGACCGACGTTCAGGCAACTGCATTTCAAATGCGCGTCTGGGAAGAGTTGCGACGAATTCCGTTTGGATCTACTCGGTCGTATCAGGAGATCGCGAGAGCCATCGGCAAGCCGAACGCAGTCCGCGCCGTGGCTCGCGCATGCGCCAGCAATCGACTGGCATTGGTGATTCCCTGTCATCGTGTGATTCGTGAAGACAAGAGCCTAGGTGGATATCGTTGGGGATTGGAACGAAAGAAGAAGCTGATTCAAAGAGAACAATCCGCAGATTACACAGATTACGCAGAAAAGAATAACAAGAAAGAGACGAGGGCTAAGAGTTACGCGCGGTAATTCGCAGCCGAAGGGTTTGCCTCCTGCGCTCTTTTTTGCGGCTGATTCTCCAATCCGTGGAATCTGTGTAATCTGCGGATTACTTGATCCAAACCGTCTTGATATTCACGAACTCGCGGATACCAAACTCGCTCAACTCGCGACCGTAACCGGAATGCTTCACGCCGCCAAACGGCAGGCGCGGATCGGACGCGACCATGCCGTTAATGAAGACGCATCCGGCTTCGAGTTCATCGATGAAGTGCCCGCGTTCTTTCGCATCGTTTGTCCATGCCGCTGAGCCAAGGCCGAATGTGGTTGCATTCGCAAGCTCGATCGCCTCATCGATGTTGCTGATCCGAAATAGCGAAGCTACGGGGCCGAAGATCTCGTCTCGATAAGCTGGCGACTCTTTCGGAATGTCCACCAGCACGGTCGGTTCATAGAAATTGCCGCGCGACAGAGCTCCGTCGAATTCAACTCGCTGCCCGCCCGCCAGAAGTTTCGCGCCGGCCGCGACGCTGAGCCGCACCTGGTCTTCCAGATCCTTCAAAATCTGCTCGGTCGCCAGCGGTCCAACATCAGTTGACTCTTCCAGAGGATCGCCAACGCTCAGTCCCTTCATCGCCGCGACAAACTCGCTTTCGAAGCGATCGTAAATCTGTTCGTGAACAATGAATCGCTTGGCCGCGATGCATGACTGGCCGTTATTGATTGTGCGCGCTTTGACCGCAGTGCTCACTGCTTCTTCAAAGTTCGCCGAAGGCATCACGATAAATGGATCGCTGCCGCCCAGTTCCAGCACGGTTTTCTTAATCTGTTTGCCGGCGAGACCAGCGACACTGCGGCCGGCAGGTTCGCTTCCCGTCAGCGTCGCGGCGGCGACGCGCGGATCTTCCAACACGCCTTGCACTGCGTCTGATCCGATCAGCAAACTCTGAAATGCACCTTCGGCAAAACCCGCGCGCCGGAAAATGTCTTCAATCGCCAGCGCGCACTGCGGCACGTTGGAAGCATGTTTCAACAAGCCAACATTCCCCGCCATCAAAGCCGGCGCGGCAAAACGAAAGACTTGCCAGAAAGGAAAATTCCATGGCATCACCGCCAGCACCACACCGAGCGGTTGATAGCGAACGAAACTTTTCGTCGCATTCGTTTGGATCATCTCATCCGCAAGATGCCGCTCGGCGTTTTCAGCGTAGTAGCGACAGACCCAGGCGCACTTTTCCGCTTCCTGAACGGCCGCGTTGATGGGCTTGCCCATCTCGAGCGTCATCGTGCGGGCGAATGATTTCTTTTCATTTTCAAGAATCTCTGCGGCGCGCAACATCTTCTCTGCTCGATCCGCAAACGAGGTGCGGCGATGCTCGCGAAAGGTTTGAGCGGCGCGCGCAAGCTTCGCTTCAAGTTGTTGCTCGTTCAGGGCGTCGAATGTTTGCAGGACTTCGCCTGTGGCGGGATTAATCGATGATATCGGCATGTGAGAATTATAGGGCTTCGTCAGCCGACGGCCATCATCTCGGGTTCTTCTTCATCAATCGCGACAGTCTTTTTTCGTTTCCGCAACACAATCATGCCGATGCCGGAGATGATGCACGCCGCGCCCGCGAATAAACGCCAATTCAGTTGCTCATGCAGAACGATCATTCCGAGCACAACCGCAACGACCGGAGTTACCAGCGCAATCAACATCGTGTTCGTGACGTCCATGTGGCGAACCAGCCAATAGTAAAGTGCGAAGGCGATCACCGAACCGACCACAACCAGGTAGGCCAGCGAAACAACTGCCATCAATGTCCAGTGAAAACGAAATGGATTTCCTTCCGTCGCGATTCCGAGCACGAGCAGAGGCGGGAAACCGCAAACCATCTGGCCGGCAGCCAGCACTTGCGGATCGATCTGCTGGCCGTACGCTTTCACCAGTACGTTGCTGTACGAACCGAAGAACGCGCTCAGGACGAGCGCCACGCTCCCAAACAATGCCAAGTGTCCGGCAATGCTTAACTGGTCCGAGAAAATAATGGCCACGCCGAACACGCCAAGTAAGACGCCCACCGCTTTTTTGGTCGTCAGGCGCTCGTACGGCAGATAAAGATGCGCGATTAGCAATCCAAAAGCCGGGAAAATCGATTGCAAAACCGCGGCGAGTCCCGAGGAGATGTGTTGCTCGCCCCAGAACACAAGACCATAGTTGAAGCTGAATTGAAGCAGGCCGGAGATCGTGATTAGCACCCATTCGCTTCGCGATCGCGGCCAACGCACTCGGCGCGCGAGGATCATGAGACTAAGAATTAACGACGCTAAGACAAATCGGATGCCGGCAAACGTGAGTGGCGGAAGATCAGCTAGCCCAAGCTTGATGAACAGCCAGGTTGATCCCCAGATGCCGCAGAGGATCAGCCAGACAATGCGCGCTTTCATTTATCTGATCTCAAATACAAAACGGGGCAGTAGCCCGACCCGTAAGGGAGGGCTCAATTGCCCGAGCCCTTGCTTACGCGCGGGCTACTGCCCCGCCTGCGTGAGCGCCTTACTTATTCTCGTGATGCTGCAAGTTCAGCTTGATGATGTTGAAGACCGCTCCCTGCGGATCAGCCAACACCGCGAATCGCCCAACCTTCTCGATGTCCGTCGGCGGAACATAGGTTCTGGCGCCGAGCGACATTGCTTTGGCGACCTTCGCATCGCAATCGTCCACGGCGATATAGATGCCCCAGTTCGGCGGCATCGGGCCCATCTGCGGTTGAATTTGCATCATGCCGCCGATGTGCTCTTCGCCATTGATCCATTCCGTGTAAGGCGTCGCGCCAGCATCAGTTTTCGATTTCCAGCCAAAGAGTTTGGTGTAAAAGTCTTTCGCCTTCTCGGTATCGTTGGTCAACAGTTCGTTCCAGCAAAGCGAATTCGTTTCACCTTTGACGCCGACGCCTGGATGAGCCTTCGGTTGCCAAATACAGAAGTGAGCTCCGGTAGGATCGGCAATCACAGCCATCCGGCCATGTTCCATGACATCGAATGGTTCTTGCACGACTGTACCGCCGAGCGATTTGGCTTTGGCCGCCGTTTCGTCGGCACTGGCGACGCATATGTAGGACGCCCAGTTAGTCGGGACCTGCTTCATGCTTTCGTCTTTCTGGAACGAGGCGCCAACACTTTTCCCATTGAGCGTGTAGATCGTGTAAACCTGATCAGGCCCGATTGGAGTATCGGTTGTTTCCCAGCCAAACAATTCGGTGTAGAACTTTTTCGCACCAGGCCCGTCGGTAGTCATCAATTCGATCCAACAGAAAGTTCCCGGCGCATGTTTCATTTGTGGCTGTGCTGCTGCTTCAGTCATCGCAGTATTCTCCTTGTCCTTTTCCAATTAACGATTGGTGTTTTGTGCGTGAGACTTTATCAGCAGGTCGTAAGAAATTCTAGCGGCCCAGCGGGTAATGTTTGTAAAAAGTTGTGAAGAAGACCCGAGTTCCCTAAAAACGAAATCGCGCTGCTCTCACCCGAAGATGTTAGCAGCGCAATCTCGAAGTCTTATGAATCACCGAAGCGATTCGTAAGATGGCAGCCTGGCCTCGTCAGATCAAGCTGCCAATTTGTATTCCGACAAGCAATCGGCGGTCGACGCTTCCCGGTCAGCACGCAATCTGCTTCAGTTAATCCCGCAACCCTTGCGGGCCGCAAAATCTGTTTCCGCAAATCTCATGGTTTCCCTTGCGAGACCCCATGGTGCCAATAGGTTGTTTTTTTGGTGGCTTTCCTCCACCGCTGGTTACGTTCCCAGCAACGAGGCTCAGATTTCTCCGAGCGACATGGCTCACCACCAGCGGGTCCTTCCTAGTGGTTGCTACCCGTTTTTATCCGGGCGCCCAGAAAACCTTTCGATCTTCCTGGCAAGCCTTTCGGCTTCATCCAAGGGCGTCAATAGCAAGTGCAAACCGCTCTGCCTTTACTCTCTCCCAGAGCCTCACGACTCCGTTCGCCGATCCCCTGGCCGGTCTCGATGGCCGTAACCTTCGTGACGTTGAGACTTATACCGAAAAGGAATTTTTCGATCAACTTTTTGTGTGTTTTATCTTTCGAAGAGTGATTTGTTTTTTCGTGACGAAGCGAAAATGGCGCGTGTTTTTCGAAGGTTTTGAAGGGAAAAAGAAAAGGGCGGCGTGTTGAAGATTTTTTCGAAGAAATGTTTTTTCTAGAGGGAGCCCTCCCTCACGGTCGGGCTACTGCCCCGCGTATAGCGCCCTCCCTCACGGTCGGGCTACTGCCCCGCGCATTGCGCTCTCCCCCACGGTCGGGCTACTGCCCCGCGCATTGCGCCCTCCATCGCGGTCCGGCTACCGCTCGCTTTTTGCCGCGACCTCGAGATATCTGAAGCAGTTAGCGGCATGATCATTGACCATTCCCACGGCTTGCATAAATGCGTAGCAAATTGTTGAGCCGACGAAATTAAAACCGCGGTGCTTTAAATCGCGGCTCAAGGCGTCGGATTCAGCCGTCGTGGCCGGAACTGGGCTCCCAGGTTTTCGCCGCAGAGGTTTTCCTTTCACAAATTCCCAAACGTACGCGTCGAAACTGCCGAACTCCTTCTGCACGGCCAGAAAAGCGCGCGCGTTTTGCACGGCGGAAGCGATTTTCAAACGATTGCGAATGATTCCTTCGTCGTTCAGAAGTTTCGCGATTTTGCGCCGGTCGTAGTTTGCAACTTTCGCGGGATCGAACTTGTCGAAAGCTCGCCGGTAGTTCTCACGCTTCCGCAAGATGGTTTCCCAATTGAGGCCGGCCTGCGCACCCTCGAGGATCAGAAACTCGAACAACTTTCGATCATCATGGACCGGCACACCCCATTCACGATCATGGTACGCGATGGACAAATCGGTCCTCGCCCAGCGGCAACGAATTAGTCTTGTTTTTGTAGAAGAAGCCAACGTCAGGGATGCTAGCTCTTGCCATTAATTACAACTTTGATTGTCTCCAGCAAGTCGGAAGGCTCCACCGGTTTCGCGAGGTGCGCCTGGAAACCTGCGGTCAGCGACATCTGTCGATCATTCTCTGTAGCAAAAGCCGTTAGGGCAATGGCGGGAACTGTATTTAAGTTGGAAGCGAGCGCGCGCACCTTGCGAATCAAATCGTAGCCGCTCTCGCGCGGCAGCCCGATATCGCTCAACAGCAGATGCGGAATGAACAGAGGCAGCCGTTGCAGTGCGCCGGTGGCAGAATCGACGGCTTCGACGTCCGCGCCGGAACCCTGGAGCACCATTGAGATCAGCTCGCGTGCGTCCGGCTCATCTTCCACCAAAAGGATTCGCAAACCGAGCAGCGCATTCGCATCAGCGCCATTGCTCGCGCGCGCGTGCGTCGTGGCCGGCATAATCCGGCGCACCGTCGCCAGCGGCAAGTTAACCGTAAAGGTCGAGCCGCGATTCTCGCCGTCGCTGGCAGCACTGACCGTTCCTCCGTGCAGTTCAACCAGATGACGAACAATGGCGAGGCCGAGTCCCATTCCCTTATGCGTGCGCGTGGCAGTGGACTCGGCCTGCCGAAATCTCTCAAAGGCGTGCGGCAAAAAGTCTGGAGCGATGCCGATGCCCGAATCCCGCACCACAATTTCCGCGAACGCACCTTCACGGCGGAAAATGACGTCGACCCTTCCACCTTTGGGGGTGAATTTCACGGCGTTTGAAAGCAGATTCCAGATGATTTGTTGCAACCGCGCTCCATCACCCGAAACCGGCCCAACGGTCGCGTCATAGTCGATGTTGATTTTGATTTCCTTCGCATCAGCAGCCGGACGCACAACTTCAACCGCCGAATTTAGGACAGGCAACAATTCGATCGGGCCAACTTCCAGATTCAGCTTGCCGCCGACAATGCGTGAAATGTCCACGAGGTCTTCGATCAGCTGCGCCTGCGCCTTCGCGTTGCGCTCAATGGTCTCGATTGCATGCTCGGTCGTCTGCTGGTCCAATTCGTGGCTGCGCAGAATCGTCAGCCATCCGAGCATGGCCGTGAGGGGCGTCCGCAACTCATGCGACAGCGTTGCGAGAAACTCATCCTTGGTGCGGCTGGCAACTTCAGCATCCTGTCGCGCCGCGCGTTCAGCGGCAAGCAGCCGGGCGATTTCGTCCCGGGTCTTTTTCTGTTCAGTAATGTCGCGCGCAATCTTCGAAGCACCGATGATTTTGCCGCTCGCCTCGCGAATCGGCGAGACTGTTAGCGACACGTCGAGCCGGCGGCCGTCCTTTGCTATGCGAATCGTCTCGTAGTGGTCGATTCGTTCACCGCGCCTCAGCCGCTCAAGGATCGTAGGCGCTTCATCAGGCCGATCCGGCGGGATCAAAATGGTAACGGGTTTGCCGATTACCTCTTCGGCTGTGTATCCGTAAAGCCTTTCCGCGGCTGGATTCCAGCTCGTGATAATTCCGTTGAGATCTTTGGAAATCACCGCGTCGTCCGTCGCCTCAACGATCGACGCCAAGTGGCGCAGCACTTTTTCGGAGCGCTTGCGATCCGTAATGTCGACAAGCATGTTGATAGCGCCGACGAGTTTGCCCGAGCTGTCACGCAACGGCGTTGGATAGGGAACGAAGTCAACTCGCGATCCATCGGGTCTTTCGGCAATGGCCTCCTCGCCGCGAATAGCTTCGCCGCTCTTGAGCGCCATCGCCATCGGACTCTCATCGTGCGGCATCGGCCGGCCGTCCGGATGATAAAGTTTCCACGTTACGCACCACGAATCGCCACCTACCTGTGGCACGCGGCCTGAAAGATCCACGGCCGCTTGATTGAACATCGTGACCTTTCCGGCAGCGTCGGTCATGTAAACCGCAGCGGGCAATGCTTCAATTACTGAGCGGTAACGTTGCTCACTCTCGCGCAACTCCTGCTCCATCGCTTTGCGCTGCGTGATGTCGTTGAAATAAAGATTTACATAATCGGTGGAGGTTATTGGCGCAAATTCAATCGAATAGCAATGTCCGTCGACTGTGACTTCCAAAGTCTCTCGATGGGCCTTAAGAAACGCCTGCTGTGCCGTATCGATGATCTGCGCCGGGGCCGCATCTCCGATCTTGATTTGCCAGCTGTCAAGCACCGTTTGCGCGGCCGGGTTGGCGTATGACACCAAGCCTTCACGCGTTACGCGAATTACCGGCGCAGGATTTTCTTTGGGCAGAAGGCTGGCCGACTCGACGGCGGCCTCAGACCGTTTCCGTTCGATAAACTGGCCGATTTGACTACCGATGCCTGCGAACATCGCGAGCAAAGGCTCTTGTGGCTGGCGGATTTCATGGCTGAAGAACTCCATCACGCCGAGCAACGTCTGCCTAAACATGATCGGAAAAGCAAACGCAGCATGCAGGCCTTCGGCGACCGCAAATCGAGCTCGTGGGAAGTTATCGTCTTCGCCGACGTCGCGAATCCACGCGGGACTCAGCGTCGCCCACACTCGCCCAGGCAGACCGATACCTGGATCAAACGTGCGTTCCCGGCAGATTGCTTCGAACTGCGGCTTAGGGGTGGCCTGCCAGGTGGCAATGCTGCGCAGGACCTTTCCATCGGCAGCCGGCACCCAAGCGCAGCCGAACTCCCATCCGAGGGTTTCCCCCACTGTGGGCAGAATTCGTTGTAGGGCGACGCCGACTTCAGGAGATTCAGCCAGGATTCTTGTGACGGCGAGGTTGGCTTCGAGCCGCCGTTGATCCTCTCGGCGTCGGCCTTCCGCGAGACGTTTCTCTTCGACCACGGCAACCAGGAAAAGAAAGGTCACCGCGTTCGAGGCGATGAAAAGCTGCAACATCAGCAATGATGAGTTCGCCGTATCGCTGATGAAGGGTCCATAACCATGCGAAGTGCCCCAAATCGCGAACGCGGACACGACCGCGATGGCTACCGTCACGCCGCGCCGGCCAAGCCTGAAAGCCGCCCACAAAATAAACGGGATCATCAGCCGGCTCAGCGGATAATAATGAACAGAAATGGGCGAAGATTCTCCGAACGTGACGATCGCGCTGACCGACAACAACAGAATCAACAGCGTCGCTTCCAGATAGCGACGTCTTGGCAGCAAGTGCTCCGTTCCCGTGCTCCAGGTGAGGAGGAGCGGCGCGACCGTAACCGCGCCCGTTAGATCTCCGAGCCACCAGGTCAGCCACAGCAACCCAAAACTCGACCACGCGGCGGCATGACCAATGCCGAGACTCAGAGTCCCAATCGTCGCACTGATCATCGTGCAGCCAACGGCGACGGCTACAAACTTGAAAACATCACGCGCTCGATCAAGTGAAGGTCGAAATGCAAGCGCGTTGAGGGCGCCAGCGGCGATGACCGCCTCGAGCGTGTTGCCGACGGCGATCGCTCCGGCAGTCGCTAACGTGACCGGCGTCAACGCATTTGCCAGAAACGCGCCGAGTAGAATCCCGGGCCATACTCGATAGCCGAGCAGTAGTACTGCTGCCAGCGCAATTCCCGTCGGCGGCCAAACAGGTGACACATTCGTGTGCACTGACGCGAGTGACAGTCCGAACTTCGCGGCGGCAAAGTAGACCGCTGCCAGCACAAAAATGGACAAGATGTAGCGGATGTCGACAGTCTTTTTGGCGACCGCCTGTTGGGAGTCGATAGGGACTTCAGGCTCGCCAAATGTGCGTCGGGCTAGACTCATATGGTACTGCCTAACTGACGTAGTGGTTTTGTGATCCGTTCTGGGGGAACCGACCTTCAGGGGCGCAGTAACTCTACCACAAATTGCCGGCTTGAACCCCATTTTCTCAGCGCGCGGTAGTGCCCTAATTTCAGTTTTTCTCTGCGCACCTCTGCGGGGGTCCTCCGCGTCCTCTGCGGTAATAAAAGCCGTAACCGCAGAGGATCGCAGAGGAAGGCGCAGAGGACGCAGAGGACTTCAAATTGTGGCACTCCGCAGCGCGCTTTGGTCTTTTTGCCGAGAGGCAGCCAACGCGCAACTAGTCCGTCAATTCACTGAAGACCAGGATGTAGCCGTTCGGGTCCTGCACCTCAAATTCCCAGTCGCCATAAGGCTGCTTTCGCAGAGGGAGTTTGATCTCGACCTTGTCTTTGATTGACTCGTAGAATTCTTTCACGCCTTCCATCCGGATGTACGCGTCCCACACGCCGCCGGCTCGCAAGCGATAAAGATCCGGTTTGTCGTAGCCGGGTACAAGTTGAAACATTATTTCGACTGAGTCGCGGCTGACGATGGCGAAAACGTACGGCGGCGTTTCCGGGAAGGGATAGGCGGTGAAGCCGAGCTCCTCCTGATACCAACGAATCGTAGATGCAATGTCGGCGACGGGAAAAGTGGCGGCGAGACTGGAAAATTTGTGCATTGGCCGGCGTTTAGCCTTGATCGACTTCGCCACCTTCGGGCCCGTAAAAGAAAACCCAGACGGCAAAATCTTCACTGAAATTCTCGAAGCGATGCTCGATCCCCGCCGCGGCAAACAACACATCGTGGTGAGTGAAAGCTTGACGCACCTCGCCGCAAACGAACTCGCCGATTCCTTGTGC
>DASYTZ010000043.1:0-40844 GCA_036001745.1 Pyrinomonadaceae bacterium
AATTTCAAATTCACGCCGGCGTCGAATGTTCCGGTTGCGCATCCCGACATCAAGGTTTGGGAAGTTACGGACAAGACCACCGGCAAGCACATCGGCCTCTGGTACTTCGATCCGTTCGCGCGTCCGGGCAAGCGCTCTGGCGCCTGGATGAATGCATATCGCAGTCAGGAGCGCGTCAACGGTGAGATCACGACTATCGTTTCGAACAACGCGAACTTCGTAAAGGGCAAGCCCGGCGAGCCCGTGCTGATTTCATGGGACGACGCGACGACGATGTTCCATGAGTTTGGTCACGCGCTGCACGGTCTGAATTCGAACGTCACCTATCCTTCGCTCTCAGGGACCGCAGTCGCGCGCGACTACGTCGAGTTCCCTTCCCAGTTAATGGAACATTGGCTGTCTACGCCGCAAGTGCTTCAGCGTTTTGCCGTCCATTATCAAACCGGCAAGCCGATTCCGCAGGAGTTGGTTGACAAGATCAATCGGACGAAAACTTTCAATCAGGGATTCGCGACGGTTGAGTACCTGGCGGCAGCGATTCTCGACATGAAATTGCACCTGCTCGGTGACAAGCAAGTCGAGCCGCACACGTTCGAAAAAGAGGCGTTGGCGGAAATTGGCATGCCTAAAGAAATCGTTTTGCGTCACCGCTTGCCGCATTTTCTGCACGTGTTTTCCAGCGATTCGTATTCGGCAGGCTACTACAGCTACCTGTGGTCTGATGTGCTGACCGCGGATGCGTTTGGCGCGTTTACCGAAGCGGGCGGACCTTACGACAAAAAAGTCGCGGAACGTTTGCGCAAGAGTATCTTCTCAGTTGGCAACACGATGGATCCGGCGGAGGCTTACCGAAACTTCCGCGGGCGCGATCCACGGGTGGAAGCGCTGATGAAGAAGCGCGGGTTTAGTGGTTAGTCGTAGGACGTCCAGGCTTGTACGCTCCGCTGCGGAAGCGATAACATCAATTAAAAGGCAGAGAAATTATGCAATCTATCGACGATCTCGCACGCGCCATCACGGAGCTCGATCCATCGGAACAGCAGGCTCTGATGGAGAGAATCTCAAAACTCAACTCTCAGAAGGATGCGAACAATGGGATGGATGCACGGCTCAAGGCGATGCAGGAAGCAATGAAAGATGAATTGTTTCTGGCCGACCTGCGCGAGGTGATGGACGACTTTCGCTACGTTGATTCCGAAGGAACAATGGCATGACGCCAGAGCGCTGGAGCGTTTGGCTGGCAAACCTCGATCCCGTCGTTGGCTCAGAACAAGGAAGAACGCGACCAGTGCTGATTTGAGCGACACCAGATTGAATCAGATTTTGCCCGTTGTTAATGTTCTTCCAATCACCTCACGCAAACGTAATCGCCGCGTCTATCCAAACGAGGCTCAAATTCCCGCGGGGCGCGCAGGACTCGATCTTGAATCTATTGTTCTCTGCTACCAGATTCGCACCGTCGATAAGCAGCGACTCGTGAGACATATCGGTGAGTTAGACGAGACAAAGCTCAGGACGGAAATCCTTGCTGCGCTCCGATTTCAACTCGCAATGCCGGACTGATTCGGCTCAACGCCAACGTCACCACTTCGGCGTCACGCCGAGGTTGTAAAAGAAAAAGGCGTAGATATCCGCGGTTTGTTCCAGTTGCTTTGTCGTGCTGCTGGCGCCGTGTCCCGATTTCGTGTCGATGCGAATGATCACCGGGTTGTCACCGGCCTGGGCGGCTTGCAATGCGGCTGCGTACTTGAACGAGTGTGCCGGCACCACACGATCGTCGTGATCGGCGGTCGTCACCAGAATCGCAGGATATTTGGTCCCCGGCTTCACATTGTGAACCGGTGAATAGGCGTAAATCGCTTTGAACTGGGCTTCGTTCTGCTCGCTCGACCCGTAATCGGAAATCCACGCCGCGCCGATGGTGAACTTGTGAAAGCGCAGCATGTCCATGACCCCCGCGTGTTGATGCACCGCGCGGAACAGATCCGGACGCTGATTCGTGACGGCGCCAACCAACAAGCCACCATTCGAAGCACCTTCAATCGCAAGCCTGCTCGGCGACGTGTACTTGGTTTTAATCAAGTACTCGGCTGCGGCGATGAAGTCGTCAAACACATTCTGCTTTTGTAGCTTAGTGCCCGCTTCGTGCCACTTCTCACCGTACTCGCCGCCGCCGCGCATATTCGCCGACGCAAAAACCAGCCCCTGCTCGAGCAGAGCTATTCGCAGCGCGCTGAAGTTTGGATTCGTCGTAATATTGAAGCCGCCGTAGCCGTACAGCAACGTCGGATTATTGCCATCCAGCCTGATGCCCTTTTTGTAAGTCAGGAACATCGGCACGCGCGTGCCGTCTTTACTGTTGTAGAAAACTTCTTTTGTTTGGTAATCCGCGGGATTGAAGCCGGGAATGTCTACCGTGCGAAACACAGACGATTTCTTGCCGGCGATGTCGTACTTGTAAATCGTCGGCGGATAGTTGAAAGACGTGAAGCCGTAGAACGTGAACTTGTCATCATTTCGGCCGCCGAAACCATTGGCCGAGCCGGGACCGGGCATCGCGATTTCGTTTTCAAGTTTTCCACTGAGACTGTAAACGTACGCGCGCGTAGTCACGTCCTTCAGATAAGTCACAAACAGTTTGCCGCCGACGGTGTTGGATATCTCCAGCGGTTCCGGTTTTTCCGGAATGACATCTTTCCATGTCTTCGTGTTCGGATCGTACAAGACGATTTTGCCGTTCGGCGCGTTGTGATTCGTCTCGATCAGGAATTTGTCACCAACGTTGTCGATGACGCCGTAATCATCGTCAGTAATTTCGGCCACGATCGGGGTGAACTCTTTTTCGTTCTTCGAGATATCTCGGAAGAAAACTGAATTTCCCTTTTTGCCGATAGTCGAGTCGCTATGAGTGAGAAACTCGAAGCGCAAATCATCCGACACACCGACGCCGTTGAACTGGCCTGGATGATTGTTGTTTTCGTAAATCAAAACGTCCTCTGATTGTGGCGTGCCAACCTTGTGATAGTAGGTCTTCTGATACTCGTTCTTGGCGGCCATCTTCTTGCCTTCAGCGGGCGTGGGGTAACGGCTGTAGTAAAAACCGTCGTCCCCTTTCCATGAAGCCCCGGAAAACTTGACCCACTGCAAATCATCTGCGAGAGGCTTTCTGGTTGCCACGTCCAGGACATGAATCTCGTTCCAGTCAGAACCGCCTTCAGACACGCCATAGCCGACGTATTTGCCCGTATGAGAGATCGAAAACGAGCCGAGCCGTGAAGTGCCGTCTTTCGAGAACTGGTTCGGGTCGAGCAGCACTTCGGGCGCGCCGTCCAGACCTCTCTGGATGTACCAGACACTCTGATTCTGTAAGCCGTCGTTCTTCGTCGAGAAGAACCAATCGCCGCGGCGCGTCGGCGCGCCGTACTTCGGATAGTTGTAGAGTTTGGTCAACCGCTCCTTGATCGCGGCGCGATACGGAATCTGGTCGAGATAAGCGAAGGTAACTTTGTTCTGCGCCTCGACCCACGCGGCGACTTCGGGAGCGCGATCGTCCTCCAACCAGCGATAAGGGTCTGGGACTTTGGTGCCGAAGTAATCATCGACAACGTCAACTTTCTTTGTCTCGGGATAAGTGATGGGAGAGTTGCCGCTCCCATCGCCATTTTTTTGCGCGTCGACCAGACGCAGTGGCGCGGAAACGGACAGTGACAGAACGGCCAGCAGCGCGAGCAGCAAGCAGAGCGACTTCATGTTCTTCATGCGAAAAGCCTCCGAGTATTTCGTGAATTCCGTGTCTGGGCGGAGATACTTTAATCGACGCGCGGCCGAAATCCAAAGCCGTGCCGCCGGAAATATTCACGTCTCATGGGCAAAAGAAAGTTCTTTATCTTGGCCGGCGAATTGGCTATTATTCGCGCCATAGGTTTGGCTCTCTCCACAGGTTTCGGCTGAAACTCTCTCCCCGCGTTACGCGTAACAAGCAGCAACCAGGCTCTCCTCGATTTTTCAATTCATCGCAATCGGAGGAGAAGCTAATGAAATACCCGGCATTTCTCAATTTTCTCCCTTCGGCTAATTACAGGTTCGCAAAATTGGTGGCGCTGGCAGCGGCGGCCGTCTCGCTAGTCTTCCTTGCCTTTCTGTTGTCTGCTAATTCGCAGACGCGGCCGCGAACGACTTCTGCGGCGGCAAACTCGAACGTTTCAGGCGGCACCGACGAGATCGTCAAGGTTGACGTAGATTTGGTGACAGTCGATGCGCTGGTGCTGGAGAAAGAGACGGCGCGGGTGGTCGGCGATTTTCAGAAAGGTGATTTCGTAATTTCTGAAGATGGCGTCAAGCAGACGATCACGCATTTCAGTCAGGATAGTTTGCCGCTCTCGGTGCTATTGCTTGTCGATCGCGGCGGATGTCTCGATCCGTTTGGAACTGAGGTAAGAGCCGCCGCGCGGGACGCGATCGCTCGTCTGAAACCGACTGACGAAGTTGCACTGATGACTTACCACAACGATGTCGAATTGTTGCAAGCGTTCACGCGGGATCGCGGGTTGATTTCAGCAGCGCTCGATCGCGTTCCGCCTCACGATGAAGAAGCGCGGCACTGTCTGAACAAAGCATTCGCAGAGGCTTCGAGTTACCTCGAGCACGCTGGCAATCCAATCGGCCGGCGCGTAATCATAGCCATCACCGGCGTCACACGCGATTTCGACTGTGATGGTGGCCTGTCAGCTAAAGCCGCGTCGCAAGCGGTTTACGAATCAGGAGCGGTGGTTTCCGCCATTCTTCCGAAGAGCGGCGAGCAATCCATGGAGAATGGTTTCATGCGTTGGGCGACGCGACTAGGAAAACTGGGCGGCGCGTCCTACATCGATATTCAGACGCTGGCAAACGAAACCGGCGGCGAGATTTTGCAGGACAAGCCTGAGAACCTCAATACAACATTCGCGACGCTGATTAGTCACTTGCGCACGCGCTACAACCTGGCGTTCGTTTCGACTAACAGAAAACGCGACGGTACGACTCGCAAACTAAAGATCGAGATGGCAAGATCGGCGCAGAAATCGAAAAGGAAACTGATAGTGAAAGCACGACGCAGTTACGTCGCGCCAAAAAGCTGACGAAGTGTGCAGTAATACGTGCTTACTTGTTTGAGAGTTTTGGCGGGCTGGAGCTAATGCCGCTGCCTGCTGCTTGCGCATCAGGAAGGGCACTTTCTGACGACCGCTCGCCCGCGCCGAGATCGGCAGTGGCCACAATCACGAGTAGCGCGGTGACACCGAGGGTCGCGAGGACATACAGCAGTTCGGTCTTCTCAAAATAGATCAGGAGGAAGACCGCGACCGCGAGACCAAATATCCAGAGATACGTCAGGCCTCGGCGCTTCCTGGTTTTGGTAGTTTTCATTCGTTGACTCATTTCGTCCGCCTTAATCGATACGATAATTTAAAATGGCACTCTCTGCGGAACGATTCCGAGAGTGCTGGTCGCCATTCCGCGGAACAGATCAGCCAAGCCTTTGGCGGAAAATGTTGAGCTACGACCGACGTCAATTATGTCGTAAGGCTGTAGCAGTGGATCCTCAGCTCGCCCCTTCTTGATATCGTCGTAATTAAACTTGAGTGGTTCGATCCCGTTTTTTCCGTCTTTTTGGCGATAAATGAAAACTTCTGACTTCGCGAGTCTTTGCGGACCACCGACCATCGCAATCGCTCGTTGCAGGGTCATGTGCTCTTTCAAAACAATCGGTCCCGGCTGCATTACTAGTCCAGTGACGTAAACAGGCAGTCCTTCGGTGACAATAACGACGTCACCCGGACGAATGTACGGATCGTCCGATCCAAATCCACTCTTTAGTGTGTTGATGGTAATTATTCTCAGTTCGCCAATGCCCGGCTCCTGTGAGCCCGCCTTTGGCGTCGAATCGCTGGTAGCGGTCGGCGCGCCCGCCGTTGGATTTGCGGCCGCTGAATTCCTCGCGACGAGGTTGTCGGCAACATCCTCAGGCTCCGGACACAACTCAGGTTCGGTGTGCATGATCTGAATAGTGCCGCTGGCGTTGGCGGTTATGCCGCCGGCTGTCGCCAACAGCTCGTGTAGCCTTAATCGGCGCAGCAATGGAACCCGATTGGGTGTGCGAACGGCGCCAAAAATTGACGCAGGTTGGCGACTGTGCCGCTCGAGGACGCGAACGCTTACGCGAGGCTTCACAATGTACTTCGCATAGGCTTCAGTGATCGCTTTCTGAACTTCCTTTTCATTGCGGCACTTCGCGGGAATCGGATCCTCAATAAAAGGCAGCGACGAAATGTTCCCGTCTTCGTCAATTTCTACCGTTGAATTCAAATCCGACTGACCGAACACGCGGACATCGAGAATGTCACCCGGGCCGAGGCGATATCGATTTACTCCCTGGTTATCAACCGCTGAAGGTCCCGGCTGAGTTTCCGGCGAAGTGTTCTGAGATGGCGTGGTGGTCTGGGATGGCGTTTGCGCTGCGGCACCAAAGACGCACGACAACACGAATATTCCGCAGAACGTAAAAAGGAGTTTCTTGCTCATCACTACCTCGATTTATTGGGAAGAAGAACCACGTTAGCAGCCGATCCTAAGCGCAAACGAAAGCTCGCATCAGGCGCGACGCTTCAACCTGCGGGGAGACAATAGAATACCAAAACCAGTGAATAACCAGTTACAATGATCGCACAAAAGGCGACGTATGCCAACCAACCGCAGGTACCACGGCGTGTGCTGGTAACCACGGCGAATTCTGCTACTGCCGCACTTGGGACATTTGCGCGTGATACTTCGCAAGACTATTTTTTCTGAGACCGGTCGCCCTCGCGCGACTCGGTATCGACGGCGCGATTCGTCACCATGCGCGCCCGTAACAGTTCAATTTCCCGGGTAATTTGCTCGGCCGCAAGCTGGTGATCGCCATCGGCGCGCGTCAAGTAAAATAGGGCATCACGATAACAGTCAATCGCTCGACGATAACGTCCCTTAAAACTGGCGCGCTGGGCGAGTTCCACCCAGTGAGCCACGCGACTGGATGTCATGAATTCGCGCACCGCAGCCGCCGACCGCCGCAAATCCTCTTCTTCCGGATACTTCGCCAGCGCTGTGTCAATGCACTCGAGCGCGCGATTCGCGGCCTCGATCTTTTCATGAAGCCGCGCGCGTTGTTGAGCTTCATGGGTTAGCGAACGCGCGGAGTTGCGCGCCCACGCGAGCAGATGATGCTTCTGTAGAATGCGGACGCGATCCTGCCGCGCACGCACCGTCAAGCGACGCTCGGCCGAGACATTAGGCGAGGTCAAAGATTTCTCCGCAGCCTCGAGAAAGTCGCCGCACATCTGAAATACTTTCAGGTGCGCTTCCGGAAGCGAGCTGCTTGCGTCGGCGTCCGCTGATTGTTTCTCCAGCACGCGCAAGATTTCAGTTTGGGATAACGCCGGCGCCTGACTCCGTTGTTCTGAAAAATGTGGGTGGTCGAATTTCTCGCGCGGCTCGTCGTCGAGCAGATACCGGGTCCATGCGCGGCGCATGACAACTTCGCGAGCCGAGGCGGCCACCAGCATTACCACGCTGGCCGCAAGTCCGGCCGGCACCCAGGGGTTCTCCTCGCCTTGCAGCATCCACCACAATAGAAAGAAGAGCGCTGCCGACGCGGCCGCGGCGGCAACCATGTAGGCTGACGTTGAGGGAATTCGGCGACGTGCGGGCCGCGCTCGGGAATTACGCGCGTTATGAGTCGCCTTCTCTCTGCGTTGCGGGCGCTGCACAACGGCAAATAATAACAAGAGAAAAGACACTCAACCTAGCCCAAATTGCATTTGGTTGGGGCCCCTCGGCTTCAAAGTTCTGAAGTGACTCATGGTCAATCACGGCGCTGGTGTGCAAACATAAGCACCCGCTTCTTGCGATTAATATCATGGCGAACTACGCATCGGCCGGTCAGACGGAGGCCGGAGGGACATCAATGGAGAATGATTTTGCCGGTAAGTCCGTGTTGGTTACGGGAGCGACATCCGGTATCGGCAGGGCGATCGCACGCCGTTTCGCGGAGAGCTGGGCGCGCGTAACGGCGATTGGCCGAAATCAGAATGCTTTGAGCGAACTGCAACGCACCATGCGCGGTGAAAGGGAAGTGCTAACGCTGGTTGCTGACGTGACTGATTCAGACCAGATGCGGCGCGCGGTGGAACAAGCGGTCAGCACATTCGGGCGTCTTGATATTTTGGTAAATGCCGCCGGCCACATCTCGAATGGCACGATTGAAGACACGTCGCTCGCGGCATGGGATGCGATGATGAACGTTAACCTTCGCGCGGTATTCCATTTGATGCAGGTTTGTGCGCCGCACCTAATTCAAACGCAGGGAAACATTGTGAACATTTCCAGCGTCACCGGACTGCGATCGTTTCCAGGCGTGCTTGCCTATTGCGTTTCGAAGGCGGGGCTTGATCAATTAACGCGTTGCGCGGCGCTTGAGTTGGCGCCAAAAGGCGTGCGTGTTAACGCGGTAAATCCGGGCGTGGTAGTGACTGAAATCCACAAACGCGGGGGGATGGCGGAAGATACTTACGCAAGATTTCTCGAGCACTCCCGAACTACACACCCACTCGGCCGTGTCGGCGATCCTTCCGAGATCGCCGATCTCGCGCTCTACCTCGCCTCCGAAAAGGCAGCATGGATAACCGGAGCGACGTATTCGATTGACGGAGGACGTGCGCTGACCTGCGCCCGTTGAACTAACGGTTTCTCGAGCCTTCGCGCAACAGCCGATTTACGGTTGTCGTCAGCTCGCTTATTTGCTGTGGCTGCTTGAGAAATGCATCCATGCCGGCCCGCCAGGCGTCGCTTTCGTAATCCTTCGCCGAAAGCATGATGATCGGTGTGCGGCGACGATGCGTAATCTTGCGCGCTCGCTCAGCCAATTCAAAACCGCTCAATTCGTTGACGGTGTTGCCAATTAGCAGGACATCGTAATGTTCGTTGCCGGTAAGATTCCTGAGCGCCATGTCCACGTCCGGGCACAATTCGACCTTCCAGTTTTCCGCCATCAAGAGCTCGCTGACTTGATCTGCGACCGGCTTCTGATCTTCGACGTGAAGGATGCGAATTTGCGAACCCGGCTGTCTGTGAGGCGAAACCGCTTTCCGTTTAGCCTTGCGCGCCTTTGAAAACAGGTGGCTGCGCCGGGGCCGTACCGCGGAACGCTGGCCTAATAGATCGCGATGGCGACTGTTGATTAGCGAAATCAAGCTCTGATGATGCTTGAAACCAAGCAAGTGCGCGGCCTTCGTTACGGCACCTCCTGAATCACGCAATGCTCGCTCGATCAGCGATTTCTCAAAAGCGCGCACCTGTCTTTTCACCGAGAAATTTTCCCATGACTCGGCAACCGTACTTTCCGTTTCTTGGCCTGCGGCCCTGAGAGCATCGATTACAATCAAGCCAGACCTGACCAATCGAGTCGTAGTTGACGGATCCTGCGACCGTTTCAACAAATCCGCCGCCGATTCATACATCTCAGCAAGTTCGAGCGCCGAAGTTTGTGCTGTCAGTTCTTCTATGATGCTCAACTTCGCCCGGCCCGAGCCTTCGGGGTCGCCGCAGGTCTCGGCAATCTCGATCGCGCGATCAAGCAGTTGCCGCGCTCGGACAAACTTGCCCAGTTTCGCCTTCACGATTCCATACGTCGTCAGTGCTTCCGCCAACACAGCCTGCTCGTCACCTCGTTCAAGCACCCTCACGGCAGAACGAATCAACCGTTCGGCGTCGGCATAGCGACCCTGAGCCAGGAATGTGCGGGTCCGTGTCTCATCAACCTGGGCGACGGTTCCGGAGTCTCTTAGTTCGATGAACAGTTGACGAGCCCGATCCAGGTGCGTGTGCGCGTCGTCGTATCGACCTATCGTGTGGAACAGGAAACCCAGGTTGTTCTCTACACGCGCCAGATACCGCGTATTGCCTGCCTGTTCAAAGTGAAAACTTGCGGCGGCGTATTCAATAAGAGCGCGATCAATGTAGTCTTCGCGATTATCTGGGGCCGCAAGACGCCGAAGCACGAGGCCAAACTGGTTGTGAAAAGCCCCCTGCAACGCATGGTCATCACTTCTTTCAATTATTGGGAGCGCCCTATCGTACAATCGGAGGGCTTCATGAACGTGACCCGCATCAGCTTCGATCAGGCCAGACCAAACGAGCGCGGCTGCTCGCAGATCATCGGCACTGTCGTCGAATTCTTTCAGTGCCTCAGCCAGGGTGATTCGCGCTTCATCAAAAGACCCTTCTCGCCAATAGCAAATCGCCCGAGCGGTTAAGGCTTCACCTACGCGGTTTGGTTGATTGAGAGCGTGGAAGGTTTCAATGCTCCGCGTAATAAAGTCCTTGGCCTTCTCTTGCGTGCCATAGCGTTGATCTGCACTTCCACGCCAACCGGCCAAGACGCCTACTCTCAGTAGCACTTCGCCTTTTGTCGCTTCATCGAGGTCCGACAGATCCAGTTCGTCCGAGGCTTCCGACCAGAACTCGCCCAGCACTTCCAGGGCCTTGTCATACTCGCTGGTCTTTTCGAATTCTCGTGCCACTTGGCACGCGAACGCAGCGCGTTGCGTCCGGCTGAGTTCGTGAGTTGTTGAGGTAAGTCTGCCTAATTGAGTATTTAACTTCATGTGAGGCTTGCCTTTCTCTCGTTTTGATAATAAACCTGCTTCGGAGCTGCCTCAATTTCATTTAGGATCAACAGCCACACTTTCGATTGATGAACCAACCAACCCCGACAAATTTAAGGAGAAAACCATGAAGAACGTTAGATCATTTTTCGCCGCCGCGCTATTGGCCTTTGCGTTAACGGTACCTGCATACGCTGACGGAACTTGCTACATGCCCGGTGAGACACCTA
Organism: Pyrinomonadaceae bacterium; assembly: GCA_036001745.1. Taxonomy (GTDB): domain Bacteria; phylum Acidobacteriota; class Blastocatellia; order Pyrinomonadales; family Pyrinomonadaceae; genus UBA11740. The sequence continues at coordinate 10,907 of DASYTZ010000043.1, forward strand.
CCGGCCCACCGTGCGGTTCAGCTCCAGCAACCTCAGGAGATGCCACGGACCCGGATGAAACGTCCGCCACGCCGCAGGCGATCGACTACGTCTCGCTCGCTGAGATAGCCGTAGAGTCTTTGCTGCTCTTCTAGTAGCAGCAATTGAATATCAAAGATCGCGCGTCGCCATAAACTTGCACTCGGCGACGGGGTTACGTGTGTCTCCGGATGGTTGGCCCCCCGCGAGAAGCTCAGGCCCTACCTGTTGGCCGCAATTCCTTAGAGGGCCGTAGAGTGGCGTAGCATAGACTGCCCGCGTCTGCTTTGCAACCAAAATTGCATTGAGTAGCTAACTGGTGATAGATCGCTGCTTACGTCCTGTCGCTGCATTTGCAGCAGAACTATCCCTACGCCGGCGCCCACGGCAATTTGCGCTCACTTGCGGTTGCATTTGTGAAATTCACTGAATGAGCAGTCCGGCCTGAGTTATCAAAACGGAAAGTAGCTGGCTCCAGCAATTCTGGATATACTGCGCCAGCGGTTTGCGCGATGATCGCAGGTGAACCAATGAAAGCTTTCACACCGAATGCGACTCCTCCGCCGCCAGCGGTCGGGTTAGCGCGTCCAGGCCGCCTGAGCGCGATCAAAATCATCGCGGTGATTATCGCAGCAATGTTTGCGCTGCTCCTTGGCCTAATAATTCTGCTACTAATCGGGGCCGAAACAGGTTTGGTCGAGCTGATGATCGGAATGGTCTGCGCGACCTTGCCAGTGCCGATCTACGTGATGCTATTACTGTGGATCGACCGCTATGAATCCGAGCCACTCTGGATGCTGGCAACTACGTTTTTCTGGGGGGCGCTGGTTGCCATTTTTATTGCGTTGGTATTTAACACTGGCATTGAAACCTTCGCAAAGATCGCCACTCAGAGCGAGGAGGTCGGGGCGACTGTCGGTGCCGTGATTTCTGCTCCCATCGTTGAGGAAAGCGCTAAAGCTCTTATCCTCCTAATTTTCTTCTTCTGGAAAAAAGACGAGTTTGACGGAATCGTTGATGGAATCGTTTACGCGGGCATGGCGGGGCTCGGTTTTGCGATGACCGAGAACATTCTTTACTACGGCCGGGCCATTCAAAAAGGGCCGGAAGTACTGACCGTAGTTTTCATTCTGCGAGGCATGGCCGCCCCTTTCTCGCACCCACTATTCACAAGCATGACGGGCATTGGCCTCGGCTGGTCGCGACAATCGCGTAATACTTTCATAAAGTTCGCTATGCCACTGCTTGGTTTCATCTTTGCGGTTCTGATGCATGCAACGTGGAATGGATCGGCGGCGTTTGGAGGTGGTCTGGGATTCTTTGTTGTCTATTTCATGGTTATGGGTCCTGCGTTCATTGCGATCCTGATGGTCATTTACTTTTCCCTGCGACGCGAAGGACGGATCGTGCGAGAGTTTCTTTATCCTGATTACCAGAAGGGTTTGTTCGACAATTACGAATATGAAAAGCTGTGCACCGTGCGCGGCCGTATGGGCATGTCCTGGAACGCGTTCTGGTCGCACGGCTTTTCGAATTGGCGGTTGCGAATGCGCTGTAATCAGACGGCGAGCGAACTGGCGTTTCATCGCAGCCGCGTCGCGCGCGGCATCAGCCGCAATCCACAGGTCGCTCAAGAACGCGAGGCCATGTACCTTTCAAATTTGCAGCAGCTTCGCCAGCAGATCGCCCAACGCCAGCAACGCGTGGGATAGCAGGCGTTTGTCAGAAAAACTTCGCGCCAGCCGCAATTCTTGCCTTATACTTAACGCGAACTGCGCGCAAAGCCTGACCAGCTAAACATACCCGTTGAAGATTCAACTTCTACCCAGCTCTTTTGATGCCGCCGGACGGGCGACACCGGCGCAGCGCCTCACTTGCTTCCTGATTGACGATCGCGTCTCCGTGGACGCCGGCAGCATCGGCCTCGCGCTGACTGAGGGCCAACGCCAAACAGTTCGCGACATCATCGTCACGCACACTCACATGGACCATATCGCGAGTCTGCCGATTTTCGTTGATGATCTTTTTGCCGAATTGACCGAGCCAATTCGCATCCACGCAACGCGCGAAGTTGTCGATCTGCTTGAGCGCGATGTTTTTAATGACAGTGTCTATCCGCGGTTCGCCGAACTACGAAATCAGCACGGGCCGGTGATGAGATACGAACCGTTTAAGGCAGGCGAAGAATTCTCAGTCGCTCACCTGCGAGCAACTGCCGTGACAGTCAACCACATTGTGCCCACAGTCGGACTTGTCTTAACTGATGGCAAAGCAACGGTCGCGTTTAGCTCTGATACCGCCGACACGGAGGAGTTGTGGAGAGTCATCAATGCCGAACCACAACTCGACGCGCTATTCATCGAAGCTTCTTTTCCGAATTCCATGCGAGAACTCGCGAAGGCCTCGAAGCATCTGACTCCGCAAACGATGGCGCAGGAATTGACTAAACTAAGCCACAACGGAATGGATATCCTGGCGGTGCACTTGAAGACTGCTTACCGGACAACGCTTATTAAGGAACTCGAGGGGTTGAAAATTAAGGGATTGAACGTAATGGAAGCGGGACGAGTGTACGAATGGTAGCTGCAAGACAGGCCGCGTGCCTGCCTTACTTGTCAAACCAGCTACCGTGCGGCTTCGAATTCCTTTTCCGCGTGCTCACCGGCGAAATTCTCGAGCACAACGCGGCCGCTTGGGAGCAACTCCTGCACTCGAAACGTGCGTTCCGACGCGTCACGGCCCGGCATCAGTTCAGCGCGGAAAACCACTTCCATTCCCGGACGAGCCCAAATATCCGCCACATTACGATTGCCGCGGAGCTTCCGGCGCACACCATTATTTCGAATCATCAAAGCTCCAATCGCGCCTATTGCGCCGCCTGCCAAAGCCAATCCTCCCAAGACCCGCTTCGTCGCCTTCTTCATATTCCGTCAATTCGTAAAAACAACTGTTGCAGCAAACCAGCGGTCGAATTCTAATTAGTTCTAACGTATCGCCTGCAACAGTCGTTCCTAAATAAGAATGCGCGGCTCCCGCTTCCGTTGCCGCGGTCGCCGCGCTTTCCGTTTAATTTGGGTTTCGAAATTACTGACACAATGGGTCGAGTTTCCCAGCGCTGCTCGGATAGATCGGCAGGCCGCTCAACGCGCGTTCAGCATTTACGGCCGTAAATTGCGACCATTCCGAAGGAACCTTGTCCTCGGCAAAAATAGCTTCGACGGGGCATTCCGGCACACACGCGTCACAATCGATGCAGGTCTCTGGATTGATCACCAGCATGTCGTCGTCGACGTGGAATGCATCGACCGGACAGACAATTGCACAATCTGTATAACGACAGTTAACGCAGGGTTCGGCGACCACATACGTCATAAACGAATCATCCTCCAGGTGTGATTCAGTTACTGCGGCTCAAACAAGAATTAAGAGCGCGGTCATCCTAACACAGAGCACCCAGCACCACGCAATTTCAACTTGAGGTCTTCGATTGAGTTTTCCACGTGAGCACCGGTGCGCCACTCTTGAAATCGTAGAATTCAAGATCGACTTCCGCGAACATCTTCGCCAGTAAAATAACTTGTCCGGTATGCATCGAGAAGTGTTCGACAACGTGCATGATGCCTGCCAGAGCAGAAACTTCCATTCCCTGAATCGCGAATCGATCCAGCAACTTTTGATTGTCGAAGCCGGCGAGCGTCCGGTCCGCTTCGCGCAGCGTTTCCCGCAGCCGTCGCAGAATCTCATCGCGCGAAATAACGTCACGCTGTGCAAATTCCGCGTCGCGATTGCGTGTGTCTACGGCGCCACCGAGACCGACCACGATCCACTGTCGCACGTTACCGCTCAGGTGCAGCAGCAGGTTTCCGATGCTGTTCGATGCGGGATTAGCGCGCCACCAAACCTGTTCGTCGTTGAGTAGCGCGACGCAGCGCTCGATCTTCGGAAGATAATCTTTCGTCAGAAGTGAACGCGCTTCTTCGATAAAGGTGTCGCCGACTGCGCTCATCAATGATCCTCGACAGACGATTCCATCACTCGTCCGGCTCCGGAGGGCGTTTGTGTTTCGCTTTGCGTCCGGCAGGCCGCGCCTTTTCTTCGGGCTTTGCGTGCTCGATCGGGTGTCCCGGAGGCGCAATTGGCCGACGAATTGAATCAATGATTGATTTCTTCCGTCGACGCCTCTTCGACCGTGAAGATTTCATCGCTGAATAGAGAACTCCCCGCGATGCTAAGCCCCGGCATCGGAAGTGTCAATATAGTTTTGTCGCGGACGACTGTTACTGAAGAGAAGCGCGATTACGCTTCGTTCGGCTGCTGGCGGGCACGGATGAGGCTGTCGATAGCTTTTGATGTTTCGCTTCGTTGTCTTTGCTGGAAATCATTTACCCAGCTGGTAACCGTCGACACCATATCGGTCGGCGTCTTGCGCTTACTGTTCCGTGCTGCGCGAACGCTGGCTTTCTTCTGCACACGCTCTTCACGCTTGATAACTTTTACAACTTTCTTCTCTGACATTTCTTAACTTGCTTTCAACGTAGCCTGCCCACGCAGGTCGTTGCTTTCTTTGAATTAGGATTAACGAAAACTATTGACGAAAGTTCCGATTGGAATTTGCCGTCTTTTCCGGGAAAGCACTATTTAGACGTTCGGCGGAGGCAGTTGGTTGCAGAACGTTAGGTTTCTCTCAGTCAGGAGAATAACACGTTTGGTCAACGAAAAGCTACCCTAGCTGGCTCGCTGCTCCCGTTGCTTGGCCTCCATGTCGAGGCGCCAAAGCTTTTTCTGTGCCCGGAATGCGAGGATTCCCAGCACCAGCGCGCCGCCGACCGCGACGTAAGGTAGCGAGCCTTTCAGCGGCCTCAGCCCGAATTTGATAATCAGAGCATTGGCAACGATCAAGCCGACGACCATCTCTGTCGGGCCAAAGCGCGAGAAACTAATCTTAAACTGAGACGTCATCGCGAGCATTAGGTAAATGTGAAACATAAGCCCGCTGAATACACACAACACGAGCAGCATGTTGAAAAAGGCGCGCTCGGGTATCAAGAATGTATATCCAATCAGAACCGAACAAAGGAACACGTAATCAAACAAGTGATCCACATAGAAGCCCCACTTGTACAAACCAGTGTCGCGATACTTGCCGAGCTTCCCATCGTAATGGTCTGTGAAGTAATGAAGCACATGCATCAAATTAACGAGCCACAGCCAGCGCAAATTCGATTTGGCAAGATAGCTGAACGCCACCACGCCTATCGCCCAGACGGGCGCCGTTAGTGTCAAGTGATACGTCTGGATCCAACTCGGGATGCGCGGCAAAACGAAACTGGCGAGACGCCGTTCGAGCGGCACCAGTAAACCTGAGTTGGATTTCCCCGCCCCGGCAAATTTCTGCGCGCCGTAAACCCGCGTCGGCCAATCCGACAACTGGACTTTGTTCACAACGGTTGTTGCTTCTGCTTGCATCTGTTTCACCTCTTTGATGGCGTCAATCATTCGATGGACAGCAATCATCGCGCCAAGCCGTGACGTTAATCTGACCCAAGGTTATGCGCGAAATGCCACTGCGGGCGAATCCTGAGTGGCGTATTACTCCGACAGTTGGCTGAATTCTCGACGCGGGCCGTGAGTTGATGCACCGCTAGATAAAAACCACAGACTGTGACGTGGGAATTTCGAAGCGCTTGCGGCAGCGTGGATTGCGGCAGGCGAGCATGTCATCAACCCTCACCATGTAGTCGCGTGATTTCGCGAATTGCGCCCGATCCTGTTCGCTCGCGCCACGTGGCGGCGCCGATTTCTTTCGGCGCGTCAGCCACCGCACGTCGTAATCGCCGCGCTCGCGGCAAAACGGGCACGCGAACGAGGCGCGTTTCGTTTCCTGTCTCTCGTTGAAAAAATCACTCTCGCGCATTAATTATTGACTCCCGCCGCCACTGCTTGTTTCGCCAGCAAACGTTGGATGGATGACTCAAGACGCTGTGCAATCAGTGGCGTCGGTTCGTAAGCGTCCGCCCCGCGTGAAAGTGCCATCGCCGCCAAACCACTTCCCCATTCGCCCACCACGAGCACCGGCAGCAGCTTGGTTGTCTCGTTCTCACGAATGCGCGTGATGAAGTTGATGGCTTCATCGCCAGCTCGCAGATCGACGACGATCGCCGCGAGTTTCGACGCCAACCGCTGAAGATCCAAATCGAAGTCGGCTTTAGCGGTCAGCGAGAAACCACGAGCCTTCAGCGACCGGCGAACCTCATCGTCGGGACTTTCGCGGCTGACAAACAGAATCTCGTTCAGACTCACCTTACCATTGGTTTGAAACGGCGTTCCGGTCGCAAAGATCTCGCAAATACTGAAAGCTGTAGATGCCCGTCTCGTGGCCGTCACTCCAGCGAAAGTTCAGGGCATAACGGCCAACAATGCTTAAATCGTCAATCACAATATCGTCAGCGATTGCCTGCGGCTTCAGCGTGCGCTCGCCGGTCCACTCATCTACGCACTGCGCACATGGGCAGGCGCGTCGCAACGATGCAGCTTCATATTCACAGGAGCGGCCGTCTGCCCAGGTGATGCGCAGTCGTTTGTTGCTTTCCTGCGAAATCTCCGTCGGCTCGATGGCCTGCCGCCTTTGCGCTGCATAACTCATTTCGCTCTTCGCTTACCGCTTACCGCTTACCGCCCCAAACGCCTCTTCCACGATGTGCGCTCGCACGCGACTGTGCGAAGCGTCCCACAGCAATTTGTCACCCAGAACAATCAGGGCTTGCGGCGTCTGATGTTGTATGCCGAATCGGCGCTCGATCTCATCTGAGACCCCGCGGGCGTCCTGAACAATAACTATGCCGACCGGTTGTTTGACGCGCAACATTTCCCGGTACGCCTGCGAGCTAATCCCGCAAGTGTTGCTGTGCTTGAACAGAATCGCCGGCGTCTCGCGCGTTAGTTCAAGAAATCGCTCCAACGACTCGGCATTCTGAAGCTCAACAAACCCACTCCCTGACATCACTGCATCTTAAACCGACGCCGGAGGAATGTCATAACCTCGCCCTCCCCCAAATCGTTGACAAGCGACGCTGGTCGTCCTAGCCTATCGGCAAATCGAGCACGACTTTGCGTCTCTAAAACAGAATTATAACTTGCTCCGCCCGGGTGCCCAGGAGGAGTTATGAAACCCGCTTGTCTCCATTTTACTGGTGCTGCTCGATGCGGCGCCAGTGACGTAACGGCGCCCAATTGAAATCCATTTATGCCTTCCGAAGAGGTACTACGACAATGAGACGCTCGAGACTCGTTCGGTGCCCGGCGCTAGTCTGGTTTGCCACTTGTGGGTTTCTTCTTGAGATCACACCCAGAACAGAGGCAAGTCCCATCGCGGCTGAACTTCGTTCCGGCTTCCAGGTACTGCTGACCCAAGGCGCCGATGACCTCGACGAGCTAACCAGACAATTCAATCAACTCTATCGTGAGGGGCGTTTCCAGGAAGCAGCTCGCGTCGGCGAACGCGCCTTGCGCGCGGCTGAGAAGTCCTACGGCGTCGAGCATGTCAAGGTCGCAGAAGTACTGGATGCTCTCGGCGTGACCTACAACGCGTTGAAAGATTACAAGAAGGCATTGCCGCTTATCGAGCGGGCTATCGCTATTTACAAGCGAACGCCAGGAGAAGAAAGCAAGGAGATGGTTAAGGCTTTGAACACGCTGGCGATGAATTATGCCGCGCAGGAAAAATTTGCCGAAGCCCAGGATACTTACGAGAGGGCGCTCGCGATTGCCGGGAAAGCGCTCCCGCCCAACGACGAGATGGTGGCAACGCTTTATAACAATCGCGGACAGCTCTACAACGATCAGGATCAGTATAAGGAGGCAGCCGCCGACTACGAGCGCGCGTTGGATATCCTGGAAAAGGATCAAGGCAACGCCTACTGGGACCCAAAGGTCGCCCTCACCATGAACAACCTTGCTTACGTGAAAAAGAAACTGGGCGATTATGACGACGCCATGATGCTTTACGAGAGGAGCCTGAAAATCCTGGAACGAGGCGTCGGGCGCGACAATCCAGATCATCCTTACATCGCGGCGGTGCTGGAAAATCTCGCGGCACTGTACGAGTTGAAGGGATGGAAAGAAGAAGCGCAAGAGGCAGCCGCGCGAGCCAAAAAGATTCGGGCCGCCCACCGCAACTGAGAATCGCGTGGCCGCGGCGCCGCGAGCGTCAGCGCAAACGATAACTTTGAGTTTTTCATGTCGGAGGTAATCACCATGCGAATCATCAAGAGGGTATGGATGTTCGTCTTTGTGCTCTGCTTGAGCGCAAGCCCTTTGTGGCCAGGGAGCAGCCTCGCGCAAAGCCCGGAGCGCCGCGCCGCCAAAAGTGGGGACCCAGTAAATCTTGCGATGAGCGCTGAGCAGCGCGCGGCGTTTCGTGCCGCTCGGACGGTACGGGTGATCTCCGAGATTTCTTACAAAGAGGCGACTGACATAAAGATCCTCGCGCGTGGCGCTATCTCGCCAACGGCCTTCACACAGCCCTTCGAAGAAATCGCACGGGCAACGCTGGAGCCGAGCGGTGTGCGCTTGGTCAGCGGCGGGAGCGGCGCGGCCGCTGACCTTACGTTCCGTGTGCGCGGCAGTTTCGAAGAAACCTTGAACTCGTTGACTCTTCAATTTGGCGGCGGCCAAGCGTCGATGCAGGTTGGAGGTCTGGGAGCGCGATGGCAGGGTACGCTGACGGTAAGCGCGCCGAACGTTCCCGACTACGCGGTAAGCTTTACCGGCCAGGCACAATCACCCGACCGGCAGAGCAAAGAGTACCTGGACAGGCAGTACGACCAGATGGAGATAACTATGCATGTCTCCAAGGGAGCACTGGAAGCGATGCTGGCCTACGGCTCCTACGCCTTTGCGGTGACGGAAGTGATGGGCCAGGCCCACGGGAGCGAGCCGCTGCTGGCGTCGCTCAACAACACCGAGCGGCACGCGGCTTTTCGGGCAGCGGCGGCGCGGACGCTCGGAACCGTGGGCGGCGAGGGGACGCTGGAGCGGCTGCTTGAAGCGCTGAAAGATAAAGTCCCCCTGGTGCGCGCCGGAGCGGCAGAAGGGTTGGGCCGACTCGGCGACGGGCGGGCTCTCCAGCCGCTGCTCGAGGCACTGCGTCAACCGGACGAAACGCTGCAAGCCAGTGCCGCCACGGCTCTGGGAATGTTGGGCGACCAGCGAGCGATCGAACCGCTGATTGAGGCAACGCTCAAGAACGCAAGCGAGAAGGTTTCGGAGATTGCATCCGAGGCGCTGGGGCAACTCGGCGGCGCCTCGGCGGTTGACGCTCTCATCAGTTCGCTCCAGGACAAGTCGGCGACCACGCGTCGGCGGGCGATCCGGGCACTTGGAAGACTCCGCGATCCGCGCGCCGTCGAGCCTTTGACCGCAGCCGCAAAGGATCAAGACCCCGGCGTGCGAGAAGCGGCCGTGCTCGCCCTGGGCCAATCAAAGGACCAGCGGAGCGTCGGGGCTCTATTGGAAGCATTGAAAGACCCAGTGACCACCATCCGCTCGGCGGCCGCCACGGCGCTGGGCCAGAGCCGCGATGCGCGGGCAGTCGAGCCGCTGCTGGCGGCTTTGACAGACACGAACGCCAGCGTGCGCAGCAGCGTGATCAAGGCACTGGGTGAGACGGGCGACCGGCGCGCCGGCCCCCGCCTGCTACCGATACTGCAGGAGAAAGACGCCTCGATCCGGCAGGTGGCAGCGGAATCTCTCCGCCTGGTGTGCGACGCGAGTTGCGTCGAGCCACTCATCGCCGCACTCAAGGACAAGGAAGCGCGCGTCCGGGCCGCCGTCGCCGCAGCGCTGGCGCAACTTACAGATCAGCGCTTCGGTGAAGACAGGAAGCAATGGGAGAAGTGGTGGAAGCAGAACAAGAAGGCTTCTTCTCCAACCCCGTGACCAGAGAGTGGTTGTTACACTTAGAGTTCATTTCCATAAGGAGGTAATTCCGATGCGAATCATCAAGAGCTTATGTCTGTTCGTGTGTTTGCTTTGCCTGAGCGTAATCGTCTTGTGGCCGGAGCGCAGCTTCGCCCAGGGCCCCGAGCGCCGGGCCTTCAAAAGCGGAGGCCCGGAGAATCTCGTGCGGGTTGGGCACCGCTCTCGTGACAAGCTACTGAGCGCGGGACGCACTTCGACCGGCGGGTTCGAGTTCAGCACTACAGAGCTTTACGAAGCTCACCTCTATCTCGATGAGGAAGGCGCGCGCAAAGCTTTTGAACCTTTTCGCGGTCAGAGCGCAAGGTCGCTCGCGAAAGACGAGAAGTTTCAACAACTAGTCATCGACACTGACTTTCCCAAGATGGTCGTGCTCACGTTCGATTACAAACGCTCGGGGCGTGATATCCGCGAAGATGTCGCCGAGCAAATCGGCCGTGGAGTCAAGGATGCCGGCAAGTTCCTTAACTATCTTCGGAAAGACTTCGAGCCGGGAAACGAAGTCGTGATTCGCTTCTCGGGTCAGGGCGTGATGACCACCGTGGCCGGAACTGACATGGAAGAGATTCAGAATCCTGAACTGGCCAAGGCGCTGCTGAAAATGTTCATCGGCATGGGTACGCTTTCAGATGCCGACCCACTGCTAAAGTAGCGGGATCGCCCGCTCCAAACTTTCGAGGAACACACACGTGGATTGGCGGAAAGAACCGCGTCCAATGCGTGAGCCGTCCCTAAGCCAGCGCGTGAGGGCGACCCTTTTTCTGTCTGCCGCTTTGCTCGCATTATTCCCGCACTCTCTCCGGGCGCAGCAATCGTATGCCCGGCCTCAGTTACTTCTGCAGAACGCCCATACTGATCGAGTGCGCGCCATCGCTTTCAGTCCCGACGGCAGGGTGCTCGCTTCCGGAAGTTCGGATCAAACCGTAAAGCTCTGGGAAGTTGCTACCGGGGCTTTGCTACGCACGCTGACGGGACACACTGAGCGCGTTGAGTCTGTGTCTTTCAGCTCGGATGGAAGACTGCTGGCCTCGGCCGGCGGCGACAAGACCGTCCGAGTGTGGGATGTGGAAACGGGAAGCGTGGTACGAACTTTTGCGGATTCCACGGCCCTTTTCCGCGCCGTTGTGTTCAGTCCGGACGGACGGATGGTCGCCGCCGCCGCGGACGAAAAAATTATTCTGTTTGAAACCAACGGCGGAACAGTGATTCGCAAGATCGATCCGCAATCCGGTTGGATACATTCGCTTGCCTTCAGTCCCGATGGAAGCCGGCTTGTCTCAGGCAGCCAATCCGTAAAACTCTGGGACGTGACCAACGGAAGATTGGTCCGAGAGTTCCCACTTAGCAACGAGGTGGCGCGCTCAGTCGCGTTTAGCCCGGACGGAAAACGTCTGGCCGCGGCGAGTAGCGCTGGCGGTCCCGGCTTCAAGGCGACGCCAGGTGCGGTGAACATCTGGGAGGCAGACAGTGGCAAGCTACTCCATCGTCTCCAGGGCCACGCTGCGGGCGTTCTCTCGGTGATGTTTAGTTCCGATGGACAAATGCTGGCTTCGGCTGGCGAGGACAAGGGCATTCGCCTCTGGGATGCCGGCAGCGGTGTTTTGCTGCGCACATTGCTTGGCCATGGCGGCCGCTTCGGTTGGGTTTACGCCGTTCGGTTCAGTCCGGGCGGAGAACTGTTGGCTTCCGCCGGTGAGGATCACACCATCCGATTATGGCGGCCGAGTGACGGTTCAGTGGTTCGCATTCTGGAAGGTCACAATTACCGGATTGAGAGCGTTGCGTTCAGTCCGCGAGGTAAAACGCTGGCGGCGGGTGGATTGGGACTGCTGGGCCACGTTGAGCTTTGGGAAACCACAGGAGGGCAACTTGCGCGCGCACTTACACCGGCAGCGCAAACTTCTTCACTCGCGGATGAACAATCAACTCAACAGGCAGTTGGTCAACTCGAAGAAATGTTTCGCAAATTGGATATGCTCGGCTGGGAGATCACGTCTGCGCAAACCGAGTGGGAGGGGCAGCGATCATCAAGTGGATCTTTGCGGCAGGTGATGGCAGGCCTCGCGGGAACGCTGCGCCCGATGGTCTTCAGCCCGGATGGCAAGTTACTGGTGACTGGGACATTGGATCGTCGTATTCACCTGTGGGACGCCGAGAGTGGCACTTTGCGCCGCACGCTGACTGCGCATTCAGGTCTGGTGAAAGCTCTCGCCTTTTCAAACGATAGTAGCCGGTTTGCCTCGGCTGGCGAGGACAAGACCATAAAGATGTGGAACGCGTCGAACGGTTACTTACTGGGCAGGATTGATAACGCGCATTCCGGTTCGATCCTGGCGATCGCTCTAAGTCCAGACGGAAAGCTGTTGGCATCTTCAGCCTCGAAGGATCAAGTCACCAAGCTTTGGGACACAGAGAATTGGATTCTGAAGCGCACCATCGATTCCGGCACTAGCTACGCCCTGGCTTTTACTCCCGACGGACGCCATCTGCTCACGGGCGGCTCTGAGGTACAGCGCTGGGATACCGCAACCGGTTCGTTGGTGAGCACCTTTGAGGGGAAGTCACTGTCAGTAACGAGTCTGGATTTGAGTTTCGATGGAAGCATGCTCGCCGCCGGCACCTCCAGCGAAGGATCAGCGCAGTTGTCCGTCTTGCTGTGGGACGTGGCGACGGGCAAGCTCCGCCACACCATGCGGGGGCATTCGGGTCCGGTTTGGTCGGTGAGTTTCAGCCCGGATGGCAAGTTCGTGGCTTCGGGAGGTGATGATGCGACAATCAAGGTCTGGGAAACCGGCAGCGGCACACTGCTGGCAACTGCCAGCGCCGTAAATCAGGGCAAAGACTGGCTAGTCACCACGCCCGATGGCTTGTTTGATGGTTCACCGGAAGGATGGAGCCTGGTTCGTTGGCGCTTCAGCGACAAACTGTTCGACACTGTTCCGGTCGAGGCATTCTTCAACGAGTATTACTACCCAGGCCTGCTCGCTGACGTTCTGGCAGACAAAAAGCCGAAGGCTGCACGCGACATTCAGCGACTTGATCGCCGTCCAGCTCGAGTCAAATTAAGTCTCACCGACTCAAACTCATCGAGCGACATTCTCTCCGCACGTTCCGTCAAAATCGGAATCGAAGTAACTGAGAATTCCACCGGTGGAACCGCCGGCTCGGGCAGCGGCGCCCGCGACGTGCGATTGTTTCGGAACGGCTCGCTGGTGAAAGTTTGGCGCGGCGATGTGTTGAAAGGAGAGAGCAAGGTTAGGCTTGAGGCCACCGTGCCCATCGTGGCGGGCGAGAATCGGCTGACGGCTTACGCTTTCAATCGCGACAACATCAAAAGTAGTGATGCGACTGTGATCGTCAAAGGCGCTGAGAGCCTGAGACGCAAAGGCATCGCCTACATTCTCGCTGTCGGCGTCAACCAATATGCCAACTCTGAATACAATTTGAATTTCGCGGTGGCCGACGCGCAGGCCTTTGCGGAAGAGATGAAGCGGCAACAGACGAAGCTCGATCAATACGAGCGCGTCGAGATAATTTCATTGAATGATAAGGCTGCCACGAAAGGCGCGATCTCAAAGTCGCTCGCCGATCTGTCTGGCAAGACGCAACCGGAAGATGCTGTGATCGTTTACTTCGCCGGACACGGTACCGCGCAAGGCAATCGCTTTTATCTAATTCCACACGACCTCGGTTACAGCGGCGCACGCACCCAACTCGACGCCGCAGGGCTGCAAAACATCCTGACGCATAGCATCTCGGATGAAGAGTTGGAGCGGGCCGTTGAAACAATCGATGCGGGCCAATTGCTACTGGTCATCGATGCCTGCAACTCCGGACAGGCGTTGGAAGCTGAAGAGAAACGGCGCGGGCCGATGAACTCGAAAGGACTGGCGCAACTCGCTTATGAAAAAGGAATGTACATTCTCACTGCCGCGCAAAGCTATCAGGCGGCCCTCGAAGCGGCGAAACTTGGCCACGGCTTTTTAACGTATGCACTGGTTGAGGAAGGCCTGAAGACTGCGTCGGCCGATGATCATCCGAAAGATGGTCAGGTATTGTTGCGCGAATGGCTCGACTTTGCCACGGCTCGCGTGCCTGAGATGCAGTTAGAGAAAATCGAAGAACAGCGAAAACTGGGTCGCGAGTTAGGCCTGTTGATAAAGTTCGTCGAGAGCGACACTGGCGCCGATCGCAACCTGCAGCGCCCACGCGTATTCTACCGGCGCGAACCGGAATCATCGCCGCTCGTCATCGCCAGACCCTGATGAGAACAGTCCGGGTTTGATTTACCTGGACAGTCCCAAGCCCCTTTGATCTTCCGCAATGTCCATCGCTATCGCCAGCGCGATTGCGCGGCGTTCGCCAGGCGCCAGATATAGCTGAGGTAGGTCTGGGACGCGCGCTCCTTGGCCGGTACGCGGGTCGATTGCTTGCGGTACACGGTGCCGAATACGTGATCCCAAAAACGATTCGTAACGCCAAAGTTAAAATTGGGAAATTTGTGATGGATTTGATGGTGAGCGTAGAGTTTTCTGTTCCACGAACTGCGAAAATTGAAATGATGATGAATGTGATGCATGGCGCTGTAAACGATGAACCCGGTGACCAATCCAGTCATGTAAGTAACCAGGTAGTGGACCTCCAGTTTGTAGGAGAACAGGTACCAGACCAACCACAAAAAACCGGTCGTCATGAACCAGGGCATTCCGATGAGCATCTTGGGATGCTCATGATGCATGCGGTGACCGGCATGCGCCAGAGTCTCTCCGCGATGATAGACCCAACGATGGAATACGTATTCGAACAGTGTCCAACTGAATACCCCAGCCAGATACCAAACGGCGAGCAAAGCCAGTTTCCCATGCAAGACCCACGCATCCCACACGACAAAGAAAATCGCCGTCGCCGGGTCGCTTATAAAGCCAATCCAATAATTGGACTTGTGCGCCGCCAGGCGTTCGAGCCGTGTCTCTTGCGCAGTTTGGTTCTCAGCAATTCGACTGAACATCTCTGTATGAGTTCAACAGCGCGAATTCTATTCAGAATGACAGTAATTGACAACAGGCATTTTTGGAATGCCGTGTCTTAAAGATGGGAGTTCAGGCGGTTCGTTAACTACTTCCACTCGCCTACGAGGACAAACGGGGCCCAGTAAAACGGCGCGCTGTATTTTTTCCCGGCGATCATCGCTAATTGAGCATCCCTCATCGCGGCGGCCGGTGGACGCGTGTCCGGCGACAATAGCCGCTTGTAAAAATCGGTCATGAGTTCGGCCGTCGATTTGTCGGCCACAGACCAGAGGCTAACACCCACCGTCGGCGCGCCCGCGTACATGAATGCGCGCGTCAAGCCAATCACACCTTCGCCACGCTTCTCTTTGCCCAAGCCTGTCTCGCACGCCGAGAGCATGACCAGCGCCGGCCGCATCTTCAGGTTGAAGATTTCATCCGTGCGGAGAAAGCCGTCGGCGGTCGTATTGCCGACGAGCGAAAGCACGACGCCGGTAAACTGAGGCCGCTCGACGTCGAGCAATCCGTGTGTGGCGATATGAACGATGCGGTAGTTGGCCGTCTCTGCGCCGTCAATTCTCTCTTCACTCGCGCCAAGATCGATCCACGTGTCGGATTTTGCGCCCTCAGCGCGCGCTATGTTCGCAATGGCCTCGGCTTCCGCGCGAGTACCCAGCAGGCGGGCAAGCCGCAGGCGACCCGAGGGCGATGCCGCTTCTCCCGTTCCGGCGACATCAGTGACCGCGCTTTCCAGCGCGAGGCCGAGACCGCGAGACTCACCCGAAGTCTCGGCGACGCGTATACCCTTGAGGCGCGAATCGTCTGGATTAAAGATTGGATCGGCGACAACCAGAATACTGTTCGCGCTCGCGGCGGGCGCGCTGCTACTCCGAATGGCAGCGATCACGGAGGCCGACGGCGCGTAAACGACTTCGTTCGACTTGATCAGGTAGTCAAGCGATGTATAGTCCGCTCCTCCCGGCGCTTTCACGAGCGCTTCGAATGGCACGTAGTTCAAGGCGCCGTCAGCCACAATCACCAGGCGCTTGTCACCAATCAAATTCGCAACCGGCTCAATCACAGCTTTGTAAAGCGCATTCGACGCAGCGGCGAAGGCATCGACATTTTCAGATGGTCCCTGCGATAACCCGAGGCCGCGCTGCTCTTCCGCCACATCGATCCCAACGAGCCGGCGCTGAAGCTTTGGCGGGATCAACTGCGCGCGGAAATCTGTCGCCAGTTTGTTCACGTCAGTTTTCGGTGGCAGTTTGAAAAGAGAAATCCCCGCCGGAGTCACGGCGAACAAATACGAAGCGTCGTTGCCGAGCGCGTACTCCAACAGCACAGTCTTCTCGTCCAGCACTTTCTGCTGAATGTCGGCAAGCGACGACGGCTCCGCCGCGGTCAGCGAAGCGTAGCGCGGACTGGCGGTGCGAATCTGATTTTCGAGTTCGTCGAAATCGGTTTGCAGCTTCTCGAGTTCTTTTTCCAGGTCTGACGGTTTCTTTTTCTGGTCTGCGGCAAAGCTGACGCCGGTAAGCTGTGCCGCGATCTCCTGCTGTCGATCGAGATTGTCCTGCTTGCGCTTCAGAAGATCCGCCGGCACACCCTCGGTGATTTGCGCGTTAACTTCCGCGAGCATGTCGAGCAACGAGCGCGCGCGACCTTCTTCAGAAATCCGCAAAGCCTCCGCCGCATAATCGAGTGACTTCGCCGACAAGGCCGCACCCGCCGCGGTCGTGAGCGCCATTTCCGCGAATGCGCTGACCGCTTCGTCGTAAACATCTTTCGTGCTGGCGAGAAACGTTGTGCGTGATTCATCCGCGCGCAAGCTGCCCGCGCGGACTGTCTCGATTGTTTGCAAAGCTTCGCGATAGGAACTCAGGGCCTGGTCGCGCAGCTTCATTGCCTTGTTGTTGTCTTTCTCCTGAGTCGCCTGCAACCAGAGGCTGCGCCCGCGACCACGTTGTGCCGGCCACATCAAATCCAGCCGCTTGTCATCTTTCGCGCCGTCCGCCGCGTCATCAAAAAGCTTCGCCGCGTCTTTGTAACGGCCTTCTTTCAACGCAACATCGCCGAGGCTGGTGCGCGCGGCCGTGCGAAAGCGGCGCGTCTGTCCCAGTTTTGCGACGACCGGCAAAGCACCGCTGCCTGCGCTCAGAGCGTTTTCGAAATGCTTTTTCGCGGTCGGCAGATCATTGTTCGCGAAGGCAATGCGGCCCATGCCGAGTTCATAAGTCATGTAAACAATGGCCACGCGGTACTCGTCGAGTTCCTTCTTGGCTTCGAGCAGACCGATTGCGGTGCTAGTCGGGGCAGCAACATCAACTCTGCCGGTTGAAATGCTACCCACGATTCCGCCCAAGCCACCAAACCGCCGCGTGGTTTTTGCGACCGCGCTTTCCGGCTTTTTCACGCTCATGCGCGCGTAGGCGGCGCCGGCGTTCGCCAGTTGTCCCAGCCGGAAATTCGTGTCGCCGATTTTTGCGAGCATCAGGTTGGCATTGAAACCGTTGTCGGCGGTGCTGGCTGCCGTCTCAGCCGCGGCGCCTGTAGTCGCGCTGGCTTTGCTGGCGACGCCGGTGGTGACTGCCTCGGTTTTTTGATCCTTGCCGGCGGCGGCAGTAAACGCTTCAAACGCCTTCTGATAATGGTCGAGGGCGATCTTGTACTGGCCCTGGACCAAATAAAGATCGCCGAGCGCATCATGCGCCGCGGCCATCCCGCGCTGATTGTTTGCCTGCGTGTAAAGACCGAGCGCGGTTTGCAGATAACCAAGCGCTTGATCGGCATGGCCCTGCTTCAGCAGCGCCCGACCGCGAGAGAGTGATGAAGAAGGATCTCCTTGCTGTTGCGTGACCCCGAGGGCCAGGCGGTCAGCGCTAACGGGAACGAAAGGATGCGTCGCGAAGACGATTGCGAAAAGCAGAAGCGCCATAGGCGCGAAGTATTTGTAGAAACGCATTTCAGATGATCACGATCTCAAGACTATTTGTGCGTCAAATCGAGCACGGTTACCAGCATCGGTTCGTTCGAAGATGCACTCACGCGAATTACCGAAGGCGGTGGAATCGATTTGTCCAGACCGAGGCCCCGCGTCATCGCGATTCGCTCGCGCTCAGTTTGGGCCTCGCCAAAGTTTTTGGTCGTCGCCACTTTGACTTCCGCCTTTGTCGCTTTTTCGATTTGTGCCCACACCTCAGCCGGCGGTTGCCAGGGGCACTTGTCTTTGCCCATGCCGCAAAGCGCGACCAGTTCATCGCTCGTCGGCACAGATTCCAGCGGCTCGCGCGTGACGACAATCGAGATGCGATCGCCACCCGGCTGACCATAGAATTCAAACCAACGCAGCCGTTCTTCACTTTCTTCACTGGAAGGAACTTCGATAGGCACATGCGCCTCGATCCAGTTGTCGCCGCCGTCGAGGCGGGGGTCCGGATAGATCATCTTGGGCGCACCGCCGTCCTCGCTGTCGAAGATGTAAAGATATCCGTCAACGTTCGGCTCAAGCGCGAGACGTATCCGATCGCCGTTGCGAAACTCGTGCGTGGGCTCGATGCGGATGCTGCGACCCGTTGGCTCGCGCATGAAGATCGTGTATCCAAGACCGATTGCCGTTTGAGATTTGCGCGAACTGTTTTTGTTTGTCGTCGTGTTGGCATTCGCCGGCTTTGCGTTGCTGTTAGACGACGTGTTGGCTGAGGTGACTGAATTAGTGTTCGCCGGGCGACGCCGATGTCTACGCGACGGGCCGTTCAGGTTAGTCGTCTTTGGACGGCTTTCGAGGAACGCGCCGCGCACGTCTTCGTCCTGGGCCGTGGCAACCAGAACCCCGACGCTCAAACTAACGATCACAAACAGCAACAGCAGCGCTCGAAACTTCATAAGCCATCCTCCAATGCTTGTCCCTCACTTGTGCTCAATTCGCACTCTAAACAAGACGGACGCGTTTTCAGGCCCATTTTGCGGCACTTTTACCGCGGTTTGCTGCGACGCGCCTGTTTTGATGACTTCGGTCGTGGCGGCGTTCGCCTTCGCCTGTGCCTGAAAATCGGCCCACTGCTTGAGTTCGTCCGCGGTCAATTGGTGTTGCGATGGGCCGGCGAAAAATGCGGGCGTTGTAATTGGAGATGGCGAAAAGACAAACATGAACTCATCCGTGCCCGGCGTCTCGTCCAGCCTGATGAAGTTGGCTTTGAGAATTGTGTCTTCAGGAAAAGTGAAGTTCGTTCCGCTCTTCACTTCATTCGTTTCCAGTCCTGACATTGGGCCCGGCTGCCCAGACAAGAAAATCATGGGCGCGTTCTTTTCACCGGGCCCGATGATGTAAATATAGCCGTTCTCATTTGGCGAGAAATGAAACTTGAATTCCTGCCCCGAGCGCATTGAAATCAACTCCCCCGCGCGAATTGAATCACCCGAATTCTCCGTATTCACTTCAATCCAATAACGAGCAACTTCGTGCATCGGCACGGAAACGTCAGCGCTGTTGGTCGGGTGCGACGTGGCCGTCTTCGAGTTGCCGAGATATCGCATTAACGCATAACCCCCGATCCCGACGACAAGCAACAGCGCAACCGCCGCGATACCAACGAACAGCAATGGCGATCGCCGGCCTGGAAAAGGTACCTCGACCTGCTGGCGCGGCTCTCGCTGAGCAACCTCCACAGGCTTTGCCGCTTCGCGCGCGGCAAGTTCCTCAGGCGAAACAACTACGGTTGGCATCGTCGCGGCCTCGCTCACCGCGACGCGAGCGCTTCCGCTGTCCGCAATCGTGAGCGCGCCGGAATCGCCGACCGTCGGCGTTGGGAGATCCGCGAGGGTGTCAAATCGACTTGTTGCCGGAGCTTCGACAATCGGCGCTGCATGGGAAACGGCCGGAGAGCCGTCGCCGCTGGCTAACGCTGTTTCCAATTCTCTCTCAAGCTCGCCCGCGGTGGCTTGCCGGTCGCCACGATCTTTTGCCATCGCGCGCTGAATAGCTTTGCTGAAATCAACCGGCACGTTCGGGAAAACTTCATGCAGCGGCTTGGGCGGCTCGTTGACGTGTTGCTTTCGCAACTCGAGAACCGTCATGCCGCTGAACGGTCGCTTGCCGGCAACGATCTCGTAGAAGACGACGCCCAGACTGTAGATGTCCGCACGCCCGTCGATTTCGGAACTGCGATCTTCGGGCAGCTCGCCCCACTGCTCAGGCGACATGTAATAAGGCGTGCCCAGCATCTGGCCCGCGACGGTTAGATTCGTGCTGCCGGTTTTTTCTGCGCCGGCGACTTCGCGCAACTTTGCGATGCCCAGATCGAGGAGCTTCACGATGGGCTCGCCGCCGGTCGTCGCCTTGCCGATCATGATGTTTTCGGGTTTCAGATCGCGATGAACGACACCCATCGCATGGGCCGCGTTAAGGACACTAATAACCGGCTTGAGAGTCGTTAACGCTTCGACAGGAGAAAACTTTCCGCGCCGTTTCAACTCAACGTCGAGAGTTGTGCCCTCGACATACTCCATCACGAGATAGATCGTGCCGTCGCTGGACGTGCGCAGATCGTAAACGGTCACTGCGTTTGGATGACGAAAGCGCCGCGCGGCCTGGCCTTCGCGTTGAAAGCGGCGCAGCCACTCGGTGTTGCTGCGCATCTCCGGCGGCAGCATTTTGATGGCCACGCGATCGCCGAGCAGGATGTGGCGCGCGCGATAAACGGCGCCCATGCCACCACGGCCGAGTAACGCTTCAATCTGATACTGTCCGTCAAGAACGCTGCCGACAAACGAATGCGGATCTTCCTCCAGCACCTCGCCGTCTTTCGGACAGAAGCTGACGTTGTCGTCGTACTTGCCACTGCAGGTGGGACAAAACTTCATTGACGTTTAGAAGCGGGCTACTGCCCGCTCGTATTTAACGATATTCCAAGTCAATGTGCCACAAAAAGCAGCCGGAAGTCTTCCCAAAAACAAAGGCGGGCACTAGCCCGCCTCTAAACTGTTCCCAGCGACAGTTTTCAGTAGATTCGTTCGGCATATTCCGCCGCCATGCGGTCGCTGTTGAAGGCGGGCACCAGTGTTTTGATTGCGTGCTTCATCATCTCGACCCAACCCCGAGGCATGCCGTCAGCGTCGCGATCGTAAAACAGCGGGATGACCTGTTCTTCGAGTACCTGAAACAGCGAGGCAGCGTCCCGGGCGTCTGCTTCGTCATCCGTTAGCTGGCTGACGTCGCTGATCGCAAAACCGTTCTGCCCATCGTAGCCTTCCAGCCACCATCCATCGAGTACTGAAAAATTGAGTACGCCGTTCATGGCAGCCTTCTGACCACTTGTGCCTGACGCCTCGAACGGCCGTCGCGGCACGTTCATCCAGACATCGACACCCTGCACAAGCTGCCGCGCCACCTCCTGATCGTAATCTTCGATGAACGCGACGCGCTGACGCACTGACGGATCACGATGCCACTTCAGAAGCTTTTGCAGGACAAGCTTGGCGCCCTGGTCGTGCGGATGTGCTTTGCCGGCAAATACAAACTGCACCGGCCGCTCTGAATCATTCAGAAGTTTCGTCAGACGTTCTTCATCACTTAGCAGTAAGTCCCAACGTTTGTAGCCGGCGATGCGACGCGCGAATCCAATCGTCAACATCGCAGGGTCGAACATGGTGCGCGCGGCTTCGATGTACTCGTCACTTTCGCCGCGTGCAAGCCGCGCGTCGAACGAAGCGTCGCGAATAAACGCCACCAGGCGCTGCTTCAACAACAGATGCGCCTGCCAAAGTTCTTGGTCGGATATTTTGTCGATGGCCACCGACCACGCGCTCAGGTGACGCGCCATTTCCAACCAGTCCTTACCCGTGGCCTGCTGATAGACCGAGCGAATTGCCGGTCCCACCCACGTGGCCGCGTGCACCCCGTTGGTCACCGAACTGATTGGCACTTCGTCGGTAGCGCGGTCGGGCCACATCTTTTGCCAGAGCTGTCGCGAGACTTCGCCGTGCTTGCGACTAACGCCATTCGTCGAACGCGACATGCGTAGCGCCAGCGGCGTTAGCCCGAAAGCCTCGTCTGCGTTGCCTTTGATGCGACCGAGCGCGAGAAACTTTTCAAGTGAGAGCCCGAGCGCTGTTTCGTGCCAGTTCCCGAACCCCAGCTTAATTAGCTCGACGCTGAATTCGTCGTGGCCTGCGGCGACCGGCGTGTGCGTCGTGAAGACGCAGCGTTCGCGGACGCGGCGCGCGGCTTCGTCAAAATCGACGGCGCCACACTCCATCACTTTTCGCGTCAGCTCCAACGCGAGGAATGCTGAGTGACCTTCGTTCAAGTGAAATACATACGGCTCAATTCCCAGCTTGGATAGAAGACGCACGCCGCCAATTCCCAGCATCATCTCCTGCACGAGACGCGTTTCGCGATCGCCACCGTACAAGTGGCCGGTGATCAGGCGGTCGATCGCGTCGTTCTCCGGAACATTCGTGTCGAGCAGATAGAGCTGCACGCGTCCAACGTTCGCGCGCCACGCGCGTGCGCGCACAGGCCGCTCGCGCATCATCACTTCAATTGTTACCGGCTCACCGGCATTGTCCGTCACTGGCTCTAGCGGCAATTCGTCCGCATAAGTTTCTGTATACGATTCGACTTGCCAGTCATCGGTCGTCACGCTCTGGCGAAAATAGCCAAAGCGATAAAACAAACCGACCGCGGTCAGCGGCAGATTGAGGTCGCTGGCTGATTTCAAATGATCGCCGGCCAGAATCCCGAGGCCACCCGAATACAACGGCAGCGAGCTGTGAACGCCAAACTCCGCGCAAAAATACGCGACGAGAGTTTGCGGCGTGATGTGTTCCGACACGCGCAAACCCGGCCACGGGCGCGTATCGCTCATGTAATTATCAAAACGATTCAACAACACTTCCACGCGATCCGTGAACGCTGGATCGGCGGCCATTTGCGCCAGCCGCAGATCAGAAATTTGCGCCAGCAGAGCCCTGGGATTCTGTTCAACCTGTCGCCAGACGCCCGGCTCGAGGTCGCGAAAAATCTCAGGGCCATCGGGCGCCCAGCTCCACCAATAGTTCCAGGCCAGCTTGTCGAGAGGTTTGAGCGTGGCGGGCAATTCGCGCGCGCGAACGCCGGGTTTGGTTTCAATTTCAACGTCAGGATTCATGTTTGATCGATGAGCAAAAGTAAGGCGGCCATCGCCGCCCTTTGTTTCAGCTCCGGAGGAGCCCGATGTTTATAGCACAAGCGCCAGCAGGGAACTTAATGCTCCTTCAGGAGCAACATAATGTTGCTCCTGAAGGAGCATTGAAAATCATCTTAACAACAATGCTATAAACATTTCGCGCCCACGGGCGCGAATACTTACTCGCTGAACTCCTGATTCTCTAAAAACACATCCGCGTCGCGCTGCTGGAAAAACACCAGTCGCACTTCTTTCAATTGATGATCGGTGCTGAGAAAGTTCTCAATCGTTTTTGAGGACACGCGCGCAGCTTCATCTCGCGGATATCCAAACACGCCGGTCGAAATTGCCGGAAACGCGATGGACGTAAGATTCTTCTCGACCGCGAGTGTGAGCGAGTTGTGATAGCAGTTTGCGAGCAGCTCCGCGTCTTTGCCGCCGTGCTCGCCGTAAATCGGCCCGACTGTGTGAATGACATAAAGCGCGGGAAGCTTGCCGCCGGTGGTAATTACAGCTTCTCCGGTAGGCAGTCCTTCCGGGAACCGCGTGCGCCGAATTTCGCGGCACTCGTTGACAATCTCTTCCCCGCCCGCACGATGAATCGCGCCGTCAACGCCACCCCCACCCAACAGCGACGCATTCGCCGCGTTCACAATCGCGTCGGTATCCTGTTTGGTGATATCACCGACGACGACGGTTACGCGATTATTTAGAAGGGAACTCATGCAGCTGTGGCCGTAGGTGAGACGTTGCCTGCCGGCGGCTTCCTCCAAATGTACAAATACCAGTAGACGACGTTCGCAAACATGCCCACCGTGCAAGCCAGCACCACCCAAACGATTCTCATCGTCTGATCAAGGCGATCGTTCTTGACGGCAAGGATGATGTACAACGGCATCAAGCCCATGATCAGCAACATCGTCAACAAGTGGAAAATCATGAGGACACCGAAACCCAAAGGGACAAAGAAAGGCGCCGTGTCGCGCTGTCCAGTATTCTCGTCGATCGACTCAACGCGCGGCCGGCCGTCCACCGTTTCCCTCGCGTCGCTGAGGATTTGCTGACGCGTCGAATCTTCGCTTACCCACGTTTCATACTGGCACGCGCCCGCTCGATCCTTTGCGATTATTTCGTTGGACCGCACGACCAGTTCCTTGATCTGGCCGTCCTTGATCTTCTTGTCAAGTTGAAGAACGTCGAGCCGTCCGCAAGTATTCTTCGATCCGCCTTCTGCAAATGGCAGGAAGAGAAACATTGAAAAGATTGATCCTATGAACAAGAACATGTAGAGAAGTGGCCAGATCGTAGCGATGCCCAGCAGGACTTTCGTCGATTTCTTCCACTGAGTTGAATCCCAATTCCACTTCACGGTGCTTGGTCCTCGCGCGGCTCAACGTTAATCTCGTCAAACATGTCCTGACGGCGCATTGCTTCGGCGACGCCTTTTGCTTTGTGCTCAGTCAAAGGCCGATCCGGATCGGTGCTCGCGATTTCAAACACGCGCTCGTCGAGCATCACGACACCGAGCGCACCCAGCGTTACGCCGGGCGTCACTTGAATGTCATCCATGTTGTGGACTTTGAAGTGACCGGTCTGTTCGACCCAGTCCTCGATAAATGGATCGCGCAACGCATGCTCGGCCTCTGACTCAGTCAGGTAAGCGCCTTCGACAATCAGGCAGAATTCGCGGCCTTTGTTCTCAGTCATTGTGTTTGAAGCGAGATGTCCCAGAGGCGGCGCGTCGTCCGCGGAGTGGCAAAGAAAGAGAGGCGTGCAGCTTTCTTGGCGGTCATCGGTTAGGCCATTTTCTCCGTTGAGGGCATGGCCTGATTGTGTTGCTAACTTTACCACTGCTGTGCGCAAGAGCGCCAGAGTTTGCCGGGAGGGCAAATAAAAGCGCCGCGGAAACATGCAATTCCCGCGGCGCCAGTCTGACTTGAAAGATTTGTTACGAAGCGTAATGCCGATTCAACTCATCACGCAAGCGGTTGAAATACGAATCGAAAGTGACGAAGCCGCTAATGCCCTGAAAGAAGGCGCGTCCGCTGGTCTCCTGCGACACGCGATTCAAAGAGCTTTGGCCGTAACTCGCGGCGAGCCGGCTGTGACTCGTCAAGCCAACCGAAGGCGCATAGAACGAATAAATCGACACGTTGCGCCGATTCGCTTCTTTGATCGTCCGGTCGATGTCCAGCGTGTGGCCTGCGCTCTCCGAATCGAAGCCGTGGGAAACATCCAGACCATCGGAAATCAGTAACACAGCGTTGTTCCCCTGATCGGAATCAAATTTCTTCAGCGCCTCGATTACCTCGACGTACGGATTAAACGGTGACGCCGAATCGCTGGCTGCTGGAATGCGAAGTGATTTTGCGGCGCGATCCAAGTCCGTCGTGAATGACTGGCGCACCTGCAAGTGCCCGCTAGTGATGTACGCCACCATCACGCGCGAGCCTGACGGCAGCGACCGAATGAAATCCTTTGTTACGCCGATCTCGTTCGCGACCTGAGACGTCAAATCATCTTGAATCAAAATCGCGATATTCACCGGCACGCGAACGCGTGTGGCGTCAGTCTCTTTCGCCATCGTCGGCGATACTCCAAATGCCACGAGCAAAGCTAACACTGAAATGAATGAGGAAATTCTTCTAAACATAATCTACCTCCAAAACTGGTTAGATACATCGCCAGTAATCTTGGTTTACTGAGCTGTCCGGGTCAGTTTTAAGATGCCTTTTGCGGGCGAAAGGTTGGCGCAGTGGCGCAAGTTGGCAACTTGCGTTACCTATTTATGCAGCTTACAAACACCACTCGCATCACATGGCGGCGGCACTCCGAACAACGTATACCGTCGCGATGCCAGCCAGTGATAAAAGATTGGCCCAAGCTTTGTAAATGGCCACACAGACATGATCGGCACGAGCCATTTCCAGCGCGGCAAAACACGAATCACCTCAATCCACGCGAAATAGCCTTTCGCCCATCGACCGTCAGCAGTTCTGACGTGCATCTGTTCGGCCATCTCTTCGCCCGTGTGCGGCGCCGCGCGCTTGAGGATTTCGGGATCGTTGTAATCGAGCCACTCCAAACGATGCTGGCGGTCCAAGGGCTCGACGCGCGCGCGCATCCAGCGACAGAGATTACAATTGCCGTCGGTGTAAACTTCTATTTTTGGTTGCGTCGCCAAAGGCTTCAATAGCGCGGCAGATGCGCGCCACGATACAATACCCTCATTTGCGCGCAAAGTTGGAGGAACGTCAATGATCAAGAAAGTCTTCCTGATAGGCCTCGTGATTGTTATGGCGGTGGGAGTCGTCGCCATCGGACGATATCCGCGGCATCGAAAGTCAATTGCATCTTCGAACGTTCCCGATGGGAACAAGCCGCTCGCGCTCGCCGAAATTAGGGCAGACATTATAATTCCTGCGGTCAATGCGCCGGCTGCGCCTGAGTTTGTTGAAGGAACTTGGATCAATTCTGATGCACTGACTCTCAACCAGTTGCGTGGCCAAGTGGTGCTCGTGGAGTTCTGGACATTTGGCTGCTACAACTGCCGCAACACTCTGCCGGCGGTCAAGGATTTGGACACAAGATATCGCGAACACGGTTTGACCATTGTCGGTGTACACACGCCTGAGACCGAGAGTGAATATGTTCTCGACAACGTGCGACGAGAAGTTTCTTCGCTCGGAATCAAATACCCGGTCGTAACTGACAACGATTACAAGGCCTGGAAAGCTTACAACGTCGAAGCGTGGCCCACTATTTATGTAATCGACAAACAAGGCCGCATTCGCTGGTTGCATGTCGGCGAAGGGCGTTACGAAGAAACGGAAAGCGTGATTAGAGCCTTGCTCGCGGAATACGTACAAAAATGAGAGATTCGTTATTTACCATCCCGCGCGTCACTCCCTTCGTTGAGTGTCCAAATTGCAAGCGACTTATCGAGTACGGTCTCTCGATGTGCCCGTCCTGTCGCGAAGAAGTTACCGAAGATTACGCCCGCGCCAGCGCCACGAAACTCGTTCTCAATACTCAAGCATGTAGCCTGGCAAATACCATCAAATCGGCTGAACCGGCGGTTGTTATCGTACTGTGCGCATCTCTTCTTGGTTTCTTCTTTGTGGATCCTGGCCTGCTTATCGTCAATCTCTTTACGCCGGTCATTTACCTCGCGGCGATTCTTCTTTGGTTGCGTTACTACCGAAAGTTTTGGATCGGAGACGACGAGTTCCAGCGAGCAAGGGCTCGCATGTGGTCTTCATTAAGACTCTGGATCGCGTTGTGGTTGGCGCAATTGCTGGCACTGATTTATCTGTGGCGTTCCGCATTCTAATCGGAATCTATCCTTGCCCGGTGCGCTTGCCATTCGACTTCCCGCTCGGATAAATTACACGTCAATCCGCCGATCTATCCTGTCTTTTCATTCGAATGAAATCAGGAATGTCTCTTCGTCGGAAACCGATTTCTGAAAGGACTAACTCGCTCTTATGAAAGTCTACGACACCGAAAACATTCGCAACCTTGCGGTCATTGGACATGGCGACGCGGGGAAGACGCAACTGATTAGTTCGCTTCTCCACGTCGCCGGCACGACACATCGCTGGGGCAAGGTCGATGAAGGCACGACCGTTACCGACCACGATGAAGATTCCATCGCCCGCAAAATCACCCTCAACACCGCGCTCGCCCATCTCGAACACAAAGAAACAAAAATCAACTTGATCGACACGCCGGGATATGCAGCGTTCGTGTCGCACGCGCGGCCGGCTTGTCGCGTCGCGGATTGCGGCATCGTGGTCGCAGATGGCGTCAAAGGCGTCGAAGTGCAAACGGAAAAAGTTTGGAATTATGCGAATGAATTCATGCTGCCGCGCATGATGGTCGTGACGAAATTAGATAAAGAGCATTCAGACATTGGCATCGCGCTGGACAGCGCGCACACTGTTTTTAAGCGAGCAATTGTTCCTTTCACTCTGCCGATTGGAAAAGAACACAACTTTAAAGGGATCGTCGATGTCGTTCATATGAAGGCCTATGAGTTCGACGAGCACGGCAAGGCTAAAGAGATTGATATTCCCGCGGAAGGTCGCGTCGTCGTCGATAAAACGCGAGAAAGATTGGTTGAATTGGTCGCCGAATCAGACGACGCTTTGATGGAGAAGTATTTCGAGCAAGGCACCCTCGATGATGCGGACGTGCTGCCGAACATCACAAAGGCGATTGCCGCCAGCAAATTGTGTCCCGTGTTCGCGGTTTCAACGATCACGCTCGTCGGGCTTTCGACGCTGCTGGATCACATCGTCGAGTTCGCTCCCGATCCGGCGCATCACGAGGCCGAGCACGGCAAGAACGAAAAAGGCGAAGAGGAATCAAGGAAGTATTCGACCAGCGAATCGTTCTCCGCTTATTGCTTCCGCACGATTGCCGATCCGTTCGCCGGCCGCATCAACGTTTTCAAAATCATCAGCGGGAAGGTCGGCACGGATGCAACCGTCTACAATTCGACGCGCGGTACTTCCGAGCGTCTCGGCGCGCTGCACACAATGCAGGGCAAGCAACTCGACAAAATTCCCGAAGCCAACGCCGGCGACATCATCGCTTGCGTAAAACTCAAAGAAACTCAAACCGGCGACACGTTGTGCGATAAGGCCCATCCGATCGTTTATGATCCGGTTCAGTATCCTGAAGCGGCGATTGCTTTCGCCATCGAACCCAAGTCGCGTCAGGACGAAGAAAAGATCAGCGTCGCGATTCACAAGATTCTCGAAGAGGATCCGGCGCTCTCGTTTACGCGCGACGCACAGACAAAGGAATTCCTCCTGGCCGGCTCAGGACAGGTTCACGTCGAAACTGTCGTCGAGAAACTGAAGAAGCGCTACAGCGTCGAAGTGATGCTGCATCCGCCGAAGGTTCCTTACAAGGAAACGATCACGCAGCGCGCCGAAGTGCAGGGCCGTCACAAGAAACAGACCGGCGGCCGCGGACAATTCGGTGATTGCAAAGTTGTCTTCGAGCCGCTACCGCGTGGTGAAGGATTCGTTTTCGAGGACAAGATTTTCGGCGGCGCCGTCCCCCAACAGTATCGGCCGGCGATCGAGAAAGGGATCATCGAAGCCGCGTCCCAGGGAGCGATCGCCGGTTATCCACTGGTCGACTTCAAGGTGCAGTTGATCGACGGGTCGTATCACAACGTCGATTCCGACGAGCACAGTTTCCGCGCCGCCGGTCGCAAGGCTTTTCGCAATGCGATGGAAAAGGTCAAGCCGGCGCTCCTGGAACCAATCATGGACGTGGAAATTACTGCGCCACAGGAATGCAGCGGCGACATCATGGGGGACCTCAACTCGCGGCGCGGTCGCGTGCAGGGCATGGACACCTGGGGCAAGAACCAGGTGATCAAAGCGCAGGTCCCGATGGCCGAGATGCTCAACTATCAATCGACGCTGAACTCGATCACCGCCGCACGCGGTTCATTCCACATGCAGTTCTCGCATTACGATCCCGTTCCGGGTCAGCTTGCGCAGAAGATCGTGCAGCAGGCAAAGGACGAGGGTCGCATTAGAACAGCGGAGGAAGAATAGTCAGCGAACTCAATCTGCTCGGTTTGTGATCGACACAAAAGGACCGCCCAAAGAGTGGCAAAATTGGCCAAAATAGCCGATATTTTGGCGCAAATTGGGCGTTTGGGCTGGTTTTCAAAACCGTCTCAGTAACCCTTCCAGAAAATTCTATTGACCGACTCGCTCCCAATGCGCGAGAATGAAAACC
>DASYTZ010000044.1:0-22917 GCA_036001745.1 Pyrinomonadaceae bacterium
GCGCGCGTCATTCCGTTCGGCGTGAATTTGCAGGAATACACACCGCGGGCGCCTCTCGTCCGCACGGGTCACGTTCCCACAATTGGATTCGTCGGGCGGATGGTGCCCGGCAAGGGCGTCAGAGTTTTGGCTGAGGCGCTCGCGAAGATTTCCGGTGAAAGTTGGAAGTTGCTGGTTGTTGGCGATGGCCCACAGCGCGAAATGTTCACCCGGAGGCTCAACGAAGCAGATCTGATCGAACGCGCGCTAGTGACGGGAGCGGTTAGTTACGATTCGATGCCGGAGCTCTTTCGCCAGATGGATCTTCTGGTGGTGCCGACGCAAACGACAAAGCGCGTCCGCGAGCAGTTTGGCCGCGTGATTATCGAGGCCATGGCGAGCGGCGTGCCGGTGATCGGCTCGACCTGCGGCGCAATTCCCGAAGTGATCGGCGACGCCGGATTGATCGTGCCTGAACGAGATGCGGACGAGCTGGCCGCGGCCATCCGCCGTTTGCTCGCGAGCGAGACTTTGCGTCATGACTTCGCTCGTGCCGGCCGTGAAAGAGTTGAGCGGCATTATTCGTGGGAGCGCGTCGCCGGCCAAATGTACGAACTATTTCGCGACGTGCTGCGTCCCGAAAGGGCTGCGGATCTCACTCGCCAGGTGGAGGTGACGGCGTGACGATGATCCGTTGGGAGGCATTCACGGACGAGCGGGCGCGGGTCGCGTGGGACGGAGCTCTCATGCGCTTTCCTGTGTACTCGCCGTTTCAATGTTACGCCTGGGGAGAATATCGGCGCGGCCTCGGCTGGCAGACTTATCGTTGGGCGGCTTTCAACGAGCAAGACGAAATCGTCGCAATGCTACAAGCGTACGTGCGCCGGCACCGCTTCGGCGTCGGCTTACTGTGGAGCGAAGGTGGTCCCGTTGGCGATCTCTCCGCCTGCGACGAAAGTTTGCAGTTGGCGATAAAAGAAACTGTCGGTCTGAAGCGACTGTACTGTCGCTTTCGATGTGATCGGGCGCGCGGGGTTCACGATGTATTGCGGCTGAAAGCCCAAGGCTGGTGCGTGCCGTGGGCAGAGTTGAGCACGAGTTACACCATTGTGCTCGATTTGACACCAGGCGAGGATGCCTTGCTGACAAGCGCGGCGCGAAACTGGCGCAGCAATTTGCGCCGATCCAAAAAGAGCAACTTGACGACGCGACACTGGTTGACTGCAACTGCCGATGATATCCACGCGGCGTTCGAATCAATGCAGAAAGCGAAAGGGCTCGACGAACAGCATTCACGCGAAGAGATAGAACAGCTACTCGACCAAGTTGGTCACCGGTTAATCCTTTATCGTTGCGATGATCAACATGGCGAGTTGATGGGTTTGGCCGGCGCGCTGGTCTTCGGACGCGAAGCCAATCTTTGGCTGTTCGCGACGACTAAAGCCGGGCGCAATCTGAGCGCCTCATACGCTGTTTTCTGGAACCTTGTTCAGCACTGCCAAAAAGTCGGCGTGACGGCCTACGACTTGGGCGGAATCGATCCGGTGAACAATCCAGGCGTCTATTGCTTCAAGAAAGATACGGGCGCGGTGCCCGTTGAGTTGCTCGGCGAATGGGATTGGGCGACGCGACCCTGGCTGCGTTGGTTCGGCAATTGGGCCATCGCGCAACGCCGCCGAATCAGGCGCGCAGAGAACGTGCTAAACAAGGCGGATTCAACGACGCAGGAATCGGATCCCGCGCCAATACCTTCGAAACCGGTGGAACTATTGCAAGGTTAATCAAGTGATCATTCGAAACGCCAAACTCATTTTCTTTACGGACGTGACCATCACGTTGTTTTCCGTCGTGAGCAGTTTGGTCGGTGCGCGCGCCCTCGGCCCAGCCGGCCGCGGCGACCTGCTGCTGATCACGCTTTGGCCGATCCTGATCGCAATGCTGATCGAGATGGGGCTGCCGAATGCTTATCGCTACTGGACGGCGAAAGACCCAGCACGGATTTCGGCGCTGTTTTCCAATGCGATTATCTACACCCTGGCGATGAGCGCGCTCAGTTTCGTCGTCGGAGGTTTACTGGTGCCGCGGCTGCTCGGACAACGCGATTCCCAAGTGATGCTGCTGGTGCGCATCTACATGATTAATATCGGCGGCGTCGTGATGCTCAGTTTGATGCGCGGGCTGCTTGAAGGGACACGGCGCTTCGGTTGGTCGGGCGCGGCGCGCTTCATCTTCTTTGGTGTACAGGCGAGCGGCTTTGCGGTTCTTTGGTTCCTCGGCCGCCTGAATGTTGCCACGGCGACGTACACGATGATTCTTTCGCAAGCGGTATCGATGTCGCTCGCGATCGGCGCCGTCATACGTCAGCTTCATCCGCGTTGGCAACCAAGCTGGCGCGAGTTCAGGACTTCGATGAGCTATGGCCTGCGTGATTATGCGGGCGTGCTGGCTGACTATGCGACTCTGCGTTTGGATCAATTGGTGCTTGGAGCTACCGCCACGAATGCTGCGGTCGGGCTTTACGTGGTGGCGGTGCGACTATCTGAAATGACGACCTTTATCGCGGGCGCGGCGGCCGATGCGTTGATGCCTGAGGTCGCGCGCTCCGGCAAAGACGATCAACCCGAGGCATTGCTGGCAAAAACCCTGCGGCTGACGTTGTATGCGAACCTCATCATCCTGGTGCCGCTGTGGATTGCCGCGCCCATGATGCTGCGCATTTTGTTCGGCGCAAGTTTCGTTGGCGCAACGAGCGCCTTTCGCTGGCTCTTGATTGCGGCAATCGCCTGGAGCGCCGGCTCGATCGTTATCCGCGGACTGCAAGGGTTTGGCTATCCCGGTCTGACCACCATCGCGCGATTTTTCTCGGCGGGAGTTACCGTCGTTGCGTTGATCGTCCTTCTGCCCCGAATGGGAATCACGGGCGCCGCGATCGCCTCGCTGATTGGCTACAGCGTGCTGTTTGCCGTGTCGCTGTTCGCGCTGATTCAGCGGCGGCGTCTGGCAGTCTGGCAATACTTGCGGCCGCAACGTCACGACATTCCATTCGCGCAACTGCGGTCAATGGCCAACCTAAGTATGCTCACCGCGCGGAGCACGGAGTAATAAGACTTGAGCGCCACCGTCCAACAAACATTGCCGCGACCACGCAAGCTCGCCATCCTCTGGATGGCGCCGCTGCAAGCTGCAAGTTTGTTCACAGTCTGGGCGATTGGAGCCGGAGCAGAGAGTTTGCGCATGTGGATCCTCGCGGCGCTGGTGTGGCTGATGTCGATGCCACTCCTGGCTGGTATCGAAGGCACGCTCGTCGCGATGATGCTCTTCGAGCCGCTGCGTGGGCTTCTGCGACGCGCGCAATACCTGCTGGTAAGTTATTCCGCCGAAGATCCGATCCACGTTGTTACTCCGATCGTTACGCTCATCGCGTTCACAGTGTTGGTCAGCAGGCACCGCTTTCATCAATTTTGGTCAACTCCGCTCGCTGGTTGGGTGTCAGTGCTGGGCTTAATCTTCTTTTTGGAAATCTTCAATCCACTTCAGGGCGGTTTGTACGTTGGTCTGAGCGGTTCGTTGTTCGTACTGGTGCCCTTGGTCTGGTTTTATTTTGGCCAGGCCGCCAGCGAAAAGTTGGTTTACTGGGCGCTGTGCCTGATCGTGCTCGTCGGAATTGTCGGGTCGCTCTACGGTTTGTATCAATTGGTGTTCGGCTATCCCGCGTTCGAGCAGTACTGGATTGACAACACAGACTTTTATCAATCGATCGCGGTCGGCCACGTTAAGCGGGCGCTGGGGACCTTCAGCAGCGCCGAAGAATGGGGACGCTACACTGAGATTGGCGGCATCGTCGCACTTGGTTTCGCGATGACGACGAAACGGGTGAAGGCGCGCGCCGGCTGGCTTGTTTGTTTCGCGGCGCTGGTCGGCGCAATTCTGTTGAGCGGCCAGCGCACGGCCGTCTTTGGCCTGCTGTTTGGAATCGTTGCGCTGCTCATGTTCAGCGCGCGGAACTGGCGAGTCGGAGCTGTGCGAGTCGCGGCGTTGCTGATTCCGCTCGTGCTGTTGTTCGTTTTCATGCAGGCGCCGACCGACGACGAAGTTTGGGGCAAAGCCGAAGACGAGCGTGTGGGCGCAGTCCTCAGTCACACGCAGCGCGGGACGCTGAAGCCGACCGAAGAAGACAGCCTGCAAGTCCGTTTCGAGAATTGGGGCTATCTCATCACGTCGGTCATTCCATATCGCCCGCTGGGCGCGGGCATTGGCGCGGGTTCGCTGAGCGATGCGCGCAGCAATCGCGACTCCGATTTGCCGCCCATCGATAATTTCATTTTGGTGCTGGCGATTAGTTGCGGGATTCCGGCAGCGCTGATTTTTGTGTGGATTCTGCTGCGCGCGTTTTGGCTTTCAGTCCGACTCGCCGGCAGCGCAGAGCCGGGCACGCGCAATGCGAGCATCGCTTTGGTTGTCGCCGCGATCGTGCCGGCACTGTTTCTGAATTCGGTATTCGGGTTGACGTTCTCGATCTATTCGGTGGCGCCGGTTGCATGGTTGCTGATTGGATGGGTAAGCGCGGAAGCGTTTCGCGCGCGGACGAAACCCGAACGCGAGGTGCTGGTTATCTGATTCGATGAAGATTCTGTTCTACAACCACACGGGCCAGGTCAGCGGCGCTGAGCGCGTGCTGCAAATGATTCTCATGCGTGTCGACCGAGAGCGCTACGATTGCGTGGTAGCGTGTCCCGAGAAAAGCAGACTGATCGAGTTGATGAATGACGCAGGCGAGCGAACGCGCGGCTTGCGTCTCCTGGAAGCTCGGTTTACCTGGCGGCCGGATCGACTGGTCCGCTATCTGCTCTCGTTCGTGCAAGTGATTCGCGATGGGCGCGCGCTCGTCAAGGAAGAGGCTCCCGACGTCGTTCACGCGAACAGCATTCGCGCCGGAATCGTCATGGCGGCGGCGACAATTGGCTTGCCGGTGCCGGTCATCTGGCACGCGCACGACATTTTGCCGCAGCATCCGCTCAGCACATTGGTGCGGCTGTTTGCGGCGGCGTCGTCTCGCAACCGAATCCTGGCCGTATCCAATGCAGTCGCCGAACGATTCCGCGGAAACGTGCTGAAACCCTTCGCGAGGCGAGTTCCCATTCGCGTCGTTCACAACGCAGTTGACTTGGAACAGTTTCAGCCGGATAAGACGGCAGGATCGGAAGCTCGGGCAAGACTAGGTATTACGAACGCGCAGCCCGTCGTCGGCATTGTTGGACAATTGACGCCACGGAAAGGCCAGCTTGAACTGATTGAATCTTTTGCTGACGTCGTGCGTCAAATTCCCGAAGCTGTTCTGCTTATCGTTGGTGAACCGCTTTTCAATCGCGACGAGGAATACGCAGAGCAACTGCAAGAGACTGTTGGTTCGCTCGGCATAAGCGAGCGTATCCGATTTCTCGGCGCGCGAAATGACGTTCCACAGTTAATCCAGGCAATGGACGTCCTCGTCGTGAACTCGCAACAAGAGCCTTTCGCATTGACCGTGCTCGAAGGATTGGCGAGCGGCATCGCCGTTCTTGCCACTGCTGTCGGCGGCACGCCGGAAATGATTAGTGACGGTGACAATGGATGTTTGGTGCCCCGATGTGACAACGAAGCTTTGGCCCGGATGCTTGTTACATTGCTGCAAGACGGCGAGCGGCGCGCGCAACTGGGGCGTAATGCCCGACGGTCGGCGATTGCTTGCTTTTCAATCGATCGATTCATTCGCGAGATCGATTCACTCTACTCAGAACTCAATCGTTCCGCGGATCAGAAACTATCTCACCAAATCCTCGACAACAAACTCGCATTAGACTGAAATTCGGACACTTTTCGCCGTTTCTTCCTATGAACTGCCGGAGAGGTACTGCTTGTCCAGAATTGCACTCGTACACGACTATTTTGTTCAGATGGGCGGGGCCGAGCGCGTGGCTGAAGCCATGCACGATTCGTTTCCGTCCGCGCCGATGTATACCACGGTGGCACTGCCGCAAAGCCTGCCACAGCGACTGCGCAACGCTGACATTCGCACGTCACCACTGCAAAGACTTCCGGCCATCGACCGAAAGTTTCGTCACTATTTCATGCTTTACCCGTTCGCGGTCGAGCATTTCGATCTCTCTGAGTATGATCTAATTTTCAGCAGCAGCTCAGGCTACGCGAAAGGCGTGCGTCGTCGGCGCAACGCGATCCACGTTTGCTACTGCCACACACCGATGCGTTGGGTTTGGCGCTACGAAGACTACGTCGCGCGCGAAAAGTTTGGTCGCATCGCGCGCGCGATTCTGCCCTTTCTGCTTTGGCCGTTGCGAAAATGGGACCTGCGCGCGTCGCAGCAGCCGAACTACTACATCGCAAATTCGCGCCTGGTCGCGCAGCGAATCAAGAAAATCTACGGCCGCGAAGCGCACGTCATCCCGCCGCCGATCGAAGTTAACCGCTTCCACATGTCGAACGAGATTGATGATTATTATCTCGTGCTGTCGCGCCTGATGCCTTACAAGCGGATCGACTTGGCGGTCGAAGCATGCAAGCGATTGAATCGCCGGCTGATTGTGATTGGCGACGGGCCAGACCGCGCGCGGCTGGAAAAAATCGCGGACGATCGCATCGAG
This sequence comes from Pyrinomonadaceae bacterium, assembly GCA_036001745.1. Lineage (GTDB taxonomy): Bacteria > Acidobacteriota > Blastocatellia > Pyrinomonadales > Pyrinomonadaceae > UBA11740. The sequence continues at coordinate 6,618 of DASYTZ010000044.1, forward strand.
TTTCTGGGACGACAGCCGGACAAGATTGTGAATTATTACGCCGCTCGCTGCCGGGCGCTGCTGTTTCCGGGCGAAGAAGATTTCGGGATGGCGCCGCTTGAGGCGAACGCTTCCGGCCGGCCGGTGATTGCTTATCGCGGCGGCGGCGCAGTCGAAACAGTCGAGGAAGGCGTGACCGGTGTTTTCTTTGACCAGGCCAACAGCAGGTCTCTGGCCGAAGCAATCGAAAAGTTTGAAGGCATGCAGTTCGACCAGTACGCGCTACGCCGACATGCAGAGAAATTTGATCGGAGTGTATTTACGTTTCGAGTGTTGCAATTTCTTGGCTCGGTTGCGCCCAGTTCCTGTTCGGAAGATTTGCTGACCGGCGCGCGTTTGCTTTCGCAGAATATTTCGCGGCGCGTGTGGCCGCGGCTGGCTTTGGTTGGTTAAGAACCCCGATGATGCAGACAGCTTCAATCATAGATGTGGAAAAGATGGTTCGGCGACCGGCGGAGCGTCAAGTCGACATGCCCGTCTCGATCAGTTCGCTGCGAACGGATGGCGCGTTGCCGTGTTTGATTCAGCCCACGTCGCGAACAATTGATTTAGCCGAATGGCTCGAATCGAATCGAGAAGAGTTTGACAAGCGACTGCTCACCTGTGGCGGGATTCTCTTTCGAGGCTTCACGATCGATTCCGTCGAACAATTTGAGAAACTGATCGAAACAGTTTCTGGCCGGCTGCTTGACTACACCTATCGTTCGACGCCCCGCACAGTTGTCAGCGGCAAAATCTACACGTCAACAGAATACCCACCGCACCAGTCGATTCCGCTGCACAACGAGAACTCTTACACGCAGAACTGGCCGATGAAAATCTGGTTCTTTAGCCGCGTGTGTGCGAGTGTTGGCGGTGAAACACCAATCGCCGACAGTCGGCGCGTCTATCAGCGCGTCCCGCGCGAAGTGCGCGAACGATTCGCGACGAAGGGCGTGATGTACGTGCGCAACTATGGCAGTGGATTCGATCTTCCGTGGCAGGAAGTCTTTCAGACCAACGATCGAGCGGAAGTAGAGAGCTACTGCGCCGCGGCTGGAATTCAGATTGAATGGTTGCCCGACGATCGACTGCGAACGCGGCAGGTTTGCCAGGCAGTCGCATCGCATCCTGCGACTGGCGAAATGGTTTGGTTTAATCAGGCGCATCTGTTCCACGTTTCACGCTTGCCGGCGGAAGTGCGCGAAGCGATGACGACAATTTTCGCGGAAGAAGATTTGCCGAGGAATGTTTACTACTCCGACGGCAGCGCGATCTCCTCGGAGGATCTTGATCTCATCTGCGCGGCCTACGAGCAGGAGAAAGTCGTTTTCCCCTGGCAAGCCGGTGATGTACTACTGCTCGACAACATGCTTGCGGCCCACGCGCGCAATCCTTTTACCGGCAAACGAGAGGTGGTTGTGGGCATGGCTGAGCCGTACAGCGAAATCCGAGCGCGAGTCTAAGATGGCCGTATTTGCAACAAGACAAGTTCGCGAAGCTGTGAGCACGCCGGCCGGCGAGTGGCTAACGGCTCCTGCGAAGCTGAGAACCGCTGAACACGAAGCCCATATTTGGAAAGTCGACTTATCGTGTGCATCATCGGCCTCTTGCGACTCAGTCCTTTCGCCCGAAGAAACTAAGCGGGCCGCACGCTTTCATTTTGAAACCGATCGACGACGCTTCAAGATCGCTCATGGTAGTCTGCGCGAAGTTCTCGCGCGTTATCTGAATCTTCCCGCCGCGGAGTTAACTTTCGGTCAGACACACTACGGCAAGCCGTTTCTCGTCAATCCCGAAGCGTTGGGATTGCTGTTCAACATGTCTCATTCAGAAGACCTGGCAGTGATTGCCGTGGCGCGCGAACGTGAAGTGGGAATCGACGTTGAGTTCATGCGCGCCGACTTTGCCACTAACGAAGTTGCCGAACATTTCTTCTCGGTAGCTGAGCTTTACACGTTGTCCGGTTTGGATCCGCACCAGCGCACCCGTGCGTTCTTCGATTGCTGGACGCGCAAGGAGGCTTATGTGAAAGCGCGTGGCGAAGGACTGTCGATGCCGCTCGATGTCTTCGACGTGTCGCTCGCCCCTGATTCGCCTGCGGCATTGCTTCGGAACCGAAAGGACGAATCCGAAACCTCGCGATGGATTCTCTCTGACATCGAGCTGCCCGCAGACTATGTCGGCGCACTGGCGATCGAAGTCAAGCCTTCGCCGCTGCGCATCCGGCGATTCGCCTTCCGCAATTAGCATCGATGAAGATGCGCGCTGTAATTCTTTTTCTTTCACTCTGCCTTTCAATCTCGACTTGCGCAAACCATGCCGCCGAGAATTGCGCGGAAACGTGGACGCCGCGAGCTCTGCCCCAATCGTTCCCGTCGGGCACTGGCGTTAACATTCACTTCACCGATGGGCAATCCGGTGAAATCAAGATGATCGCCGACGCAGGCTTTCGCTGGGTGCGCATGGATTTCAAATGGGAAGTGACGGAAAAGGCGCGCGGCGTTTACGACTTTGCGCCGTATGAACGTCTGATGGCCGCGCTGGACGAAAATCACCTCCGCGCGTACTTCATCCTCGATTACGGCAACCCGCTGTACACGCCTGACAAAGCCGTGCGGACAGAAGAAGCTCGTCAGGCGTTCGCGCGCTGGGCTGTCGCTGCAGCAAAGCACTTTCACGATCGCGGAATAATCTGGGAGCTTTTCAACGAACCTGATATCGAAATCTTTTGGCCGCCACAACCGAATGTTGACGAATACATCGCCCTCGCGTTGACCGTTAGCCGCGCGTGGCGTGCTCAGGTTCCGAACGAAAAGCTGATTGGCCCAGCGACCGCCGCCATCGACGTTCCATTTCTCGAAGCGTGCTTCAAAGCCGGGTTGCTCCAATATTGGTCAGGCGTTTCGGTTCATCCTTACCGCAAGACTGGCCCCGAAACTGCGGCAGCGGATTACTGCCGCCTGCGAAAAATTATTCAGTCGTACAACGGCGGGGCGTTCGACTCAGTCCCGATAGTTTCTGGAGAATGGGGTTACTCAGCCGTCTTGGGTAGGCTGAACGAAACCGAGCAAGCGGAGCTGCTCGCGCGAGAATTGCTGACGAATGCGGCGAACGGGATTCCCATTTCGATTTGGTACGACTGGCGCGACGATGGTGCGGACGCTTCCGAACCTGAGCATCGTTTTGGAATTGTGCGTCATGAATATCGCACGAACAGCAATTATCCATTCGAGCCGAAACCTGCATATTTCGCCGCAAAAACAGTCAACGGATTCCTCGACGGCTTCAATTTCAAAAAGCGTGTTTCAGTTCGAAGCTCTGAAGATTTTGTGCTTCTGTTTTCGCGGGGAGGTGTGCAGCGCATTGCTGTTTGGACCACCGCTTCGAGGCCTCACACAGTCAACATTTTGCTTCCGAACGGCACTTACATAATCAACAACTTGAGTGGCGCGAAAGTTCGTGACGTATCAAGCAATTCGAACGGCGTCTCAGTCGAACTCTCAAGATCTCCGATTTTCATCACTGCCAAGAACTAACCAAGCGTCGGCTTCTCATACTGCACGGCGTTCAACCTGACTTCCTCGCGTACATTCGGCAAACTGTCATCTCAAGTTTTTGCGCGCCGGCCGGTAGCAGCATTATTATTTGGTCGCTGGCATATTGCTTGCCCTTTTGCAGGTTCGATTCCGTTTCTAAAAGAAGGAGGTCGCTGTGAAGAGAATCCTGATTGCATCGACGCTGGTGACGTTGATTCTGGCGCTGGCCGGTTGTCAACAAACTCAGCAGTCGAACGCCAACACTAACTCAACTGAAACCGCCACGCGCAGTGGTCCGGACAATTCGGAAATATCGACGACAGAAAACAACGGCACGAGGACTGAGACACGCACGTTCAGTAACAACCCGCGCGTGTCGAAAGTCGTAGTGACGACGCGCAACGGCCAACGAACCACGACAGTCTATTCGAAGACGGGTGAATCGAAGGACATCAAGGACGAAACTGGCGACGCTTTGAATGCCACCGGAGAAAAGCTCGCCGACGCCGCGGGTTTTGCTAAGGAGAAGACTGAGACTGCCGCGGACAAGACGAAGGAGGGCACTCAAACTGCTGTGGACAAGACGAAAGAAGGCGCTCAGACTGTAGCCAACAAGAGTACGGAAACCGCAAAGACCGTTGCCGAGAAATCCAAAGCGGGCGCAAAGACAGTAGCAAACAAGACTACTGACGCCGCGAAGAAGACCGGGAAGACGATCAAGAAGGTATTGACGCCATAACCAGACGATCACGGCATTAATCCGGGGAGAGTGGTCTGCGGCCGCTCTTTCTTTCTGTCTTCTGTCATCCTCTGCGAACTCTGCGCCTACCTCGGCCCTTTCTCTGCGGTGAATACTTTCGGGCGTCGGTTAACCGCAGAGTCGCGCAGAGGTTTTGGCAGAGAGATGCAGAGGAAACTGGAATTGGGACGCCGATGACCCGGCCGTGCGGTGTCTGCTGGGGGACCGGTGTTATACTACGCTCGAACTTTCAATTGATTATGTCGGACACCTCTCGATTCACAATCATCTGTCCCTGCTGTGAAGCCACGCTCAACATCGACGCGAATACCGGCGCGTTGCTATCGCACGAAGAAAAACAGAAACCGCTGGCTTCGTTTGAAGGGTTGGTGAAGGACCTCGACAAGCAGAAGCAGACGCGCGAGCAGATCTTTGCGCAAGAGATGAGCTCGATGAAAGACCGTGAACGGCTGCTCGAAGAGAAGTTTCGCGAGGCCATGAAGCGCGCCGAAAAAGACAAGGACAAAGTTTACAAGAACCCGCTGGATTTGGACTGAAACCTGTCCCCTCGATGCACCCCAATCTCCGCTCGTTCCTCGATCAGCTTCGCCGCGAAAACGATCTTGTCAGTGTCGAAACGGAAGTCGATCCCTACCTTGAGCTGGCCGAAATCCATCGCCGAGTGATTGACCGCGGCGGACCGGCGTTACTTTTCACGCGAGTGAAGGGAAGTAAGTTTTCTGTCGTCACAAACCTCTTCGGCACACAAAAACGAATCGAGTTGGCTTTCGGTGTTCGACCCGAACAGCTTGTTCGAGAGCTCGTCAGCGCTGCTGAAGCGTTGATTCCTCCGAAACCCGGAAATCTTTGGCGCCATCGGAAGCTGGGACTTGAGTTTCTCCGCCTCGGAACGCGAAATGTTGCGCGCGCGCCCGTCACTGAACAACTCGATCAGCCGGCGCATCTCAATCGACTGCCGGTGGTCACGACCTGGCATGAAGACGGCGGGCCATTTATCACGTTGCCGTTGGTTTACACCGAGCATCCGGTCACCAAGCAGCACAACCTCGGCATCTATCGCATGCAGGTTTACGACGCGCAGTCGGCGGGTTTGCATTGGCAGATTCAGAAGGGCGGCGGGTTTCATTATCACGCCGCCGAACGGTTGGGCCAGCCGCTGCCGGTCACCGTATTTCTCGGCGGGCCGCCTGCGCTGCTGGTCTCAGCCGTCGCGCCGCTGCCCGAGAACGTGCCGGAGCTGATGCTGGCGTCGCTGCTGCAAGGCGAGAAATTGCGTGTGACCCACGCACGCGAATCAGTGCATCGGTTGATCGCGGAAGCAGAGTTCGCGTTGATTGGGCATGCGCCGCCGCATGAACGCCGGGCAGAAGGACCGTTCGGCGATCATTACGGCTACTACTCGTTGCAACACGAGTACCCGGTATTTCATTGCGACGCGATCTATCATCGCCGCGACGCGATTTACCCCGCCACGGTAGTCGGGAAGCCGAAGCAGGAAGACTTTTTCATCGGTGATTATTTGCAGTCGCTCCTGTCGCCTTTGTTTCCGCTGGTCATGCCGGGGGTGCGCGACTTATGGAGTTACGGCGAGACGGGTTTCCATTCTTTGGCTGCGGCTGTCGTGCGCGAACGTTACGCGCGTGAGGCGCTGGTTCACGGATTTCGAATCCTGGGCGAAGGACAGTTGGCGCTGACGAAGTTTCTCTTGCTCACCGATACGCCCATCGATCTGCACGACTTTCCGCGCGTGCTTGAACACGTGCTGGCGCGATTCGATCCCGGAAGCGATTTTTTCATCTTCGCGAATACGTCGATGGACACGCTCGATTACACGAGCGGCAAAGTCAATCAGGGCAGCAAGGCGATTCTGATGGGACTCGGCAATCCCGTGCGAGATTTGCCACGCGAATTTCGCAGAGAATTGCCCAACGGAATATCGCGTGCCGAAGTCTTCTGCGCCGGATGTTTGGTCGTGCAGGGAAGTCCATATCTCGACGACAAGGATCAAGCAACGCGTTTGGCGCGCAATCCAGCGTTTGCTGAGTGGCCGCTCGTCATTCTTCACGACGATGCGAGCGTCGCTAAATCGACGACTGATTTCCTTTGGTCAACCTGGACTCGCTTCGAACCCGCCGGCGATATTTATGCCGCCGACACAAAGATCGTACGGCATCACCTCTCCTATCACTTACCGATTGTCATTGACGCGCGCAAGAAACCTTCGCTGCCTGATGAACTCGTCGTACGTCATGACATCGCGGAACTTGTTGATAGCCGTTGGCGTGAATATTTCCCTGAACACCGACCGTGGAATGTTTGACGGAACGACCGTTCGAAGAAGTGGAACTGCTGCTAACCAAGAAAGCATTGCTTGATAAATCTCGCCGCACTCATTGCCATAGCATTAATCGTAGGGCTTTTCGCCTTCCTCTTTCGGATACTTGAACCCTTGCCGATAAGCGAAGCGCGCGATCCACGTCAAATTTGGAGACGGCGGCTGCGCATCGTCGTTGCAGTTTTGCTGCTCATTATTTTGCTCTCGGGCATTTGGGCGACACTGATCGAGCCGAACCGGCTGATAGTTCGCCATGAGTCGCTTCAGCTTGAAAACTGGCCTAACGAACTGAGCGGCCTGCACATCGCCGTCATTGGCGACATTCACACCGGCGGGCCTTTCATCGATGACAATAAGCTGGCGAGAATCGTTGAGCTAACAAACCAGCAGAAGCCGGATCTCATCGTTCTGCTCGGCGATTACATGTCGCCGAACAGTTGGCACAGTCACCGCGTTGAACCGGAAGTTACCGCGGCACACATGCAGGCTCTGCACGCGCCGCTGGGAGTGTTCGCGGTGCTCGGAAATCATGATTGGTGGTACAACGGCGAGCGAGTTCGACGCGCGTTCGACGATCATGGGATCAAAGTGCTCGAGAATGAAGCCGTTGAGATCAAGTTCGGCGGCAAGTCTCTTTGGTTAGTCGGATTGTCAGACCTTTGGACGCGGCCACAGCACATCAGCGAGACGCTCGCTACCATTCCTGCGGGCGCGCCGACAATCGCGCTCACTCATAATCCGGATCTTTTTCCGCGCCTGCCAGCGACCGTGCCGCTGCTGCTCGCCGCGCACACACACGGCGGCCAGGTGAATATTCCGCTAATCGGCACACCCATCGTTCCTTCGCGCTTTGGGAGCAAATACACTGCAGGGCTTGTCGTTGAGAACGGCCATCACATGTTCGTGACGACGGGAATCGGCACCAGCATTCTGCCGATTCGTTTTCGCGTGACGCCAGAGATTGTCGTACTCACTATTCACTCCTAATCCTTGACAAGCGAATCGCAGCCCTCATACAGTCCGCTCGCGATCTATCTCACAAGGACGAGGAGACAAAAACGATGCGAGTGATGCGCCCCTTCTCTTTTGTTGGTTTAGTCATCGTCATTGCGTTGACTTCATGCACTGGCCCACCAGGACCGCCGGGACCACCGGGTCCGTCGGGACCAAGCGGCCCGCCCTATGTTTGGGTTTGCACGCCCGCGCATCGTCCGAGTGCCGGCGGGAGTCCCCGCGACGATGTGTACGTTTTCAACGGCAGCCCGAGTGCGGCGCATATAGCGGTGAATATTCTTGACGCGAATGGCAACAATCTCGCGGGTCACACGATACCAGGCTCGAGTCCCGCGCAGACTTATCCGGGTGAAACCGGCGCCACGACCGTGACGCTCGACCCGGCGCACACGCGCGATGTCAAATGGGTCATGCCCAATACTACGGCGAATCCGGCCACTGATACTGACGTTGCCTTCGCCGTGCGAGTTACTTCAGATCAGCCAGTCGTGGTTGGCGCGAATTTTGAGTTCAACGGCGACATACCGAGCCAGTGCAGCTTGTTGCCGAAATAGAAATTCAGAACTAAGAAACCACGCAGGCGAGAACCTCTTTCCGGACGCTTGGCGATTCGTTGCTGCTCGAACTGTTGACAGGCGCACGCGTTGGCAATAGAGTCCGCGCACGTTTTAGACTTCACGCTTTTCGCGGAGAACCCACAATGCGACTCACTTTGTATCTGACTACGATTGCCTCTTTGATCGGCTTGATTTCGTGTACCGGCCCGCCCGGCCCGCCGGGACCGCCAGGCCCCGCCGGTTCAGGCGGCGGACCACCATACGTTTGGATTTGCACGCCCGCGCGTTTTTCAAATGCCGGCAGTAACGCGCCTGCCGAGGCTTATGTTTTCAATGCCAGTTCGACAACCGCGAATGTCTCGATGAATATTCTGGATAAGGACGGCAACAATCTGGCAGGACATGCTATTCCAGGGACCTCAGGTCCGGTACAGAACTATCCCGGCGAGGCGGACGGAGTTACGGTGCCGTTACCGGCAAACCATACTCGGTTCGAAAAATGGGTGATGCCAGTTGCGGGTGGACCCGGGTTCGATGGCGTAACAAACGTTTCGTTCACGGTGCGCGTGGTTTCGGACCAGCCGGTGGTGGTGGCCACGAATTTTCAGTTCAATCCGGTAGGCATGCCCAACGTCTGCCATCAAGTAACGAAGTAAAGCTGAGTGCGATCAGAAAGTGAAAAAGCGCGCCAGTCGCGACGCCTGTCTATCCGCGGGTGGGTTGCGCGTATTCTTAGATCTCCATCAAGTCCTTCCCGACGATAATGCGGCCCTTGAAGTTCTTGCGGACACCTTCGCTCCACTGCTCGTCGGTGATCGTCGGATCATCTCCGGGAACGAAATGAGTAAGCACCAGTGTCCTCACTCCAGCTTGCGCGGCAATCCTGCCGACATCCTCAGTTGATGTGTGCGCAGCGAGCAGATGCTCGCGTAGTCGCGTCGAGGCAGCGTGTTCCTTCATCAACCTTTCGATGGCCGGCAAGTACATCGCTTCGTGCACGAGCACATCGGCGCCTTTGGCGAACTCGGCCAGCTCAGGCGCGTAAGCCGTGTCGCCGGAGATCACGATCGAGCGATCCTTCGCGTCGAAGCGATAGGCGTACGATTGCGTTATTGGAGGGTGGCGAACGCGTAAGCTCGTGACCCTAACAGTGTCATTTTGCATAACCAGACCGGCGCTTTTGAATTCATGAACGGCGACGAGTTTGCGCGGATCGTTCACTCCTTCATCGACAATGCGCGTGTCGATGTCGAACTTCTCATATTCGAAAAAATCGTTGGTTAGTTTTCTTAGTCCGATAGGACCGTACGCGTCAATCTGGATCGGCTGCCCAGTGGCCCAGGCGTTGTAAATCAACGGTCCGCACTCGAGATTATGATCTGAATGTTGGTGAGTGATGAAGATATAGCGCAACCGATTGAGCGCGACTCCTGCATTGATTAATTGTCGCGAGACTCCATAGCCGCAGTCGATCAGAAACGGAACATCGTTAATCAGGATGAGAGTCGCCGAATTGGCGCGTCCGCTCTTGCTGCTGAGCGTCGGGCCGCCCTTCGTGCCGAGCAGGATAAGGCGAGTTCGATTGTTCTGCTGACCGCGCGCAACCCTGGGAAGCAGGCCATATGAGAAGGCAAGGGCCGTAGTGCCGATTAAGAACTGCCGCCGATCGTATGTCCGAACGTTGCCAAATCTCATTCTTCTTCCAGGCCTGCGCCGACGCGAAACATATGTCCGTCAGGATGACGCAGGTGAAACTCGCGCACATTCCACGGCTTATCCGTCGGCGGCATCGTCACGGTCATTCCATGTTTCATGGCGAGTTGGTAAGCTTCATCGACGGCGGTCGGTGATTCGAGCCACCAACTCATCCAAACGCCGCCGGTCTCGTCGTCGCCAACGAATTGGGGCATCGGGCCGCCGCGCGATCCCTGGCCACCCTGGCAAAAAAAGATTTCAGATTTGCCATTGCCTACCGCGCCGAAGGTCGGTGGCGCACCTGCTTGCGGATACCAGTCCCAGAGCTTTCGCCAGCCGAGCTTCGTGAACCACGCGAAACTTTCCGCAAGGTTTGAGACGTTCAGAATCGGAGTCAGACCTGCGATTTTCATTCTGTGATCAAGCCCCTTTCGGATCCGGGCTTCTTCTTTTCCAAAGCCACCAGAAGAATAGGACGGCCGTGATCAAATCACCGCTCGACAGGATTGGAGCGAGCGCCGGAAAATCGCCAGCCAGCCAAAATGTGAGGTTAAGACCGAAGAATGCAAACTTTCCAATTCCAGAGATCGCGATGAAGGCCCGATCGGGACGTCGAGTTATGGCCAGCCACACATAAAGAATCGCAAAGCTGCCGATCCAAATTGTGACCAGCCATAAATAAAACGGATGCGCATCAGGCAAGCCGATTGATCGACGCCCTATCGAAAGCAGAGGGATGAAGAGTAGAACTCCGAATCCGTTGTAGATCGCGGTCAGGTTCAGCGTCCAGCACATCCATTTTTCAAGCGGCTTCATGTCTGGCACGCCCAGTAATTTCCTTACTGCTTCCGTTTGGAAACATACTCTCCCGACGGATCGATTTGCTTCATCGCAGTAATTTGTCCACCCTCTTCGACGAATTCGACGATCACGTCTGAGAATTCGGGAATACGAAACTTCAGGCCCTTGTACGGAACCAGCCTTTGATCCGGCGCGCCCACCCGCACCACGAAAAGCCCGGCCCCCGGCCGATAGACGACCTGAAACTTTCCGCCGCTCGGCGTCTCGTAATTTCCGGCGAGGCGTTGCGCGATTGCCTCGTCGAGTTTTGCTGGCCGCCGCACGAATGTGACTTCGCCTTCATCGAGCGAGACCGTGGCTTTGTCGATATCGCCCTGTGGATTCGTCGAGAAGTTCACTGACCATTTGCCTTCTTCTTCATCATTCGGCGAATCGAACCGGTCGTAATGAAAGTGCGCGAGCGGCAAACCAATCTTATGGAAGTCGAACCGCAGCGCATTGTCCTTCATCGAGATCTTCAAGGTGCCGTACGCCGGATGATCGTATTCGCCCACGTAATCCGCCAGCTCGTGCGAAGGCTTGGTGTTGGGTACGCGCCCGAAGCCCGCCTTGCTGCGCGCTTCCATGCCGGCTTTCTTGTTTTTCAGACGAATGTCCAACAGGCGCTGGGTCCACGGCGTCTGATCCATGCCGAGCAGGCGCTCATAAACGTTGTAACTGATAGGGTTGTACAGCGGCGCAGTATGATTGCCGATGACGAAAACGATGACGCCGATGTGCTCGTTCGGCATAAACGAAATCTGTGAGTGAAAGCCCGGCAGATCGCCGCCGTGAAACGCTATTAAGCGTCCGCGATATGAAGCGGTCCAACGTCCCATGCCGTACGTCTGGTTCAAAATTTCCCACCAGCCGCGCGTTTGCGCTCCGGCATTCGGAAGCGCAATGGCCGGCTGAAGCGTCGCATCCAGAGCTTTCGCCGGCAGTACTTGCTTGCCGTTGTACTGGCCGTTGTTCATCAGAGCGATTAGCCAGTGCGACATGTCTTCGATGTTCGAGATGATTGCGCCAGCCGCGGCCAGGCCGTCCGTGTCTTCGTAATAAGGAATCTTGTACAGCTCGAACGAGTCGCGGCGCTCGGTGAAGGGAACTCCGTAATCCGGCTGCTTCCGCATGTCGGCAATCGAATAGACCGTGTGAGTCATTCCGAGCGGCTGAAGAATTCGCTCGCGCACGAACTCAGCCCACGGTTTGCCGGATTGCAGTTGAATCGAGTAACCAACCCCGGCGTACATCATGTTGTTATAGAGGAAAATTTGCCGCGGCGATTCTTTGGGATCGAGATACTTCAAACGCTCGAATAATTCTTTCGTCGAGTAATCCGACTTGTACCAGATGGAATCATGCCGCGTGATGCCTGTGCGATGCGCCAGCATGTCCCGGAGCGTGATCGTGTTATTTAAATAGCTGTTGTAAAACTCGATCGTCGGAACCGATTCTTTGATTGGCCGGTCCCATGTGAGCTTTCCATCTTCGACCAACATTCCGGCGGCCACCGCTGTGAACAACTTAGTATTGGACGCAATCGGATACATCGTCTGCGCCGTGATCGGCAGCTTCTTTTCGTAATCGCGATAGCCGTAGCCCTTGGCGAACACGAGCTTGTCGCCGACGACAATGCCGACGCCGATGCCCGGCGCGTTCCAATCTTTCAAAGTCTTTTCCATGAACGCGTCAAAGTCCGCGAGCTTTTGGGTCAGGTCGATTGCGGGTGGCTTCTCTTGCCCGCGTGCCGGCATGCCGACGGTCGCGAAAAGGACCACGACCGCGACAATAGTCGATAGACGGCGTCGAATCATGTTCATAATTAGTCTCCGATCAGTAGGGGAAAACTGCGGGAGTGTAGATATAGTTTCCGGTGTGGGTAGTCAAGCCTGAAAGACGAAGTCAGGATGCTTTGCGTCAACCATGTCTTGCGTGCCAAGCGGCGAGAACTTCCTTCTCACGTTCCGGAGAGATTCCGGAACGCAGTGTTGCCTGTCGTTCCGCAGGCTGGCTTCTAAACCATTCGAGCGTAGCCTGAGTAGTATCGGCGATCGATCTGAAGGTAAGCCCCTTTACTACAGCTTTCTTATTACTGATTTGAGTAAATCCAGTTTCTTCGCCTCGTGGCGCGACCCAAACCGGCATGTCCGACCAGGCGTGAATGTTGTGTGCGAGCAGGAAATCGACATCGACCCAGGTAAAACGCGCATCCGATTTCGTTGCCGCCTTAATCTCGTCGAGCATCTGTCCCATGGTGAGTTTGTAGTTTGGTCCCATGGCGTTGAATACTCCGGTGGTGCCTTGTTCGGCCATCCGAATAATCCATTCCGCCAGGTCGCGCGCATCGATGAATTGAACCGTATCCTTCTTTGGATCGCCGGGTGCGAGGACTTCGCCGCCACGTGCCACGCGCACTGGCCAGTAGGTGAATCGGTCGGTTTCATCGCCCGGACCAACGATCAAACCCGGCCTGACGATTAGAGTCTTGCCCGGAAACCACTTCTGCGCTTCCTTTTCGGATAGCACTTTGAGCGGCGCATAAAGAGCCATGTTCGAAGCGCGCAGGGTCGTCAAGGTCTCTTTCATCGCGTCAGCACCTTCGTATTGCGCCAGAGGGCCACTTTCGTCCATTCCCGGCTTGCTGTTGTCAGCGTAAACCGAAACGGTCGAGACGAACACGTAACGATCGACGTTGCCTTTCAGAATCTGCGCGGCGTCGCGTACCCAAACAGGCAGCGTGGTCGGCACATCGATGACAACGTCCCACTGCCGCCCCTTCAGCGCGTCCAGTTGTCCGTTGCGATCGCCAATCAGTTGTTCGACTTCCTTCGGCAGAATTCCCGGGTGCGTGCGGCCGCGATTGAAGACTGTGACTTTGTGACCACGACTGAGCGCGTACTTCACCTGAAACGGGCCCGTGAAACCAGTGCCGCCGAGAATCAGGATGCGCAGGGGTTTCACTGATTTCGTCTTCATTGCCGTATCGAACATTGCCGACGCGCCGGGAAGAGAACCAAGCGCCGCCGTACTGCCGGCCATGGCTGAAAGTTTTAGGAAGGTCCTTCGATTCGTGGTCACTCGTTTGCTCCTTTAGAGGCGCAAGCATGCAACTCAAGATGCGAGAAGTAAAGTCAAAGACTCGAAAATTCACATTGCATACGCGCGCATGCCCGACAGAGTTTCAGTGACGAGCAGCAAGCGGATTCTTACGCTAGCTCTTCAGCGGTCCGCGGCCAGTCCTCACGCAGCAGGCGCGACAGTGCACGATCCGCCAGAAGTTTTCCTCTGGTCTGGCAGGTCGGACAGTAATTTGTTTCGTTTGTTGCGTAGCGAATGCGTTGAACCTTTGCGCCGCAACGCGGGCACGGTTCGCGATAGCGGCCGTGAACGGCCATTCCATCGCGGAACGCGGTCACCCTTTCCGGAAAGCCGTCGCCGGTTTCTTCGCGCAAACGCTCGATCCAGAGTTCAAGCGTCTCCCGCGTGGCACGATGGAGTCGCGCGATTTCTTCGTCACTCATCTTCTGCGTTAGCTTCACCGGCGATAGTTGCGCATCCCAAAGAATTTCATCCGAATACGCGTTGCCGATACCGCTGAACAGACGCGGGTCGGTGAGCGCGCGCTTGAGTGTGTGGTTCTCAGATCGGAGGACGTTGCGAAACTCGGCGAAGCTTACGTCAAGGACTTCCACGCCTCCGCGGCTTAACGTTTGAAGCGCAGATTCATCTCGAACAACGTGCAGTGAGGCCCGCCGCTGCGTTCCAGCTTCGGTTAACGAAAGCTGGCCATTGTCGAAGTTGAAAACCGCAAGCGTGTTCTTACGCTTGAGCGGAGTTCTCGCTGACGATTGGGATAGCGCCCCGCTTCCACGTCCTTTCCGCGACACTCCGACAGCATCTTTCCAGTGCAGCCTCCCGGCAATCATCAAATGGAGCACCAGCCAAAGGTCATCTTCAACTCGAATGCAGATTCGTTTTCCAAGTCGCCGCAGCTCAAGCACCCGTTTTCCTTCGACAGCGCCAATGGGCGGCGCCGCGGTGCGCAGAAGGAAGGGAGAGCCAATCTGAACACACTGGAGCAGGTGTCCCAGAATCCGTTTATCGAGTGCTTCGAGATAGATCGTGATGTCCGGAAGCTCCGGCATTATTTTAGATTAGTTGCTTTTCGCCGGTGCTGATAGTCCAAGGTCATGCCGCATTTCCCCAAAATGGGACTGGAAGCCGCGGATTGTTGATTTGCCACCCTTGCATACGTAAACGGTTGTAACACCTTCACCTTTTTGATTCGGTGTCACATTTTGCTTGCGCGAAAGTTAGGTGTTGACTATAATTCCCCGTCGCTTCGTTGGATATTCGCCGTCACTTGAACTATTTATCATTATGTCTGCGGTTCAATGCTGCGGTCACGCGGTCGCGGGTACTCTCGGCTTGCTGCAACAAGAACTGACTTTCTCGGAGGAAATATGAAGAAATACTTTGCGCTGTTGATTCTCATCATTCTTGCTTCGCCTTTTATCTGGTCGGAAAGGGTTCACAGTCAAAGAACCGATCCTGGCCCGCCACAGTTTCTAACGATTCCGATCCTGTTGCGCGTGTCTGATCGGGCGCTCGAAAACGGACACGCGATTTTTGTTGAAGGTCCCGGAGAGTCTGCACTACCTAGTCCCATTGCGCCACAGTTGGGCAGTGCTCCGTACAACGGCACTAACTTGGCCAACCTGCTGATCTTTTCCACGGGCGAAACGGACGCTTCCGATAGCGCGGATTCATATGAAGGCGAAACGGGCGCTGCTGGAACTGCTTTAGTGCTGGTGGGAGCTTCGAACCACATTTATCCCGGCAATTGTAGTACGGGCGCGGCGACGGGAACGTTTGGTGATTGCGCTGTCCGGGCTTACGTTTCAACCGACGGCGGCATTACCTTCGCGAGCAAAACGATGTCGCGCACGTGGGGCGGGAACACGTTTGGTATCACTTTCGATCCGGCGGTCGATTACGACAAAAATGGCAATTTGTACTACTCGTTCGGCGGCGCTCCATTAAGCGGCAACTATCCAAATTCGATCGCCGTAAGCAAATCCACGAATGGCGGCGCCACCTGGGCAACGCCGGTCGCTGTGACTTTCAATCGCAATCGATTCTTCGACGATAAGTACTATCTTGCGATCGATCGCAGTAACAGTAGCTTTGCCAATCGAATTTACGTGTCGTGGGATCGCAATCAGGCGAACAACCAGATTCTTTACATCTCGTACTCGTCAAACGGCGGCACTTCATGGAGCAGCCCTATCAAAGTCAATGACGGCACCAGCTCGTTCGAGCGTGTCATCGGCGCTTACCCGGCCGTAGATCCGGTGACAGGTGTGGTTTACGACTCCTGGCACGATTACGCGAAGAACATCATCTACGTTGACAGAAGCACGAATGGCGGCGTGTCATGGGGAACGGACCGGGCCGCAGCGACGACACATGCCGGCTTCGGCTCCAACATCGGCTGCGTCGGCGGCCGTTCGCAAGGTCCTGCGCACGCGCTGAAAGT
>DASYTZ010000045.1:0-2767 GCA_036001745.1 Pyrinomonadaceae bacterium
CTTTGGACTTTGGACATTGGACGTTGGACTTTTGGGTCAGCTAGAATGTCATAACTCAAGTTGAGTTTCGTGGGCCGATAGCTCAGTTGGTAGAGCAACTGGCTTTTAACCAGTGGGTCGCAGGTTCGAGTCCTGCTCGGCTCACCACGACAACTAATTCCCCACTGCCACCTGAAACTGCTCCAACTTTCCGTCCGGCATTTCATACGTCCACGCGCGGATGGTTTTTTGCGCAAGGCGAACTTGATAGACGCGGCCGACCATGCCGCCGCGGAGGCTCTGGCTCGTTTGCGTGAATGATTGCGGTTTTCCAAGAGGCCCGAGGCTGTTCTTGAAATCCGCGAGCGCTTGTTCGCTGAAATATGCGTTCGCGTTTTCGGTGAACAGCGAGCGGTCGATTCTTCCGTGCTGCAAATCCTCAAATATCTTTTTAGCCTGCTCGAGCTTCGCAGCCGTGGCCGGATCGTTTGTCGCAAACAGCAAAGGCGGAATGCCGGAGGCAATTGGGCCGGCGGCACTGGCGGCGTCCTGGTTCGTTAACACGACGACCGCGATTCGATCGTCGGGCAGAACGATGTTCTGCGCTGTGAAGCCTGAGACTTCGCCGCCGTGCGACAGCGCGCGATGGCCGCCTTGAGACGTCACGTTCACGCCCAACGCGTACTGCGTTGCGACGCCGTTCTTCAACACGACTCCTCGACCCAACTGAAGATAAGAAGCCGGCCTCATCAATTTTTGATCGATGATCGAGATGTCCCACTTGGCGAGGTCCTCTGCGGTCATTGCCAACTCGCCCGCCGCAAACAGCCAGCCTTTGCCCTCTTTTGGCGCTACGCGCGACGGCCCGAGCGCATAACGCATGTATCCGGTCGGATCGCTTTCAGTCAGCCTCTGCTGATCGATGTTGAGGACACTCGTCATACCAAGCGGGGTGAAAACTTTCTGCTGGAGAAATTGAAGCAGCGGCATACGCGCGACCTTCTCGACGATCGCGCCGGCGATCACATAGTTGGTGTTGCTGTATTGCCATTTCGTGCCTGGCTCGAAGTCGAGCGGCTTCTTGGCCCAAGTGTCCATGATCTTCCGCGCCGTCGTCGGCCCGAGCATTGGTTTCATCACATAATCCTGTGGCCAATAGTCCTGATAACCCGACGTGTGCGAAAGCAGTTGCCGAATCGTCACTTCATTCGCGCGCGTCAAATCGGGAATGTATTTGGCGACTTTGTCGTCGAGCGAAAGCTTTCGCTGCTCTTGCAGCAGCAGGATCGCCGCCGCCGTAAATTGCTTGCTGATTGAACCGATGCTGTAGCGCATCTGCGAAGTGGCCGGCGTCTTCGGTTCAAGCTTCGCCTCGCCATAGGCCTTGACGTAAACAATCTGTCCGTCTTTGACCACGGCGATTGAGGCGCTCGGAACGCCGGTGCGCGCGAGCGTTTCAGTGGCGAGTTTGTCGATTTTTTCGGTGATGTCTGCCGGTAACTGTGTCTGCGCGTTCGCTTGGGAAACTGCTAAACCAATAAATATGAACGCTGCGGAACTTCGGATTAGGAATCTTAAGCGAAGCATGTGGTCTCCTTAGAAATAAGTCTGAGCCCTCCCTTATGGTCGGGCTACTGCCGTGTTATCGCGCAAAAACCTCGTGATTATATAGCAGCGTTGGGATAGAATCCCTCTCCCCCAAAAAAACCTAGAGTCCACGAGAGGATAAATCCATGAAATACGCACGAATCGCTTTTGTTTCATTAGTCGTTTGCCTCACCGTGATCGCAATTCAGAAACGTGGCTTCGCCCAGGATCAAAAGGTGCCGAACCACGTTCATTACAAAGAACCGGCACAGCAAGGTGTCTCGCCAACCGGCGCGATTGCGCCGCGGCTGCAGAAACTCGGCAGCCACAAGTTTCCAGTGTCGACAAAGAATGCGCAGGCGCAACTTTTCATGAACCAGGGATTGAACCTTTCGTATGCGTTCAATCACGCGGAGGCTGGGCGCGCGTATCGCGAAGCTGAGCGCTTGGATCCGAATCTGGCGATCGCGTACTGGGGTGAAGCGCTCGCGCTCGGGCCCAACATCAATGCGCCGATGGATCCGGCGAGCGAGCCCAAAGCGCTTGAAGCAATTCAAAAAGCGATTGCACTGCGAGCGAAAGCATCGCCGCGCGAGCAGGCGCTGATCGATGCTTTGAAATATCGCTATTCCGGAAAGGCTGAGGATCGCCGGGCGAACGATGTCGCTTATGCCGACGCGATGCGCAAAGTGCACCTGCAATTTCCGGACGACGACGATATCTCAATGCTGTACGTCGAATCGGTGATGGACTTGCGGCCGTGGGGTTACTGGACGCGTGACGGCACGCCTTACGAACGCACATCAGAGATTGTCGCGCTCACGGAAAAAGTGATCGCGAAGAATCCAAATCATCCGGGCGCGCTGCATCTTTACATTCACTTGATGGAAGCGTTCCAGGCGGACAAGGCCGAGGCCGCCGCCGATCGCCTGCAAACGTTGATGCCGGCGGCGGGCCACATGGTGCACATGCCGGCGCACATCTACCAACGCGTGGGACGCTATGCCGATGCACAACGCAGCAACGAGTTGGCGATTGCGGCTGACGAAGATTACATCTCGCAGTGTCGGGCACAGGGCCTCTATCCGATGGCCTACTACCCGCACAACCTGCACTTTCTCTGGTTCGCGGCGACTGCCGAAGGCAACAGCAAGCTGGCCATCGCAGCCGCGCGCAAAGCAGCTTCGCAAGTCAGCGACGA
>DASYTZ010000046.1:0-7598 GCA_036001745.1 Pyrinomonadaceae bacterium
CCGCGGCAAATCAGCTGATGACGTGAAGAAGTTGATTGATAACGCGCCTTACACCGCCAGGCAGGCGCAGGATGCGGGCCTAATCGACGGCGCGCTTTACAGCGAAGACGTCGAGAAACTCGTCAAGAAAAATTTGGGCTACAGCGAGAATGACGATCTGCGTGTAGTGAAGGCATCAGACTATCGAAAGATCACGCAGGAGTCGCTCGGCTTGAACAAGGGTGAAAAGATCGCCGTTGTTTACGCCGCCGGCGACATCGTGTCCGGAACTTCCCAATTCGGAAACAGCGGCGAGGAAACCATCGGGTCGGATTCGCTGGTAAAAGTCCTCAACGAAGTTCGCGACGACAAATCAATCAAAGCTGTTGTGTTGCGCATCGACAGTCCGGGCGGGTCGGGTTTGGCGTCGGACATCATTTGGCGCGGGATCGAATCGTTGAAAGCGAAGAAGCCCGTCGTCGTTTCGATGAGCGACGTCGCGGCGTCCGGTGGTTACTACATTGCCTGCAACGCCAACAAAATCATCGCGGAGCCGTCAACTATCACGGGGTCGATTGGCGTCGTCGGCGGCAAGCCGGTTGTCAAGGGTTTTTATGATTGGATTGGTATTACCAACGAATACGTTTTGCGCGGGACGAACGCCGGCATGTTCCGCGAGTCGGAAAAATTCAGCGACAGCGAACGTGCGAAGTTCCAGGAGTTCCTGAAAAGCACTTACGACGATTTCACTTCAAAGGTAGGGAAAGGCCGCGGCAAAGATCAAGCCTACATTGATTCAATCGGGCAGGGCCGCGTCTGGACTGGGCGGCAAGGAAAAGAAAATGGACTGGTTGACGAGTATGGCGGACTCGACAAGGCGATTGAAATCGCGAAGCAGCTTGCGAAGATTCCTGCCAACAAAGGCGTGCAACGAATCATTCGGCCACAACCACCGGGTTTCTGGGAGCAACTGTTCAGCGATTCCGGCGAAGACGAGACCGAAGCCACCGCTGAAATGAAACAGCAGGCCGCCCTCGTCGCCGCCATGCCCGAGGACGTGCGACACGCGTTCCGCTATCTACAAATCATGGAACGCGCCAAACATGGAGAGGCGGCGTACCTTATGCCGTTCTCGTTGCGAATCCGATAGCCTCGGTTGGAACCAAACTTTTCTGAACCGGTCGCGAACGGCTCCCGTATAGTTTAGTACTCATGTTTTGTCCAAGCTGCGGATCGGAAGAACGCCAGGCAAGTCAGTTTTGCCGCGCCTGCGGAACCGATTTGCGCGCGGTGCGTCTGAGTCTTGAGCGGCCCGACGCCGTCACTGCTTCCGCCGTAACTGCCCGCGAAGAAATCGGTCGCGCGGTCGCGGATCAAATTCGCCGAGTCGAAGACGCGCATGACCTGAAGCGCGTCGCCGAGGATGTTCTACCGCAAATTGAAAAGTTTCTCGAATCGCCTGAAGAAAAACGCCTGCGTCGCGTGCGCGTGGGAATCATCACGGCGGCGGCGGGGCTCGGCGGTGCGATTTTCATGGTGTTGATGTCTGCATTCATCCAGAACGCTGATGCTTTGGTTGGAGTCTCGGGTTTAGGGTTGGCAGCTTTTATGGTGGGTCTCGGGCTCATCATCAATGCGCTCTTCTTCACCAAACTTCGCAGGGGCGTCGAAGACCTTTCCTCAGATGCGAGTGCACAGAATCTCCTTGATACCGGTTACGCGCCGCAATTGAAAGCCCAAACCACATCAAATCTTTCTCAGCCCGGTTCGGTGACCGAACATACGACGCTTCATTTGAAATCTGATCGCTGAAAAACCATGGCTGTTATTCTCGAAGGCGGTTGCCGCGTTTCCGACATGCAGGAAGGCGAGCCGTTTTTTGAAGGCACGCTGCGCATCTGGAGACGGATTGGCCGCGCAAACGGTGCGCAGGCGATATCAATGCGGGTGATGGAATTCGCACCGGGTCTGTCGCCGGGCATTCGCAACGACGATTGCGATGAGATTTTGTATGTTGTTGCAGCTCGGGATGAGTTAGATCGCGCGGGCGAAGAGGTCAGTACCACCCACGTAAGCGGGTGGGTCGATCTCTCAATCGATGGGAACGCACACAAGGTTGGGCCCGACACCGGCATTTTCATCCGGCCGGGTGAAACTTTTGCTGTTGATAATCCCGGATCCGATCCGCTGACGATAATCAGTTGTCAGTGCCCCGATCCAGATCAGAATCCTCAATTCGTCAACATACTGGCGTCCTCAACAGCTTCACTGCATTCCAATCAATTGCCGATCGTTCGGCTTGCCGATCAAAAAGCACAGCCCGCCGCCGACCGCTGGTATCGCGTTCTGGTCGACGACGAGGTCGGCAGCACGCAAGCGACTCAGTTTGTCGGCTCGATCCCGCCGGGACGCGCGCCCGATCATTTTCATAATTACGAAGAAGTGCTCTTTATCCTGAAAGGCGAAGGGCGCATGTGGGCAGGCGAAACCAACACGCCGATTGCCGAAGGCTCATGCATCTATCTGCCGAAAGGACAAGTGCACTGCGTTGAGAATACTGGCAAAGGCGAGTTGCGCTTGCTGGGCGTCTTCTATCCGGCCGGCAGTCCGAGCGTGAGATATGACGTCTAGAGTTAGTCGCTTGAGACTCTTTCCGGCCAGTACTTGTCAAGAGAGTCCGCGAAGCGGACGACCGGAAATAGCCCAGCAGTTCACTGCTGGGAAAGCTGAGATAGCGATAATGGAAGTCCGTGAAACGGACGGCTGAAATCAGCGGAATACATAGTGAGGATCGTATTCGATGCCGTGCTTATCAAGGAGATCGATGAACTCGTCCTGGAAGTTTCTCCTGCGATGATGTTCTTTCTGGCGCTGAATGTAAGCGATTGTCTTTTCCAACTGCGACGGGCTGACACTGAAGGCGCCATAACCTTCCTGCCAAGCGAATTTCCGATGTTCATGAAAGGTGTCGTGGATCCATTTTGAGGATCCGCCCTTAATTAATTGGACAGCCTTAGCGAAGCTAATTGTCGCTGGCAACGACAAGAGTGCGTGCAGATGATCCGCAGTTCCACCGATAGCAATGGCTTTCATTTTGTTTTCGCGGGCAATGCCGCCGAGATAGGGCCAGAGGTTCCGCGGTTATTAGTGGAAGGCGCTCCTTTGTGCTGAAAACGCAATGCATGAGATTGCTGACGTATGAGTGGGGCATTGTGAGAGTTTCCTTTCAGTCGTCCGCTTCGCGGACTTGGCTACCATAGGCATCTAGATCCCCAGCGATGAATCGCTGGGCTATTTCCATTCGTCCGCTGCGCGGACTTGGTGGCGCTTGAAACCCAGACTGAACGCAATCTAGATCAATTCAGCCAAAATCTCCATCGCTTCCCGGATCTCTTCATCCGTATTGAAGAAATGCGGCGACATGCGCAGGCCGACGCCAGGGCGGCAATCGACAAAGACTTTCCTTTCCGCGAGACGCTTAACCATCGCCGGGCCATCATCGACATAAATCATGACTGAGCCTCCGCGCTGATTCACGTCGCGCGGACTATTTACTTTCCAGCCTCGGTCCAAAGCGAAATCGATCATCCATTCGGTGCGGCGTTCTGATTCCTCGCGAATTGTCTTCACGCCAACTTCTGCGATGATTTGCAAACCGGGAAGCACGGAATAGAGCGCAGGAATGCTGGGCGTGCCTTGGGCAAAGCGGCGGACTGAATTGTCGTACCGCATTGGCGGCTGCGCGAAATCGAATGGCGCCTCGTGCGCCACCCAGCCAGTTAATCTTGGTTCTAAATCATTCTGCAGATTGGGCCGCACGTAGAGATAGCCGCACGCCGGCCCGCCGCACAGCCACTTGATCGTCCCGCCAATCAGAAAATCAACTTCCCATTCGCTGGCTTTCAATTCCATCGCGCCAGCCGATTGATAGACATCCAGCAGAACCAGCGCGCCGTGTTTGTGCGCGCGCTCAACGATCGCTTCAACGTCCAAGCGATACGAACTGCGAAACGAAACATGCGAGAGTGCGACCAGAACGGTCGTATCATCAATCGCTTCCAGAATATGTTTGAGCGGAACTGTAATGCCATCATCCGAGGGCACCACTTCCACGATCGCTCCGATTTTCTCCTGCGCGTCCCAGACGTATTGCATCGATGGAAAATCGAGAGCGCTGGTGACGACCTTATTTCGCTGGTTCGCGCTGAAATCAAAGCAGGATGCGATCGATGAAAGCGCAATCGAAGCGTTTGGTTGGATCTGTACTGAGCCCGTTTGACCGCCGAGAATCCCGGCAATGCGATCGCCAATTTGCGTCGACATTTCCCACCAACTTGAGGCCCAGGCATCTTCGCTTGTGTGATGTTCCCAGGCTTCGTAGTAAGCGAGCATTGAATCACGCACCGCGCGCGGCACCGGGCCGAGGCTGTGACTCAGCAAGTGAATGCCGGAAGCGAGCGTCGGAAATTCCTCGCGGCGTCGGTTGATTTGGGTCTCAGCTTTCAAGGTTTTCTCTGTGTCCTCTGTGGTGAATCATTCCGCGGATAGTCTAACCACAGAGGGCACAGAGGGAGACTAAGCACGGATACTCGACAGCATTTTCTCCAGCCCGACGGGATCGTTTCTCAATCGTTCCAAAACTCTCTCCGCTTCTTCACCAATCGGCGGGTCGATTGATTCTTCGCGGATATGCCGCAGGATTTCGTCGGCCACAAATTCAGTCGTCATCTTTGGCACGTCGGCGCCTTTGCTCATATCGGTGTCGATGGTTGTGGGCATGACAGTCATGACGTGAACGCCAGTGTCCGCGAGATAAGCACGCAAGGCTTGACCCAGCGAAAGCAGCGCCGCTTTGGTGGCACAGTAAGTTCCCACGACTGGAAGATTGACTTTGGCGAAGGCGGTCGCCACGTTCACGATCATTCCTTCGCCGCGCTCGATCATCGCCGGCGCCAGCGCGCGACTCATGCGCAGCGCACCAAGATAGTTCACATTTATTTCTTCCAGCGCCGCGTCAAGGTCCATCGTTAAAGGATTTCCGTATCCGGCCACGCCGGCGTTATTGATCAGCACGTCTATGGGGCCAAGCTGTTTTGTCGCATTCACGTCCTCGTCATTAGTCACATCAAGTTCGATGGGAGTAATCGCCGAGCCAGTCGCCGCCGCATCACGTTGCAACTTCTCAACATCTTCTTGCCTGCGAACGCCCGCGATGACTTCGCTCGCACCCGCTTTGGCGAAGGCAAAAGTCAATGTGTAGCCGAGGCCGCGGCTAGTTCCGGTGATCAAAATCCTGCGTTCTTCAATATTCATGATTAACCGCACGAGGTCAGTACCATCTGCGTCAGCCGATGGATCAAATACTCAAGACCAGGCTTGAGCTATTAACCCACCTGCTTACGCAGGTGGTACTGACTTTCTGCCGCGCATCAGTCGCGCGCCCACGTAAAAGACAGCGGCGACCGTTGACCACAGAACCGCCAGTTCAAGACTTGTCAACGAATGCTGAGCAATTCTTTCTCGCAGACTCTGGCTTGTTAGGGCCGTAATGTCCTGCATGACTTGAACAGCAATCAGCACTCCCATCGACAAAACTGAAATCAGTGCCGCGCCCGTCAACAGCCAGCGCGGCAGGCCGAGACTTATCTCGCCGTAGAGCTTTGGATTCAAACGCGGCAGCAACAGGAACGCCAGACTGTGAAGACAATAAAGCAGCACCAACGCGAACACTGCGATATTTAGCGCCAGGGAAAGCTGCTTGCTGATTACCAGTATCAGGCAGGCAATCAGATTGAGCGTGAGCGCCACAGTTGGAGTCCGAGTTCGCGGGCTCACGAAGCCGACCCACTTCGGCGCGAGGCGATCCTCAACGAAGATCAGCGCCAGCCGCGAAGGAACGATCAGCGTCGGGTTTAGAGATGTGGTGATCGCCATGATGGCGCCGAGCGTCACGATGATTGCCGCGCCCCACGGCAGGTAAACCGATGCGACCTCGGTCATCGGGGCGGCGCTCGCCCCGAGTCGCGCGCCTGGCAGAACCCCGAAAGCCACCGCGGACATCGCGATGAAGATCAATGCGGTCGCCGTCACTCCTTTTAAGAACACCAGCGGCAATCGACGCGTGCTGTCTTTGGTTTCGCCTGCCGTTTGCGCGAGCGATTCAAAGCCTGCATAAGAAAAGAAAATTGGCGCGAGGCTCAGAGCGAATCCTTTCGCTCCGTGCGTGATGAAAGGACGATAGTTGCTGGTCTGAATCGCAAATAGTCCGGGTATGACTAAGACGAAAATGGAAACACCCAACAGCGCGCACATTGCCACCTGAAGTCTGCCGAACCAGCGCACACCCACGATGTGCACGATGTAGAAGAACAGGAGGCTTCCGACTGCCAGAGCCTGATGGGTGAACTCTCCGCCGATGCGTCGACCAGTGAGTTCGATAATGTAATCGGCCAGCGCGCTGGCCAGATAAGCCCCGGCGCCAATGTAGGCGATAATCTTTAGCCACGCGCCGACGTAAGCAATCGCGTACCCGCCGAAAGTGCGCGAGATGTGCAGGTATTCGCCGCCTGGTTCGCGGCCTAAAGGCGTCGAGATGAACGCCGCATAGGGAATGGAAGTAGCAAGAATAGCGGGCATTAACACAGCGTAACCCAGAATTACGCTTGGTCCAGTGAGCGACCAGGCCTGGCTGGTAACCTTGAAAATGCCGGCGCCGATCAGGATTCCGATCAACGCCGCGTACGATTCAATCGTGCCGAGATCGCGACGCAGACGAGAGACGATGTCGGGTGAATTGGTTTCGGATTTCATTCAGCAGACAACTCGTATTACCGATTCATCAATTCATTCGATGGCAGACTTGGATCTAAAACTTTCTCGGCCGTCTCAACACCAGCAACCGGAAGTTTCGTCGCGTCGATCAAACCGAGCTGTGCCAACACCGATGCCTGGTCCCAATAGATGTGTTCGTGCGCGAGTTTCCCGTCGCGGAAGTGAACGACGACGATGAGCGGAACCTTTACATGCTTGTTCGTCGGCGCGACACCGGGCAGCATCCAATCCATCTTGATCGTGTGCGTAAACTCAAAAACCATTTCATCGACCACCCGATCGGTGCCAATCGTACGCGAGACTGGTGTCATCGAAGTGTCCGGAGGCATCTGTGGAATGAAGCGTTTTGAATAGAACTCGCGAAGCTGATCGTGGCCGACGCCGCCTGTCATCACGGGAACGTGATTGACGTAAGCATCCGCAACCATCGTCTTCAGGGTGTCTTCGGTGTCGCGCGTGGCGAATTCATATTTAACGTGTTCATCCCAACGATCGGAGAGCGATTTCTGCCCGCTGGCCAATCCTTCGCCGCTCAGGTTGCGCACAAAGAATTCCAGCGTGCGCAAGTTAGCAAGCTCAGCCGCGGTTTTATCGTAGTGCTCGCCACCCGGCCGACCGAATGCATGATCTTGATCCGGATAATCGTGAATTGTAACCAGCGGATTCGAATCGAGCGTCGCGTGAATCTGCTTCTGAGCTTCGCGCGGACAGTACTGATCTTTGCCAGCGATATGCAGCATCAAAGGCGAGCTTAGATTGCCCGCTTGGTTCAGGGTTTTTTCAATGCT
>DASYTZ010000047.1:0-6171 GCA_036001745.1 Pyrinomonadaceae bacterium
TTGCAGCCATTTCTCGATCGGCAAGAGACGACAGTTGTCGCCAAAGAACAGCGGAACGAAGAAACCTGGCGCATTGTGAAGATCGCGCTCGTCGCTCTGGGGCTCGGCGCCCTCTTTCTGATCAACGTACGTCAGACGACGGGCGACATCGCCGAGAGCGAGCCGCGCGACTATTACTCGCAGGGCGCCGCCTGGATGCGCGCGAACATTCCTGCCGGGCAAATTGTTTTCAACACCGACTGGGACGACTTTCCACGGTTGTTTTATTTCGACCCAACACACGCTTACGTTTCAGGTTTGGATCCAACTTATTTGCTGGACAGGGATGCCGACTTGTCGAAGCTCTACGTGGACATCACGACCGGTGAAACGGAAGATCCGGGGCCGTTCATTCGCGATCGCTTTCGCGCGCAGTGGGTTTTCACCGACAACACCGACGATCATGTTTCGTTCACTGACAATGCATTGAAGAGCGGCTGGTTCGATGTCGCCTACAAAGATAAGGAA
This sequence comes from Pyrinomonadaceae bacterium, assembly GCA_036001745.1. GTDB lineage: Bacteria > Acidobacteriota > Blastocatellia > Pyrinomonadales > Pyrinomonadaceae > UBA11740. The sequence continues at coordinate 508 of DASYTZ010000047.1, forward strand.
TGTCGCATTCTGCGTCTGCGTGAGACGAAAGGCGAGCCACCGCCGGAAGCAAACGTAGATGACGACAGTGGCGGCGATGCCGGTAACGACAACTCGCCGTGACGAGAGCGCGGACGCGTCGCCCGCACGTCGGAGAACAACGTGAGACGTCTCCTTCAAATCTACATCATGGTAGTTCTAGGCATCCTTTTGAGCGGGTGCCATCGCACCGCCCCGGCCAGCGACGAGAGTCCGGACACTTCGACTTATCGGCCGCTTGCGACGCCAACGACAGAGTTCGAGCAAAAGTTGAAGATGGTCCGCGACGGCGGCTTTCGTTACGTGTGGGTGTTCACACGTCTCGATGGAAAAGAATTTACCGCTGAGGACAGCACGCTGCTTCACACCAACGCTCCGAAAGTTGTGGATTGGGTGGGCATGGACGATCGGAAGAAGTTCATCGCGGGTTCGAATACCGGAATCGCGCCGGAAAATCTGGCAGAACTGCGAAAGCGATACAAGATTGAGGACGTATCAGAAGCCCGACCGTAAGAGAGGGCAACTTTCGGTTCCAGATTGCGCTCGTGGGATGTCGACCTCCCTCACGGTCGGGCTTCGGACACAGTCAACACAAGTTTCCCAAACTGCGCGCGATCTTCCATTAGCTCGTGAGCCTTGCGCGCTTCGGCCAGCGGCAGCGCGCGATCGACGACCGCGCGAATGTGACCGGATTCGATAAATTTCATTGCCGCGAGCAGATCGGCTTTCGATCCCATCATCGAACCGAGAATCGTCAAGTGACGATAGAACACGTGGCGCAGATCGGTCTTGGCATCGAATCCACTGGTTGCGCCGCAGGTGACGAGCCGACCGCCTTTCTTCAAAGACACAATCGAGCCGGGCCACGTCGCCTCACCGGTATGTTCGAAAACGACATCGACTCCGCGCCCGCCCGTCAATCGCCGCACTTCTTTCGGCCAATCTGAGTGCGTGTAGTTGATTGTTTCATCGGCTCCGAGCGCGCGCGCCTGCGTCAGCTTGTCATCTGAACTCGCAGTCGTGATTACGCGCGCGCCACGCAGCTTGGCGATCTGAATTCCGATTGAGCCGACGCCACTTCCTGCCGCATGCACCAACACGTCTTCACCCGGCTGCACCTGAGCGCGCGCGACCAGCATGTGCCAAGCCGTCAAAGTTACCAGCGGTAAGGCAGCGGCTTCGGGCCAGCTCAGGTTTTTCGGTTTTGGAATTATGTTGACGCCGGGAACAGCGACCAATTCCCCGTAACCACCGTCGCGTCGATAGCCGATGATGTCGTAGTCGTCGCACATGTTGTCGCGACCCGCCAGACACTCGGCGCAATGACCGCACGAGACGCCGGGCTGAAGCATCACTTCATCACCGACATTCACCCAGGTCACGAGTGTGCCAACTTCGCGTACGACGCCGGCGACATCATTCCCCAGAATGTGAGGCAGCGGAATCTTGATTCCCGGCAATCCATTTCGCACCCACACATCGAGGTGATTCAAAGCGCACGCGCGCACTTCCACGAGCACCTCATTCGATTTGATTACTGGATCGGCGACTTCGGTGAGTTTGAGGACCTCGGGCCCGCCGTGTTGTTCGAAGATGACTGCTTTCATGTGGAGAAGAAGTTTGGAATTTCATCCGCAAAGCGGATGGTTTTGAAAATAGCCCAGCAATTTATTGCTGGGTCAAAGATGTCAAATGGAAAACGCGAAGCCCGCGAAGCGGGCGACAGAATGCTGGATTTGAGAGAGTCTGCCGTCCGCTTCGCGGACTTGAACTGCATTTGTCGCCTTTTACCCAGCGATGAAATCGCTGGGCTATTACCGGTCGTCCGCTTTGCGGACTAAATCTTACCGCGCTGCTTCGATTCCTTTTTTCACTTCATTGATTGCATCCTTCACCAGGTCGATCGCCCGTGCGCGGTGTCCGCCTTTGTCGGATGTGGCGCGCTCCAAATTGTTCTTAGCGCTTTCCAAAGCCGCGAGCGCTGCCGTCATGTGCGGCTGGTCTGGCGCGCCGGCAAACAGATTGGTCGCACTCAAGCTGCTCGCATGGTTATGCCGGCGATCAAACGCGATGCCCTGGTTGACTTGAGCGATCGCCTGATTGACCAACGCAATTGCTTTAACGCGGTGGCCGCCTTTGTCTGGTGCAGCGCGCTGCAACTCACTCTTCGCAGTTTGTAAATCCGCCCGCGCGGCCTGCATGAACGGCTGATCGCCAGCCGCAACGATGGCCCCTGCAAACACAACCAAAGCAAGAACTGCCAAAGAAATTCGTGTCTTCATACACTGAAACTCCTTTTCCAATAGTGACATTTTTAAGAGACCAGAAGCGCGGATAAATTACTACAGAGCTCTTGATTCGGACAATAATCAGTTCCCCTTATTCTTTCGCAAAGCGCGACCGGCCAGCGCGCCCGTGTATTTGCCTTCTTCGATCGCTACCTTGCCATTCACAATCACGTAACGCATTCCTTCGGCGAGCAGCTCCGGCTGATCGTAGGTGGCGCGATCCCAAATCGTATTCGGGTCAAAGATAATCAAGTCGGCGAAATTTCCCTCGCGGACAAGACCACGTTCTGGAATGCGAAATGTTTCGGCGGTCAGCGCGCTGGAATTACGGATCGCAAAAGGCAGCGAGATCAACTTGCGAAGGAAAACGTATTCGCGAATTTTTCGCGGAAAAGTGCCGTACTTGCGCGGATGACCAGCCGAGCCATCCGAGCAAGTCATCACAAACTTTTCTTTCATGAAGCGACGCACGTCCTGCTCATTCATGTTGAAAGAGATCGTGCCGTTACGTCCTAGCTTAATCAATTCCAGCGCAGCTTCGACCGGCGTTTTGTTCATCTGTGCTGCGATCGCATCCAGACGCTGGCCGACAAACTGACGATTTGGCGAATCGGCAATCATCAGACTATTCGCACCGCCGCGGCCTTTCAGATTCACTTCCATCTCAGCCATCAGGCGCGGCCGAATCTGCGGATCGTCGATGCGATTGAGCAGCTCGCGACGCCCACCGACTTCCGCCCAACGCGGAACCAGAGCGGCTTGCAAGTTGGTGCCTGACGCGATGTACGGGTACTGGCATGCGGACGCGTCGATTCCGGCGGAGCGCGCTTGTTTGATTAACTTGATGGCTTTGTCGCTGCGATGCCAAATCTCTGGACCAAGCGCTTTGATGTGCGAGATGTGGACCGGAATCTTCGCCTCACGACCAATGCGAACTGTCTCAGCGATTGCGTCGAGCAGTCCTGCCGCTTCCGAACGCATATGCGTGTCGTAGATGCCGCCTTTCATCGCTGCAATTTTGGCGAGCTCGATTACTTCTTCGGTTTTTGCATAGCTCTGCGGCGCGTAGTACAAGCCGGTAGACATGCCGAATGCGCCGTCATCCATTGCTTGCGCAACGAGCTTCTTCATCTCTTCCAACTGCGCGGGCGTTGGTTGCGCGTCGGTTGGCCCAAGAATTCGACTACGAATCGTTCCGAAACCTGCGAGCAGAATCGCATTCGTCCCGATGCCCTGGCTGTCCCATTTCCGCAGGGTGTCGCCGATGTTCAGAGCGCTCTCGCCGTCGTTGCCGGTGACGACCGTCGTCACGCCCTGCATCAGGTAAGGCTGATTGCTTTTTCGATTTTCATCCGACAGATCGCCGAGGGTGTGCGTGTGCGAATCGATAAAGCCGGGCGCGACAATCAATCCGGTCGCGTCGATTGTGCGCGCGGCAGTTAGATGAGCTTTGCCAGCATCGCCGACGAATACTATGCGATCGCCGCGAATCCCGACGTCCGCATCGCGAGCTTTGCGCCCCGAACCATCGACAAGCTTTCCATGAACGATCAGAATGTCGAGCTGCCTAGTCTGCGCGCCGGTCACAATCATCGGTGACTGACTGGTGGAAAAGATGGCCAGCAGCAGAAGCAGAGCAGCAAAGCGAAGCACGTGATATTTCATGTCTGCAAAAGAGGGCGAGAGATTGTTAAGCGAATAACAGCTTCTGTCAATCGCGTGGCGATCCGGTGTGTCCCAATTCAAAATTCTCGACTCATGCTCTGCGATCTCTGCGCCCACCTCGGCTCTTTCTCTGCGGTAAATGTCTTTGGAGTGTCGCTTAACCGCAGAGGACCGCAAAGGGTTTTCGCAGAGGGTCACAGAGAAAGGTTGAATGCACTATCACAAAGCCGAGAATCTTCCCGGCTGACTGCGACGTTTTTTTGGAACTCGAGCGGCCATTGTGAGTTACAATCTGTGCGTTCTTTCTCTCCCGATTTCGCGTTTGGCTCAATGAGCCACTCAACCACTCTCCAGTAAACAAAAGCAAAGGAGTCACATAATGAGTCTGACTCGTTCACTAATTTTTAGCGCGATATTCGTCATCGCTTCGTCAATTCCCGTGCTCGCACAGGAACGCTGGCAGCGCCTGCCGCCGGCGCGCGACGTTCAGTTCTATGCGCCGAGAAACAAGCTGGAAGAATTTGAATCGCGCGAATCGACGTTGCTGATTAAAGGTCGCACGTGGGTGGCGACTCTGCGCGCGCAGACTGGTTCGGCGCGCGTCGAAGCCACAGAGATTCGCGACGCTGGAAATTCGACGCGCGCGTTGGGCGTCACGATCACGATCATTACATCCACCCCGGCGAGCGAAGTGCGCTGTTTGATCGACTACGACGAGATTGACCATCTGGTCCGGGCGTTTGACGCGATGGAGAAGGCTGATGACTCGGTTACGAAGTTGAGCCACTTTGAAGCGCACTATCGTACGCACGCTGACTTTGAAATCATTGTCTTCAAGCAAACCACCGGCGGAATTGCGGCGGCCTTCGAGGGCGGTTTCGTCGATCGCTCGCGCGTGCTGTTGACCCTCGAAGAATTCACGCGTTTGCGTTGGATGATTGTGCAGGCGAAGGAACGGCTTGACGAAATCAAGTAGTCACATTCGTTGAGCGCGATCGGGTGGACGCTTCCGTTTGCGGTAGAGGCTTTAGATCCGGCTCAACCCACTCGGCTTTCGCTTTGGCAGACGCCAACAGATCCTCCGAGTAAAACTGGCGAATGAAATCCTTGTCATCGTATTTGTCGATCAGCGCATTGGCCGTCGCCGCCAGCGATTCCTCTTTATGCTCCGCGGCAAAGTTTGAAACGATTCGCAACCAGAAGAGTGTAATCGTCTCGTGGTATCCAGTCTTGCCGTAGGTCTCCGCCAAACGCCGAATCCCCTTCGTCATCTTCGAAGTTGCTTCTTCCAGCGAAGAATGCCAGACGTACCAAAGCGCCACGGTCAGATGCTGATAGTGCCGGAATTCTGATGGATGGAAACTGCACATTTCGAACGCGGATACGAGCGTGCGAATCTGATTGTCGCTTGCGTAATACTCTTCCATGACTGTTGCTCCACGGAAAGGGCGGACGAGGGCGTCCGCGCTCCCAAAAAGGAATCCAAAAAAACAAGTGAGGCGGACCGATTGACGATCCGCCTCACTGAACTGTTAGATTTCAACCACCCGCTAACGCAGGTGGTTACTGACTTATTTTGCGGCAGCCTGGTTTGCCCGAGCTGTCAGGCGCGACTTGTGACGCGCGGCGGCGTTGCTATGCAGCACGCCTTTCTGTACAGCCTTGTCGATTTCCGAAACGGTTTTCGGCAGCA
>DASYTZ010000048.1:0-6022 GCA_036001745.1 Pyrinomonadaceae bacterium
ATCGGCATGAGCGGCCTGCTCGTAAAGTCCACGCTCATCATGAAAGAAAATCTGGAAGTCATGAACGAGCGCAGCATCAACGTGCCGGTGATTCTCGGCGGCGCCGCATTGACGCGCCGTTACGTGGAAGATGATTTGAAGTCGCTCTACAAAGGCACTCTGTTCTATGCGCGCGATGCGTTCGCGGGCCTGCACACAATGGACAAGCTGATGAACGGCGGAGTGGCACCGTCGCAGCGCCCGTCGATGGAGCGCCCGCATCCTGCGGGCGGTGCGCAGGCTTCTAGCCTGCCGATCGATGACTCCGAAGAGTTGCTGGCCGAAGAAGCGAAGCTCGGTGTTCGCAAGCCCGCGCGAGTTCGTCCGGTCATCGGCGACACAACACACACAACGCGATCAAGCGTGGCCACCGACGTTCCGATCCCGCAACCTCCCTTCTTTGGCTCGCGCGTCGTTGACCGAATTCCGTTGAATAGCGTATTTGCCTTCATCAATGAAACTGCATTGTTCAAAGGCCAATGGCAGTTTAAGCAGGGACGCAAATCATCGGAAGACTACCAGGCGTTCGTCGCCGAGCATGTGCGCCCGGTTTACGAAGAACTGAAACAGAGAAGTGAGCGCGAAGGCTTGCTCAAACCTCGTGTGGTGTACGGCTATTTTCCTGCGCAGTCGAGCGGCAACGACTTGATTATCTACAACGACGACGCGAAAACGGAACGCGTCCGTTTCACGTTTCCGCGGCAGCCATCAGGCAAACATCTCTGCCTCGCTGACTACTTCGCGTCAGTTGAATCAGGCCGCATAGACGTTGTCGCTTTTCATCTCGTCACTGTGGGTCGACGTGCCAGCGAATATTCTCAAAAGCTTTTTAAGGCGGACAATTATTCAGATTATCTCTATTTTCACGGATTGAGCGTCGAAAGCGCGGAAGCCCTCGCCGAACTCTGGCACAAGCAGATTCGGCAGGAGCTTGGAATCGCCGGGCAGGACGCGGCGAATCTCAATGAATTGTTCCGTCAGGGCTATCAAGGCTCGCGTTTCAGCTTTGGATATCCGGCGTGTCCCAACCTTGAAGATCAAACCAAACTCTTTGAGCTACTCGATCCTGCGCGCATCGATGTTGAATTGACTGAAGAGTTTCAACTCGACCCGGAGCAATCGACTTCTGCTATCATCATCCATCATCCGGAAGCACGATACTTCTCCATTGAATGAAGATGTCCAAAGTCGAAAGTCCAACGTCCAAGGTCGCTCTGACATTGGACATTGGACGTTGGACAGGGGACAAGCTTTAGTTCCCACTGCCGAAGAACTCGTCGCCCTCTCCCCCTTCGAGCGTTTCGCCTTCCGTTTCACGCATCGGATGAACCTCGGCCGCTGGAAGCGCTTCTGGACCTGGTGCCAGAGTTTCTTTGGCGCTGGCTGGATTCATATTTCGACTTACAACCTGATGCGCGTTTACGGGGTGGAGCATGTCGAAGCCGTCGATCACTCGCGTCCGCTTCTGCTCGTCGCGAACCATCGATCGTTTTTCGACATGTATGTCGTCTCGACCGCGCTGTTTCGCAAAACCAGGTGGCGCAAACAGCTTTTCTTTCCGGTGCGTGGCCGTTTCTATTATCAGAATCCGCTGGGTATGTTCGTGAATTTGATCATGGGATGGTGGTCAATGTATCCACCGTTCTTTGTGACGGGCAGAGATCCAATGCCCGAAAAGCGCGCGTTCGACAAATATTCGATGCGTCGGCTCGCGCAGCTTTGCAGCGAAGGCGCCGGCAATGTCATCGGTTTTCATCCCGAAGGCACGCGCAACAAAGCCGACGATCCGTATTCCTATCTGCGCCCGCAGCCCGGCGTGGGAAAATTAATAAAGGACGCGAACCCGCAGGTCATTCCGGTGTTCATCGCCGGCCTGGGAAACAATTTGCCTAAACAGGTTTTGGGAAATTGGTTTCGCGGTCCGAAGATTCGCATTCATTTTGGTCAGCAACTCGATCTGTCAGAGTTCATCACAAAAAAGGATCATGTGCGCACTTACAAAGAGATCGGTGAGTTTCTCATGAGCAAAATTGGTGAATTAGGTGAAGCAGACCGGCAGCTTCACGGAAAGATCTAACCACAGAGGACACAGAGGAAGACAAAGACAATTAGCCACGAAAATGCACAAAAGGCACAAAGCAGAAAGAGCCAAGCGTGACCGATGAGCTGTTTTCTTTTGTGCTCTTTGTGCCTTTTTGTGGCTGAATTAGTTTTTCCTCCATGTCCTCTGTGGTTAAATTCGTTCGATGACTTTGCCACTTGTTATCGTTAACCCCGCTTCCGCCGACGGCGCGACGCGCGAAAAGTGGCCGAAGATTGCCAGCGATCTGCGCACGCACTTTGGGCCCTTCGCGGTTGAATTCACTGAAAGCGCCGGCCACGCGCAGACATTGGCCGCAGACGCCGCGCAGCGGGGAGCAAAACTGATCATCGCGTGCGGCGGCGACGGCACTATCTCGGAAGTCGCGAACGGCATCATCGATTCAGGTGCGGAAGCAGAGCTCGGCATTCTGGCGGCCGGCACTGGCAGCGATTTTCGCCGGAGTATTGGTCTTCCCAAAAGTGTTGCCGCTGCCGCCCGCGCGCTGCGCGACGGTCGCGCGAAAACGATCGATGCAGTACGCGTGACTTTCATCAATGATGCTGGTGAGCGAGAGACACGCTACTCGATCAACGTCGCGAGCTTCGGCATGAGCACGGAAGTTCTGGATCGCGCTGCGAGCGGCGAAGCCAAAAAATGGGTTCCCGCTTTTACGCCACGCAAAGTTACCAGCAAACTCTCGTACGCCACCGCCACCGTGCAAACGACCCTGGCTGCAACTCCCGCCGAAGTACTGGTGCAAATCGACGACGAAGCAGAGCGGCGTTTACGCGTCGCGGAGTTTTGCGTCGCCAATGCTCGTTACTACGGTGGCGCCATGAAGGTGGCCCCCGACGCGAAACTGGACGATGGCTATTTCGATGTCGTGACCATCGGAGACGCCAATTCGTTCAGGTTACTTACGAATGCCCCGCGGCTTTATTTCGGCGCGCATCTGCGGATGAGTGAAGTCACGCACACACTCGCCAAACAAGTCGTGGCGCGTCCCGCTAACAAAGAAAAAGAAGTGCGTGTTGAATTGGATGGCGAAGTCCTTGGCCGCCTGCCATCGACTTTTCAGATCGTGCCGCGCGTGCTGCGAGTGCGGTTTCCTTGAGGGCTGACTTTGGTGAAACGATCTAAAGTGTCCTGGCGACGGTTTGAACGGCGACACGATCAACTCGCGCCTGTATCGGTTTACGTGCAGCGGATCGTAGGCTCGCTCGTTATCGGCCTCAGCTTGATGGCCATCGCTCTTTCCATCGGCATCGCCGGTTACCGCTTCATCGCCGGCTTCAATTGGATTGATTCGCTGCTCGAAGCATCAATGATTTTGGGAGGAATGGGGCCGGTGCGCGAGCTGCCTAATGAATCGGCCAAAGTCTTCGCCTCGATCTATGCACTTTTCAGCGGCGTCGTCTTTATCGCATTGATGGGCATTATTCTTTCACCGATTGCTCATCGCGTGCTGCATAAGTTTCATGTTGATGAAGAGGATGTATGAAAGTAAAGGCAATGGAGGTTCCTCATGGCTGAACAAAATACGCAAGAAGCCAACAAGGCCCTGATGCGTCGCTGGTTCGAAGAAGTTTGGAACAAAGGCCGCCCCGAAGCGATTCGCGAGATGATGTCTGAAGATTGCATTAACCACGGCCTTTCCGGAGATCCAAGCGAGCCGTTGCGCGGAGCGAGTGGCTTTCTGCCTTTCCATACGCAGTTCCGTGAGGCGTTCCCGAATATCGAAGTCGTCGTCGAAGACACAATCGCCGAAGGTGACAAGGTCGTCGCGCGCTGCTCAGTCCGCGGCAAGCACGAAGGCGACAGCTTGGGAATGAAGGCCACCGGCGCCACCGTCGATTTCGACGGCATCGGCATCGCGCGCGTCAAAGATGGGATGTTCGTCGAATCGTGGAATAGCTTTGACTTCGCGAGGATGTACCGGCAGTTGGGCGCGATGTGATGCTTCACTTCCCACCCAAAAAATTCTCTCTCAAATAACGCACAGTATCGTTCAGCGTGTCGCCCGGGTCGCGCGGCATGAAGCTGAGTTCGCGACGGGCTTTGTCATGTTTGAAGTACCAGAAGTATTCGGCCATCTCGATTTCGTCGGCCTGCACCGGTGGTGTGAAGTTCCATTGCCGGAAAAGTGAGTCGATGACATGCGCGCCGGTGACTGCAACTTTCGAAGGAAAGGCGAGCCGTGGCGAGGCAACTTTCGTGAGACGTTCCAGCCGATCAAAGAACTTCACAAACGTCCAGTTGACGGCGCCCAGCAGGTAACGATGACCGTGACGACCCTTCTGCATCGCCACGCGAAACGCCTGTGCGGCGTCGCGCACATCAACGAAATTCAATCCGCCGTTAGGCACCGCCGTAATCTTTCGCGCCATGAAATCCAGCACGACTTTGGTTGAGCTCAGCCGATCGTCGCCGGGTCCGAGCAGTAAGCTCGGGTTCATGATGACGAGACGCAATCCCTGGCCATTGAATCGCTCAAGCGCGGCCATCTCCTGATACGCCTTGCTCGCGTAGTAGGGCCAGCGCGCGATGATGTCGAGCGGGGGGTTGTAATTCTCATCCGGAATCACGTCTGGTTTTTCGCTGACAGCAATCGTACCGCTGCTCGACGCGAGCACGATCGTTTTCACGCCGCCCTTCTTCGCTGCGTCGCAAAGCAAACGCGTACCATCAACGTGCAGCTTGTACATCTCGCGGGCATCGTCTTTGTCGCGCGAGACTTTACCGGCGAGATGATAAATCTCCTTGACGCCTTCGACCGCACGCGCCACATCCTCGTCGCTGGTAATAGATCCTTCAAACGTATCGACGCCCAGACCCGTCAGCCATTCGGGAATGGACGTCGCCATCACGCGAATGTCTTTCGAGCCTGCCTCGACAAGCTGACGCACCAGATGCGAGCCGAGAAAACCCGTGCCGCCCGTGATCAGAGTCGTGGCCGGGACCTTTTTAACAATCGCAGCGTGCCGTTTCGTGCTCTTCTTCGGCACGATTTGGGCGGTGCGTTTCTTTGGAGTCTTAGTCGGCATGATCCATTAACCACAGAGGACACAGAGAAGAACAAATAAACATTAAAGAAGAGTGGGGCGACCTGTTTGGTGTCGACTTGCTGAGTGTCTGTTTTCTGTTGGGTGTTTTTTGTTTTCCTCTGTGTCCTCTGTGGTTGATTCGATCTCACGCGTTCGCCATCGCGTACTCTTCGTCGCTCGCTTCGATGCGCAGTTTGCCGGCACGGCGTTCAGCTTTCCACTGCTCATGCATCGTCTGCGCATCAAACTTCACGTTCGTGCGATCGCGCAGGTTGACGACTTCATGCCGCGCGCGCTCAGCGATCAGGCGATAGGCTTCCGCGCGCGGCAATCCTTCAGTCATCTCTTCGAGCTCTTCGATTGAGATTAGACGCCCAATGCGCGCGCCGACGTCGCGGCCCTTCAGAATTGTCGCCCCCTTCGGATAGGCGTCGTACGTTCCTTCGAGATAAACAGGCAGGATGCCGACGCGCGCCGCCAGCGCGAGATATCCAATCACGGGTTTGAAGTCGGCCATCTTTCCGCTCAAAGAACGAGTGCCCTCGGGGAAGATGAGCGCATTGTAGCCGCGGTCCAGATACGACCGGGCGTGGCGCAGTGATTGGCGCAGCGAACCTGAGCGTTCCATCGGCACCAGGTTAGTGAAGTTTTCCATGTAGGCGCGCTTGTATTTTGTGTCGAAGAAGTAATCAGCCGCCGCTAACGCGACGAGATCCTGACCCGCATCACCCAGCGCCATCTTCACCAAACCCATGTCCAGATGCGATTGATGGTTTGCCGCGACGATAAAATTCGTGTGGTACGGAATATTCGTCTGGCCTTCGTATTTCGTGCGCAGAATCCGCTCGTACAGAGT
>DASYTZ010000049.1:0-8822 GCA_036001745.1 Pyrinomonadaceae bacterium
TGTGCTCAAAGCCCTGGCGAATGCGCTCGTCAGCCAAAGCAAAGATTGCATGCTCGGCATGATCGAGAATGTTTTGCGGCTCGTCCTCTTCCTCCAGCGCTTCAGCGGTGATTTTGTTCGCGACTTTCACAAGCTGGCGCAACAGCGATTTGCCGCGCACGACTTTCGCGTATTGCGCGATGCTGGTGACGTGCGGCAGACCATACGTGAGGTTCGTCAGAAACAAAACGCCACCCGACGCATCCAGCGAATTGTCTCTGCGCAATTCTTCGGCGATCAGAATCGGATTGATTTCCGAGCCGCGTTCGAAGAGCGCGATCATCGCGGTGAAGATCCGTCGATGCGACGGTACATAAAAATCCGCAGGCTTCAACATCTCAATCGCCTGCGCGATCAAAGTGTTGTCGAGAATGACGGCGCCGAGAATTGCTTTTTCAGTGTCGGGACTGCTGGGAAGCGGTTTTTCGAGAATTTGGTCGCGGATCGGTTCAGGCGTGGCCATTGCTTCTGCTGTGGAGAATAAAAAATTGCCGCCAAGACAAATTCGCGTTACGAATTTTCTCTTGCGGCGCGAACTATACTACATGAGGTGTAAGACGTGGGAGTGAACGCGATGCTTTATCTTCTCTGATACTTCACAAGCTCAGAATTCACTCGCTCACTTCGTCTTGGGATGCTTCCGTCGGTGCCGGTGTTGCGGCGGCTTCTGCTTGGAGCGCATCAACATCAACCTCGACGCCACCCTCGCCGAGCACGCTCACGGGCAACTCAATCGTCACTTCACGGTGCAGACGCACGGGCACGGTGTAGTTGCCAAAGCGCTTGATCGGCTCGCGCAGGACAATCTTGCGGCGATCGATTTCGTAGCCCTGCTCTTGCAGCGCGTGCGCGATGTCCATCGAAGTGACTGAGCCGTAAAGAACGCCTGCTTCACCGACTTTGCGCTCGAATTTCAGCGCCAGATTCTTTAGTTGATCAGCCTGCAAATCAGCCGTCGAGCGTTCTTTGGCTTCGCGCTTTGCCAAGGCCGCGCGCTCGCCTTCAATCTGCTTAACGTTGCTGGCGGTCGCCTCGACGGCGAGTTGGCGCGGCAGCAGATAGTTGCGCGCGTAGCCGGCTTTGACGCGCACGATTTCGCCGCGTGCGCCGAGATTATCAATGTCTTCGCGTAAGAGAACTTGTTTGTGTGCCATGGTTAGTACCTCAAGGTTTGCCACAGAGGCGCAGAGTCACAGAGAACAATTACCGAAAAGAACACGGCTTTTCCCATGTTTTACCTCAGTGTCTCTGTGCCTCGGTGGCAGATAAGATCAATCAGCCGCGTACGGCAGCAGCGCGATGTTGCGTGCGCGCTTGATCGCTTCGGCCAGCATGCGCTGGTGAGTGGCGCAGACGCCGGAGATTCGGCGAGGCAGAATCTTGCCGCGCTCGGGCGTGTAAGACTGCAAAAGCTTCAGATCTTTGAAGTCGATGTAATCGACCTTATCAATGCAAAACCGGCAAATCTTTCGCCGCTGCATGCGCCGCGGGCCGCGACCCGGCATCCCGGCCCGCTCGTATTCCCGTTCAAAACCATGCGCGCTATCGCGCTCGTCAAAATTTGTCGACATAAACCTTTCCTTCCAGTTCGTAATTGCTACGCGGCTTCCGACTCAGCTTCCTCGGCCTCTGTATCAGATTCTTCGGCCCGCTTTTTGCCGGCCGTCGGTCGCTTCTCGGCCTTTCGGGCGCGGCGCGCTTTCAACTTTTCCGCGCGACGACGATCTTCGTCCACGCGGATCGTCATGTAGCGCAAAATGCGATCGTTGACGCGCATGCGACGCTCGAGCTCGGCGATTTCCGCGCCTGAGCCTTCAACTTCCAGCAAGACGTAAATGCCGTGACGCCTATGATTGATTTCGTAAGCGAGCTGGCGCTTCCCCATCATCTCGGTCTTCGTAATGCTCCCGCCCTGGTCGGTGATGATCTTCTGGACCGATTCCGTCAGACGCATCACTTCGGCGTCTTCCGCGTCCGGATCGATGATGAAAACTACTTCGTAAGTTCTTTTTTCTGCCACGCTAATCCTCCAAAAAGCCGTGAATCGTTAATCGTAAATAGTAAATAGAGTTCCTACTCGAAACGAAACGTCTATTTACGATTTACGATTCACGATTTACTAGTTATAAAGCGACATCGCCTTCGTGATGCCGTCCCGCAGAATCGAGTGCACGGCTTCTGCGGCTTGTTCCAAGATCTTGCCAACTTCTTCTCGCTGCGGCTTGCGAAACTGCTCCAGCACGAAAGCTTTCGCGTCGCTCACCGGATGCTCCGGCTGGATTCCAATTCGCAGCCGAATGAATTCATTAGTGCCAATCGCGCTGATGATCGACTTCAGTCCGTTGTGTCCGCCAGCGCTGCCGCTCGGACGCAAGCGAATCTTTCCAAAAGGCAAAGCCAAGTCATCGCTGATCACGATCAAAGATTTCGAGGCGTCGTCGATGTCGTGCTTCGAGAGCAAGCACGCAACGGCTTCGCCGCTCAGATTCATGAACGTTTTCGGCTTCACGAGCCGCACGCGCTCGCCTTCGATCGTTGCCGAGCCGACCAGCGAACGGCACTCACGACGTTTCACAGTCGCGCCCGCCTCGGCAGCCAGTTTTTCAATCAACATGAAACCCAAATTGTGGCGCGTCCACTCGTACTCGGCGCCCGGGTTTCCCAGTCCAACGATCAAATACATTTCCGATTGCCAATTGCCGATTGCCGATTCGCCTCATACCAAAGTTGACAATTGGCAATCGGCAATCGCAAATCGGCAATGTTCTTACTTCGTCTCTTCCTCGGCCTCGCCTTCTTCTTCCTTCTTGCCCTTGCCGATGACTTCGGGTTCGGCTGGTGCTTCGCCTTCAACCTCCGGCGCCACCTCAACGGGCTCTTCCTTAACCACGCCGACGGTCGCAATTACCGTGTCGGGCGCTTCCAGAATCTCGACGCCCGCGCTTACCGGAATGTCAGAAACGTGCAGCACTTCGTGCACCGCAAGATTTGTCACGTCGACGTCGATGTGTTCGGGAATATCGCGCGGCTCGCAACGGATGTCGATGTTGCGCACGATTTGCTCAAGGACACCCGCCTGTTCGCGCACGCCAATCGGCTCACCAACCAGGCGCAGCGGAACCGTCGTTTCAATTTTCTCGCCTTTAACCAGCCGCTTGAAATCCGCATGCACGAGCCGCATCCGCACCGGATCGATCTGCCGGTCCGCAAACATCACCTCAGTAGCTTCAACGCCTTCCACGTCTACGGTGAAAATCGTATTACGTCCGGTGTCTGAGCGAAGGATGGCCGCCAGCTCGCTTGCCGGGGCTAGCGCCGCTACCGTTTCGCCCTGGCCGCCGTAAATGACGACCGGCACTTGTCCGTCGCGACGCGCACGTCGCGCATCATTCTTCCCACGTCCATCGCGCGCCTTCGCGCGCACTACAATGTCTTTCTTCTCTGCCATGATTGTTCTCCGAATCTAGCCGTTAGCTGTCAGCATTCAGCTATCAGTGAGTTCAGACGCAATTCGCCTGAAACCCATCAAAACTCAAATTGTTTACTGAAAGCTGAGAGCTGACGGCTAAGAGCTTTTCAGTTTTTGCCCTTCATACGAAGAGCGAAGAGACGCTGGTCTCTTCATGGATCGACTTAATTGCCTTCGCCAAAAGAGGCGCAATGCTAAGAACCGTAATGTTCTTCAGTTCCGCTGCCTTAGAGTTTAGCGGAATTGTGTTCGTAACTACAATCTGCTCGATGTCCGAATTCGCCAAATGCATCGCGGCGCGGCCCGAAAGCACCGGATGCGTGAAGCAGGCATCGACCCGTTTTGCCCCGGCTTCCTTCAAAGCCTGCGAAACCTTTGTGAGCGAACCGCCTGTGTCGCACATGTCATCGACGATCAAGCAACTACGTCCTTCCACGTCGCCGACGACGTTCATCACTTCGGCAACGTTGGGCTTGTCGCGCCGCTTATCGCACAGAGCGAGTTCCGCGTCCAAGCGTTTCGCGTAGGCCCGCGCGCGCTCCGCGCCACCAGTATCCGGCGCCACGACCGTCAGATTCGGCAGAGGATGCTCCTGGTAATGTCGAATCATCACCGGCGCGGCGTACAAGTGATCCACCGGAATATCAAAGAACCCCTGGATCTGCGCGGCGTGCAAATCAATCGTGACGATGCGATCCGCGCCGGCGATGCGAATCAGGTTAGCGACCAGCTTCGCCGCAATCGGCACGCGTGGGCGATCCTTTTTGTCTGAGCGGGCGTAACCGTAATACGGCAGCACCGCCGTCAAACGCTCGGCCGAGGAACGCTTGAACGCGTCAAGCATCACCAGCAACTCCATGACGTGCGAATCCGTCGGGGGGCACGTCGGCTGTACGATGAAAACGTCTGCGCCGCGGACATTTTCTTCAATCTGAAAATTGAATTCGCCGTCCGAGAAGCGCGCCGTTTGCGCTCGCCCCAAATCGCAGCGCAGCTCGTGGCAAATCTCTTTCGCCAGCGCGCGATTCGCATTGCCGGAAAAGACTTTGATGCCGCCGGTCGTGCTCATGCAATCGGTGATAGGTGATGGGTGATAGGTGACAGGACGAGACGAACCTTTCTCATCACCTATCACCAATCACCTTTCACTTAAAAATTGGCTGGGGCGGAAGGATTCGAACCTACGAGTGCCGGTTCCAAAGACCGGTGCCTTACCACTTGGCTACGCCCCAGCATTCTCGCCGAACAGCCGCGCGACGAGTTCACCCGCCGGACCCAACGCCGTTTCGTAGTGGCTGCGCCCAACCGTCTTACAAGGAAACGCGCGCCAACCAGTTTCGAGTTCGATCGCCTGAATGGCGCGCTCCTGAGCGTCCTGATTTTCAAAAATCCCAAATACCGCCGAGCCGCTGCCGGCCATCAGCGCCGCGCTGGCTCCTGATTTTAGCAAAGCATTTTTCGCTCGTTCGATTTCTGGTTCAAGTTGAAAAACAACCGGCTCGAAATCGTTTTGCAGAGCGTTCTGATCTGAGAAGTCGGAAACGTCGCTCGCCTGCGAACGAAACAGAATAGGTTTCGAATCTGAGGTTGTCAAGGCTGCGCGATTCAGCATACGGTACGCTTTTGCCGTAGCGACGCTCAGGTTCGGTTTGATGATGAGAACATACGTCTCGGGCGAGTTGTTGAGCGGCTCAATCACGCTCCCGCGACCCGTTGCGCGCGCGGCGCCGCCATGCAAAAAGAACGGAACGTCAGAACCGAGATTTTCTGCAATCTCAAGAAGACCATCTGCGGACAGTTCGATTTCCCACAAGTGCGCGAGCGCGATCAGCGTCACCGCCGCATCAGACGATCCGCCACCGAGGCCTGCCTCGCTTGGAATTCGCTTTTCCAGACGAATTTTCACGCCTGGTTTTACCGAGTAGCGATCGCGCAAAGCCGCCGTCGCACGCCAAACAAGATTGCTTTCATCAGTCGGAATTGAATGATCATCACACCACAATCGGATGTCGGAATTCTCTGTCGTTTCGAAAGTGATGGTGTCGTGGAGGCTGACCGTTTGCAGGACCGTGTCGATCTCGTGATAACCGTCAGCGCGCCTGCCGAAGATGTGCAAGCTCCAGTTGATTTTGGCAAAGGCTGGAAGCCTGAGCGACTTGTGCTCCATTTCGCTATGCTGCCCGTTCCGACAACAACTTCGCCTCGTGATTAGCTTCGGCAATCACGTCCGCTTCGTTCATCGTCGTCAGCTTGCGATCGCGCATGACCACCCGACCATCGATTATCGTCGTCCGCACATCGGACGGCTGCGTGGAGTAAACAAGCGACGAAATCACACCCCTTTCCGGGGCGGCATGCAGCCGATTCATATCGACGATGATTACGTCCGCGCGCTTGCCAACCTGAATGCTGCCGACTTCGTCTGCCAAACCCAGCGCGCGCGCGCCATCGAGTGTCGCCATTCGCAAGGCGCGACTGGCCGGGAGAACCTCCGGGCCGTGCAGTGCTTTTTGCAACAGCGCCGCGCTGCGCATCTCTGTGAACATGTCGAGCCGGTTGTTGCACGGCGCGCCATCCGCGCCGAGTGACACTGAAATCCCACGCTCGAGCATGTTTGCAACGGGAGCGATTCCCGATCCGAGTTTCAAATTCGAAGATGGACAGTGCGAGACGTTTGTTCGTGTGCGGCTCAACAACTGAAGTTCATCTTCATTCACGTGGACGCAATGGGCGAGCATGACGTGCGAACCAGAGACGCCGATCGAATCCAGAAACGCAACATTGCGCATGCCCGTTTCGTGCTCGACCATTTCGCACTCACTTTTGTTTTCCGAAGCGTGGGTGTGAATCATGACGCCGCGCTCCCCCGCCAAGTCTGCGACTTCTGCAAGCAGCTCGCGCGTGCAACTAACGGCAAACCTCGGAGCAAAACAACATCGTATGCGTCCATCGGCTTTGCCGTGCCATTCGTTGATTAGCGCGACTGATTTATCAATTGACGCGCGAGTCTCCTCATGCAGTTCCGCCGGCAAATCGTCGCCTTTATCCATCATGCATTTGCCAACCGTGGCGCGGAATCCGGTTTCCTCGACGACGCGCAAGACTTCTTCCGTGTGCCGCACGGTTTCCATCGTCAGCGCGCAAGTCGTGCCGCCTTTGATTAATTCTGCAATTCCCAAACGCGCCGACGCGCGAATCGACTCCGGCGTGTGAGCTGCTTCCATCGGCCAGATACGTTTCTTCAACCAGTCAATCAACGAAAGATCGTCCGCCGCGCCGCGAAACAACGTCTGGCAAAGATGAATGTGCGTCTGGACAAAGCCTGGCAGGACGGCGCAACCCGCAGCATCGATTGTTTCGTCGGGTTCTGCGTCGATTGTTTCCGCGACCTCAGCGATGCGGCCATCGCGAATCAACAGATCGCCGTGCACGATGGAGTTGTCGGCATCCATCGTCACAATCGTGCCGTTTTTGATGAGAATTGATTCGCTCATGTTATGGATTTGTCGCGCGGATTATGCGGGGACTAATGAAGGTCTGTAAAGCCAAATACCGAAAGGAATCAGAGCAGCCTAAACTGTCTCAAGGTCAGGAAGGGTGGCTCGCCCCCGCCCTCTTATCAAATTTCAAGCGCGCAACCCGATCTCCTTAACAGCTCGGGACAATTTCTCTGCATCATCTTGCCACCACCAATCGTGATCGACAGCTAACGAGGTCTCACCTTGTGAGTAAAAGGAAAGGAACGAAAGCTCGACCAAGCAGCATAGTTCTTGGCTGACTTTACCAGACTGGCCTTTACTGGATTGGCATGAATGTAATTAATCTTTTGCCAAATCATCCAGCCGCTCCACAAAGGAATAGCTTTGAAACTTTGTTGCCAAACCTTGTAACCATCCGTATCGGCGTGAAATCGAAAACGCCTTGAGGTCTTAACAATGCGCTTTGCTGAAAAGCTCTTTAGCGCGCCTACAAATTCCTTAATTCTTCCGTCACGCGGATTGGTAATCAGGTGGAAATGATCGGGCATCAAGACATAGGCGATTAACTTACTCGGCCACTTCTGGTTGAGATCACGAAGCTCTTCAAGGAATGAGGTGCAGCACGAAGCGTCGGTGAAGATTCGCGCTCGATCTAAAGTATTCCCGGTGACAAAATGCAACGCGCCGGGAAGGTTTATGTTGGACCACTTCTTGGCCACGCGATGAGCGGGGGCGAGCCCACCTTCCTTACCCCGAGGTTATTATCTCGAGCTTTTGAGGCGACAGACTACTTCTTCTCTCCCGCGGCAGCGGCCTTCTTCTGCTCGCCGTCGGTTGCGGCAGCTTCTTCCCGCACGGGCATACCCAGCGCGCGCTTTACATCGTTTTCGATCTTGCGCAGCAGCTCAGGATGATCCTTCAAGGTCTGCTTCGCATTCTCGCGCCCCTGGCCGAGGCGCTCGCCTTTGTAAGAAAACCAGGCGCCGCTTTTTTCAATTACGCGATTGTTACTAGCGAGATCGAGCACGTCGCCTTCGCGCGAAATGCCTTCGCCGTACATGATGTCGAACTCGCACTCGCGGAACGGCGGCGCAACTTTGTTCTTCGCAACTTTTACTTTCGTCCGGTTGCCCACAACACGATCGGCGTCTTTAATCGCGCCGATGCGCCTGATGTCGAGGCGCAAGCTGGAATAAAACTTCAACGCGCGGCCGCCGGTGGTCGTCTCGGGATTTCCGAACATCACACCGATTTTTTCGCGAATTTGGTTGATGAAGATGAAGCAGGTGTTGGACTGGGCCACGATCGCCGTCAGCTTGCGCAGCGCCTGGGACATCAGGCGCGCTTGCAAGCCGGGCAGCGAATCGCCCATCTCGCCATCAAGTTCTGCGCGTGGCACCAGCGCCGCGACTGAGTCAACGACGATCACATCGACACCGTTCGATCGCACCAGCGCTTCGGCAATTTCCAAAGCCTGCTCGCCGGAATCCGGCTGCGAGATCAGCATGTCATCGACATTGACGCCGAGTTTCGCGGCATATTGAGCGTCCATTGCATGTTCAGCATCGATGTACGCGGCGACGCCGCCGGCCTGCTGTGCCTGGGCCACGATGTGCATTGCGAGCGTGGATTTGCCGGAACTCTCCGGGCCATAGATTTCCACGATGCGGCCGCGCGGCACGCCGCCGATCCCAATCGCCGCGTCCAGCGACAGCGAAGTTGTCGATATTGCCGGCACATCGGAAACGTCACGCTCGCCTAGGCGCATGATCGATCCTTTGCCAAAACGCTTTTCAATGTTGAGCAGCGCGGCTTCGATGGCGCGGCTGCGATCT
>DASYTZ010000050.1:0-8153 GCA_036001745.1 Pyrinomonadaceae bacterium
GTTCAATGCGAGACGCCTGGAACAGGTGGACATTCACGCGTTGCCGGATGCCGAAGCGATTTCGCGTTGTCGCGCCGAAGTACGAAATATGCGGGTCGAGCCCGGCGTGCAACGCTACATAGTGGATATCGTTCGCCGCACGCGGGATCACGCGGCGGTGCACTACGGCGCCAGTCCCCGCGCGGCTGTAGCGCTGCTGCTGTGCTCGAAAGCGCTATCGGCCATTCGCGGGCGAGACTTCTCGACACCCGATGACGTGCGCGACATCGCGCGACCGGTGCTGCGACATCGACTCACGTTGCGCGCCGAAGCCGAACTCGATGGCGCCACTCCAGATTCCGTTATTAGCGACATCCTGCAATCGGCGGAAGTACCGCGATAGCTTTATTGACATCGTCGCGAGAGGAGACAGGTTCATGATGAGGTTTCCCGTGATTTCTTCTCGGCTCACATTTCTATTGCCCGCATCCGTCCTGGTCCTGCTCTTCTCGACTTCAGGCCTCGCGCAGACCGCGGAAAGCTACTGCGAACCTTCTCTCGCTGTGAAGGAACAGTTGAGGAAGGTCGACAAGGTGAGCGAAGAGGGTCTGCCGTACAAATTGAGCCATGAGCGTCGCATTGGAATGTTTCAAGACTTACTGAAGAAGTATCCGCATGACTTTTACATCGAGCGGCGTTATCAGAGTGAGCGCACCAGCGGTTTATTCGTCGAGGAAGATGCGCTTGTTTCGGAATATCGTGCGGCTGCGGAAAAAAATCCGGATGATGTTACGGCTAGTTACCTTTATGCTCGCATGCTTGTCGGGCTACACACAAAAGAGGCGATCGAGTTGTTCGATAAACTGGCAAACCGGGCGCCTGAATTTCCGTGGACCTATCTCGAGCTGGCCCAAATCTACAACTATCGAAACTTTCGCGACCAGGCCAAATTGCAGGGGAACGTAAAGATGTGGGTTTCGAAATGCCCGGCTTCCATGAGCGGCTTTTGGTTGATTTCACGGAGCGGAGACAAGCAGATAATGGCGGAGGCCGCGCAACGCTTGCGCGGTCGTTTGGAATCATCGAGCGCGGACAATGAACTAATCTATTGGGACGACCTCTGGACAATTAGTTTCAAACTCAAATCGGTGCCCGAATACCCGCAAGTGCGCCAGGAGATCGCTGAGGACTTGAAACGCATACGGGCCAAGCATCTCAATACCAAAGAGTGGTTGCTGGCCCTGGTCGCTGGCTACAAGCAAGCCGACGACAAGGCTAATCAGCGCTGGGCCGAAGATGAGTTGGTGCGGCTCTTCCCGAAATCCGAAAGCGCAAAACGGATGCTTCAAGGCCGCTGGCGCGACGAACATCCTTATCCTAAGGCGGAAGATTCAGACCCAAAGAAACAGGCTTACCATCAAGCGGCCATACAAATCACCACCGAATGGCTGAAGCAATGGCCGAATGACGAGAGCATTTGGTCAATGCGTCTCTACTCGTTGCGCGAACTGGAAAGCTCTCAGAATGCCGAGGTCGAAACTGCTTACAACGAGTACGCGAAAACGCATCAGCAGAACGAAGGCTATTCGTATTCGATTCCGCCGGTCGAAATCCCGGTGGCTCGATTCTTCCTCAAACGCGGTTTTCATTTGGAAAGAATTCCCGAGTTGCTTGAGAAGGGGGTCGCCGAGACTGCGAAAGTTGACGCGCGTGACCGCGAATCTGATCTCTACCCGCGCGAAGAAGGATTTGATGCCGGAAATTTGAAATACGTCCGTTGGGAAAGCTGGCCGTTGCTCGCCGAGGCTTACGCGCGACTGAAACAATCCGCCAAAGCCCATGAAGTCCTGGACCAGATGGCTGAAGATTTGAAACAGCAGAAACCGGCCGACAAGGAGAAGCGGGGCTTTGCCATCCATCAAACCACTTACTGGCAAGTTGTGGCCAAGGTTGCGGAGGCTGAGGAGCGCAAGCTCGATGCCTTAATGGCCTACCAGACCGCGCTCGTTTTTCGGCCTAAGCCTGCGACTTCAAGGCCTGGGCCAAAAGACGAACTCAGCGAGAACGCGCAACGGCTGTGGAAAAAGTTAGGCGGCACCGAGCAGGGCTGGCAAGCTTATCTGGCGCGCAACGAACTTGCGAAAGGCAAGCCCGAGGCTGCCGAGACCGAAACTTGGGATGCCAAGAATACGCTCCTGCCTGATTTCGAACTCGCCGATCTACAGGGCCGTAACTGGAAGCTCGCAGATCTAAAAGGCAAAGTGGTTTTTATTAACTTGTGGGCCACATGGTGCGGGCCTTGTCGTTCGGAATTGCCTTACGTCCAAAAGCTGAGCGAGCAAATGAAAGACAAGAAAGATGTGCTGGTCCTGACACTCAACATTGATGACGAGCTCGGACTGGTCGAGCCGTTTATGAAAGAGAACAAGTACACCTTTCCGGTAATTTTGGGGCAGTCGTTTGCTGAAGGCCTGGGCGTTTTCAGCATTCCGCGCAATTGGATCATCAGCCCAGACGGCAAGTTATTGTTCGAAGGGATTGGCTTCGGTAACGATGGCGATGAATGGACGAAAAAGGCCATCGCAGTTATTCAGAAGGTTAAGGGCACACAGTAAGAACGCCGCGTCGCTCGATGCGAAGCTGATCACTGATAACGCCACCCGCGATAATGCGCTTCGTCTTTAGCAAATTATTTTACGCGTTGCTCGCCGTCGCATTGGTTCCGATCTCGCTGTCATGGGGCCGGCCGCTACTCGCGTGGGTGGCAGTCACTTACGATCTTGTCATCATCGCGGCGGCAGTTTTCGACGCATGGAACAGCAAACTGCCGACCGGTGTGCGTATTGAACGTCACTTTGGCGGCCGGTTCGCCGTCGGCGCGGAAACCGACGTTCGAATTGAGATTGCCAACCACACGCCGAAAGATTTTTCGCTGATCATCAAAGACGAGTACCCGCCGCAGATGCAGCTCTTCGGCAGTCGCGAAGCACGCCTCGAAGTGGAAGCCCAAACCAGCGCGTCCATCATTTACAGTTTGAAGCCTCCAAAGCGCGGTCAGTTTTCCTTTGGCCGAATCGCAGTACGTTACCTGTCGCGTTGGCGACTGGCGTGGTGCCAGACAACTGCGGGCGAGGCCATCACGGTCAAGGTCTATCCGAATATGCGGCGCGCGCGCGAGGCGGAATTGAGAGCGCTCGGCGCGCGTTCGTTCGTCGCGGCACGCCGGAAATCACAGTGGCGTGGCGAGGGCCGCGACTTTGAGTCGTTGCGTGATTACGTTCGCGGCGACGAGATGCGGCACATTTCCTGGACGGCCACCGCACGTCGCGGCAAGCTCGTGACGCGGCAGTATCAGATGGAGCGCGACCAGACGATCCTGATCGCGCTTGATGCGGGCCGTTTGATGACGGGACGACTTGAGAACGAGACGAAACTTGACCTCGCGGTGCACGCGACGTTGGCACTGATGTCGGCCGCGGCGCGCGCCGGCGACAACGCCGGGCTGCTCGTTTTCGGGCGGCGCATCAAAACTTTTCTCCCGCCGAAGCGCGGGGCCGAACACCTCGACGCGGCGCTCGAAGCTTTGCACGCAATCGAACCGGAGATGATCGAGCCAAGCTACGCTCGCGCGTTTGAGTTTGTCTCCGCGAACAGTCAGCGGCGCTCACTCGTGGTCGTGCTGACCGACCTGGTTGACGAAGAAGGCTCGAGCGAGTTGCTCTCGTCGTTGAAGCTGCTCCGGCCGCGCCATCTGCCGTTGGTCGTCACGATTGCGGATCGCGATCTGAAATCCGTGGTGCGCGAGGCGCCGGAGACGGAGACTGAGCTGTTCACGCAATCTGTCGCCGAAGAGATTATGTACCAGCGCGAAGCAGCTTTGCGTTTGGTTGAATCGCAGGGAGGTTTGGCTTTGGATGTGACGGCGGCGGCGCTGGTGCCGCGGCTTCTCGAAACCTATCTGCGGGTTAAGGAGCGCGGTCTGCTGTAGCTTCCCGTCCAGCCAGCAACAAATACGAATACAGCGCGACTCCAGTGAGGCCTGCGATCGCAAACTTAATTGCGGGATTGATTGGCGCCGGCGAGATGAAGCCTTCGATGATTCCCGCGATCACTAACAACGGAATGCAGCCCACAACCAAACGAACTGCTTCCATGCCGCGAGACTTTAACGCGTCGCTGCGCGTCATGTTGCCGGGCATCACCAGCGCCGTGCCGATCAGCAAGCCGGCGCCACCCGCGATAAAGATGCAGGACAACTCAATGACGCCGTGTCCGACGACGAACGTCAGCAGATCGTTTCCATAGCCAGCCCGGTATGTCAGAGCCAGGATCGAGCCGAACATCGCCCCGTTAAAGGCCATGACGTAGAGCGTGCCGAGGCCAAACATGGCGCCGAACGCGAAAGCATAGAACGTCACGCGAATGTTATTCGTGAAGATACGCGGCGACTCGACTTCGTTTTCTTTGTTTATCTCCTGCCACCATCGTCTCTTTTGATCTGTGTTTATGGCTTTCCAATACGAGGTAATTCCTGCGAATTCCGAGAAATCAGGGTCGTGACGGGTCCCGAAAAAAGCGACGGCGCTAAAGAGGCAAAAGACCGCAAACGCCGTGGCCGTGTAGCGCCAGGTGCGGCGAAAACTCCGCGGAAAATCGCGCGCGAAGAAGTTACGAACGCGGCGGCCGCCCTGCGCGTCGGCCCGGTAAATTCGGCCGTGCGCGCGAATTACCAGGCTGTTCAGGTAGTTGATCAGCCGCGGATCACGCGATTCGGCGCGCGCGATCGCCAGGTCCGAAGCCGTCCGCCGATAGATGCGGCCCAGCTCACGCACTTCTTCGCGATGCAAGCGCCGCAGCTTCAAGCCGTCGAGCTGGTGCAAAAGCTGCTCAAGCCGCTGCCATGCGTTCTTGCGTTCGTTGATGAAGCGATCTAGCGCCATTGCCGATTGCCAATTGCCGATTTTCGATTTGCTTTTAATCCAGAGTCTTGTTACGAGTAACCGACCGCCAATGCGAACTAATCAATCGGCAATCGGCAATCAAAAATCGGCAATGCTGGTCGAGTGTGTACCAAACTTCAGCGAGGGCCGCAAGCCTGAAGTCGTCGAACAGATTGCGCAGGCGATCAAATCGGTTAACGGCGCCACGGTTCTCAACCGTCATATCGACACCGATCACAACCGATCGGTAATCACTTTTGTCGCGCCTCCGGAAGTGATCGTCGAAGCTGCGGTGCGGGCCGTTGCCAAAGCCGCTGAGTTGATCGACCTGCGACAACACGCAGGCGAGCATCCGCGCATCGGCGCGACTGATGTCCTGCCCTTCGTTCCGGTCAGCGGCGTGACTATCGACGATTGCGTTGCGTTGGCCCACGAAGCAGGACACAGGATCTGGGAAGAACTTTCCATTCCGGTTTACTTCTACGAACGCGCAGCGCTCAGAGCTGACCGCGCGCGCTTAGAGCACGTGCGCGGAAAAGGGTTCGAGCATTTGCGCGAAGAAATTGCGACGAATCCTGATCGCAGACCTGACATCGGCGACGCGCGATTGCACGAAACCGCGGGGGCGATCGCCGTCGGCGCGCGCCCGTTCCTCGTCGCCTTCAACGTCCAGCTACAAACCGACGACATCTTGATCGCGCGACGCATTGCGCGGACCGTGCGCGAGCGCGATGGTGGCTTGCCTTTCGTAAAGGCGCTCGGTTTCGAATTACATTCGCGCGGTATCGTGCAGGTATCGATGAACCTCACGAACTACGAACAAACTTCGATCGCGCGTGCGTTTGAGGCCGTGCGTGACGAAGCGCAGCGGCTCGGCGTCAAAGTCGCCGCCACCGAGATTGTGGGCCTCGTGCCACGGGCCGCGCTGGATCGAAGCGCTGCTTACTTCCCTTTGCTGGAAAACTCCAGCGAAAGCCTGATTCTCGAACACCTGCTCGAATAGCGCGAAACGCGACCAGGCGATGGTTGACGACTACCTGGCCCAACGCCTGTTTTTGAATTACAAGAAACTTCTGGCAATTATGTAGTTGACACATGCAGCCGAACCTGATAGGATGCGCTTACCATGAAAAAGCGCACCAAGAAAGAAGATGGCTCAATCTTAGAGCCGCAGTTCAAAGACGAAGATGCTGCCCGTGAGTGGTTGGAAAAGAAGCGATGGCCGGACGGCGCTGTATGCCCTCACTGCGGTCTGATAGGCGAAGCGTGGCGTATTACAGTCAAGGAAAAGACGCCGGAGCAAATCGAAGAGTTAGAGAAGGCCGCGAAGAAGGCGGGAAAAAAATACCGCGTCCGCAAACCGCGCAAAGGTCTCTGGCAATGTCGCGGATGCCGAAAGCAATTCACGGTCACGGTCAAGACGATCTTCGAGGATTCTCATATCCCGCTTCACAAGTGGTTACTGGCTTTCCATTTGATCAACGCGTCCAAAAAAGGCATGAGCGCGCACCAGCTAATGCGGATGCTCGATCTCAAAGAATACAAGTCTGCTTGGTTTATGGCGCACCGGATTCGTTATTGTCTGACCGGAGAATTGCCTGAAAAGATGAGCGGCATCATTGAAGCCGACGAGACTTACATTGGCGGTTCAGTCAAGAACAAGTCGAAGCAACAAAGACACGTGATGCGCGTTCAGCCCGGAAAGCGGATGCAGGATTATCCTGCCGTGTTAGGTGACAAAGCGGCGGTGTTTTCTGTGGTACAGCGCGGCGGACGTGTTCACTCTCGCCACGTTGAAAAGGTAACAGCCGATAATCTGAAAGCAGTTCTTGATGATGTCTGCCAGATGGACGCACACCTAATCACTGACACAGGTATGCTGCGCAATCGAACTACAGGCCGACGCAAACATTCTTTGGTGAATCACAGAGCCGACGAGTATGTGCGGTTTGAAGAAGGAGTGATGGTCACGACTAACACGGTAGAGGGTTTCTTCTCGCTTCTGAAAAGAGGCATCAATGGAATCTATCACCACGTAGGCCGGAAGCACCTTCACCGATATTTGGCCGAGTTTGATTTTAGATACAACCACAGGGAGATTAGTGACGGTGAGCGCGCCAACGAAGCCCTTAAGGGAATCGAAGGGCGGCGACTCACCTATAAGGGCGCTAACGCGCAAAACTAAACCGAAGCCCGATCCGTGGGACAAAGACCCGTTATGAATTCAAGGTAGCCCTTGCTTAATTGCTAGCCAAACCCGCTTGCGCGATAGCTTTCTTTAGTGTAGTGTTTAACACTATGAGAGAAAGTGAGTATCTGCGCCTGAAAGCTCAGATTGAAAAAGACTGTCAGCAGAAGCTCCAAGCTCTTGAGACCGTCTGGCAGTTAGCAAGCACAAACGGCCATAAGCCCGTCACGTCGCGCAAGCGACGCAGGCGGAACGGCGGGCTTAACAGCGCAATCACGCCCCTTCTTCCCGAACTAAAACAACAGGACACCTTTAGCCAGCCGCAAGTGTTTACGATGCTGCAAGAGAAGCAGCCAGAACTTGCTGCAACTATTACGCCTGCGGCAGTTTCTAGTGCCTTACGGCGCATGGAAGAGGACGGATTGATTAGTCTCGTGGTTCAAGGTGCAGGCCAACGAGCCAGCACCTACCGCGTAAAGTGAGGTTCTTTGAAAAGCTCTCTCCGAAGACGAGAAGCCTGACCGTCACAAGTTGGATTCTCGCCCCGGAGCGGCGGGTGCGAGATGCCGCTTGTTGCCAAAGCTCTGAGAGCGTCTACCTTCCACGTAGAAGGCGGCGACAAGTAGCTTTTCTCGCATTCGGGTTCACGCAGGCGCGGCCATTGCCATTGGTTGCGCTTGCGTGACAGAACTAGAAACTAGCTGTTTTCAAAAGATCGTCTTGTGTGTATAATTCGTTCTAGAAAAGTTGAACTGACGAGCCTAGCCGACCAACTAGACTCAAGGGTGTACGCAGTGTACACCCTTTTTTCTTGGGCTTCAAGATGGTAAGTATGCGGTTGACACAACGAAGACTTGCCTAGCGGATTTGAGTGGAAGTAGACTCTGCCGCATGAAGACTCCCAACGGTCTTATCTTAGCTGTTTCGCTTTTTGTGCTTCTAGTTCTGGGTTGTAGCGGTGGTCGCCGTAACGCCAACAGATCGTCTAACTTTGACAAGTCACCCGCCACTCAAGCAAAGCGTAAGCAAGCAATAGATGAGTTAAT
>DASYTZ010000051.1:0-6975 GCA_036001745.1 Pyrinomonadaceae bacterium
GGCCGGGCGGCAAAGTCGACTGAACGCGCGTTTTCGCCGTCGGCGGCGCAGGTGAAGATTGTAGGCGCCGAGTGTGGCGATGATGCCGGGCTGCTCGGCGCTGCGCGTATGGCGGTTTGCTCAGCAGCCAGGATTAATTAGGGCGCTGCGGCTCGGACTGTTTCGTTTCCTTCCTGTCCATCCCCATTGTCGCGCGCGCGAGGCCAAGCAGGATTAGCACCAGCGCAACGCTCGAGATTGCCAGCACCACGTAAATCAGCCACGGCAAGCGCTCGGTAAACGGCAAAAGCGGCGCCCGGTAATCTGTGTTCTTGACGAAAGATCCGACCGTTGCCGGCAGTGCCGGCGTCTTGAGCTTCGCTGCCAATTCCTTTTCGAAATCATAGTGAGGGGCGTCCGCGTGCATGTTGCCAAAAAACAGTCGCAGCGGCTGCGCGGCTGGCTCTTTCAATTCAAAATAAAGTTCGCGCGCCGGAGCGGCGGCTTTGATGGAACTGATGGGCAGCGTTGGATTGCTGTAGTCAGTGATCAGCAGGCGTAGTTTGCGCGCGTGCTCTTCGTTATCGAAAGTAATCGTGAGGACTTGATCGTTATTACCGACGCGTTTTGTCAGCTCTCCAGATGCAACCACGCGGACGTTTTGCGGATCGTCAACTACTTCAACCTGAAATGGGCGTGAGAACGATTGATCCTCGGTCGTTAACAGCAGCCGGTCGCACGGTACTTTGCCACCGAGATCGATTGTCCACGACGAAGCCGGCGCGCCTTGATGGCGCAGCAACTGGTAAGAAGGAACGCTGACATTCCACGTCACATCTTGCCCTTTCTCGCGTGTAGCCATTGAGACTTTCACTCCGGTGATTACCGGTGGTTCTCTGTCGACGCGCTCATCAGCGGTAACTCGCACGCGAAGATAACGATACCTGCTGGTCGGATAGCTTACGCGGGGCGAGCGGGCCGTGCTGTTGACCGACGAGAAGCTGAAAATCACGTCGCCCGTTTTCAGAGTCTTCCAATTTGCCCCGGTGTCGCTGCCTTCGACGGTGGCCAGCCGACGGAAATTCGTGCCGGCTGTTTCAATCTCGACTTCGTTGTGTTCGCCCGGATTTTCCCCCAAGTCGACGGAAACTTCGCTTGCATTTGCGCCGACGACAGCCTGATTGAACAAACGGCCGCCTATCTCGCGCGCATCATCGACTTCACGACGAACGCGCAGCGCGTACGGAATCTCGCGGCTGGCGGCATCGTAGAGGCGGAGATCGGCCAAATCCTCGAGTGCCTTGTCCATTACCTGAAGCGGCACCACGAATTGATATAGCCCGGCGGGCGACGCAGTTGGAGTGACTTCGGCGACAAACGGCCAGGCAGACATCGCACTGTCGCCGACTGCGACGACGGTAGCGATTCCGGAAGCGATAAAACTCAGTGCCGAAATCGCGAAAAGCCTTTTCATGTTGACGACTCCTTCGAATGAAAAGCCTTGTGATAACCCCAGGTCACCACCAACAACAGCAGGCCGAGCACCAGGAAAGCGATGATGCGATAGAGCTGCTTCAGCACGGCGATATCGATCAGCATCACTTTGATCACGGTCAGCGCGAACAGTGACAGCGCCGCCCAGCGAACCGCCGGCGCGCGTCGCACGAAGCCAACCGCCGCCAGCACTGCGGCGTAGATTGACCACAAAACGGACAGCGCCATTTGTCCGAGCCAGCGCTCGTGTTGATAGTCCTCAGCCGTCTTTTGCAGCGCCGCGCGCACCGCAAAGTATGTGTGCGTTTCAATCGTCATCAGAAACCAAAGCGTGATGAGCGCCGCGATCAACAGTACGAGTTGAAAAACTCTTGCGGCGATTTTCTTTCGCTCGCCCAGCTTTTCGTAAACCAACGCCGCGGCGAACAAGCAAGCCGTCACAAACAACGACGACAGAAAATATTTGTTCGCCACGGGCGTAAACGGTTCGCGGTCGCCCCACGGCGTGTCCCAGAAAACAAGTTTCAGCAGCGCCAAAGTAAATAGAGCGTGCGCGATGGCGCGCAATCGTTGGGACTCCATTTCGATTCCGGCCCACAAAATGACGAGTCCCTCAACCGCCCACGCCATTGTGATCCAGTTCGACTTCAGTTGGATTGGGATCGACAACGTAACGAATGTCAGCGCGACACCAATCATCAGCAACAACTCCTTGCGCGTCGCCGCACGCCGATCAAGCAGGAGCTTCGCCACGCCTGCGTAGACGAGCGCCATGCCGATCGCGAATGCCCCCATCCAATCGTGATGGTCCGGATTCAGAAAAAAGTAAGCGGTCGCAAAAAAGACAAATGGATTGACGAGCAGCAGCGAAAAATCTTCGAAGCTGGTGATGAACTTGAACGGGTCGCTGGTAAACGCCGCGAGATCGTCGAACTCAACGTCTCGCTGCTTCAAAAATCGGCGGACAAGATGCGCCAACAGAAACGCGAGAAATACCGCCGTCTGAAACGTCATCACTGCCGCCAGCTTTCGCGGATGATAGTTTTCGCCGTACCACAGCCAGAAGAGAAGATGAGTGCCCAGGAAAGCCAGCGAACTCAATCCCGGCCAATGCTTCATTAACCCGAGCGTTCCCACATCCAGAGCGAATATGTAGCCGAAGAGCGAACGGTACTGATCTCGATCTGAGCGAAGCAGAATGGGCACGAGAAAACCGCCGACGAGCGCCATCACGGCGATTGCCGGCGCGTCGTACAACAGCGCGAGCGCGGCGGCTTCGGTAATCAAAAGCGCCAGGAAAATGAACGCGGTCTTCTGTGTCGCGAGATGGTAGTAAGCGAAGGACGCGTACACCGAGAGGTAGAGCAGCACGACTCCGCCGCCAGTGAGAATCTGCGAGAACACACGCCACTTTCGTCTGTGATAGCGGTAGCCAAGCGCAGTAAACGTCACGCCGGCGGCGACTCCGATGGCGACGCGGCCGAGCTCGCCGATCCAGCGATTGTCGAACGCGTACTTCAGAAAGAACGCTGTCGCAAAAAGAATCAATGCAATCGCCGCCCAACCAAGCCACCGCCGACCAATGATCGATTCGATTTGTTGCGCATTAATTGTTCGTGCCGGCGCGGGGGTTGAAAACATCGGAGGCGCTGGCGCAGTTGAAGTAGGTGGCGCGGCAACTCGTGGTGGTTGAGCGGCCGGCGTCGGTGGAACCGCTGGCGGATGCGGACGTTCTTCCGTTGGAGGCCGTCGCGTTTCAGTTGTTGGCGCGGAAGGAGGTTTGACCGGGATTCCAACTTCCAATCGGGCAACGCGTGTGATGAGTTGCTGAACGATGGCCGACAAACCCTGCGCTTCCGCGGACGTGGCCGGCGAAGAAGAGTGCATTCGAGAGATTGCCTGATTGAGTTTGTTTCGCGTGCTGATCGAAATGACGAGCGCGACGATCGGGAGAACTATTGACCCAATCAGCAACGCGATTACTAGTAACCCGATGATAAGGCCTATGGTGTCGTCCATCGTTCCGGCAATGCGGGCGTTATGAAACAGGCCGAACGCCTAATCAGCGGCATTTGTTGGAATCGCGCGCATTCTATTTTTGGATCTGTGCCAAGTCAATAAAGTTAGAACGGACTCGTGATGTTGCTGCCATACTGCCATGCGAAACTGCAAAATCATGGCCGCCAGGATCGGTATTGGAATTATCGGCGCCGGCTTCGCGCGCACGACGCAGATTCCCGGATTCAAACACTGTGAAGGTGCGCAAATCGTGGCGATTGCCAGCGCGCACCGCGAACACGCTGAGGAAGTCGCGCGCGAATTCGATATTCCGCACGTGGCAGACAATTGGCGCGGTGTGATCGCGCGGGAAGACGTCGACCTTGTCAGCATCGTCACGCCGGTCGTGACGCATTGCGAGATGACGCTCGCCGCGCTCGACGCAGGCAAAGCGGTTTTGTGTGAGAAGCCGATGGCGATGAACGCGGACGAAGCGCGGCGCATGACCGAACGGGCGCGCGAAAAAGGAGTGCTGACGCTGATCGATCATGAGCTGCGATTTCTTCCCGGTCGTTTGCGGATGCGCGAGCTTCTACGCAAAGGCGAAATCGGAAAAGTGAAGCATGTGCAGCTTACTTTTCGCTCGGATTCGCGCGCCGACGTCGAGCGGCCATGGAACTGGTGGTCCGACATAAAGCAGGGTGGCGGTGCGCTCGGCGCGATCGGCTCGCATATCGTCGACGGCTTTCGCTGTTTATTGGGAACTGAAGTTTCCGAAGTACTTGGCAATCTGGCGACGCATGTGCGTGAGCGGAAGGATCACGACGGGAAGACTCGCGAAGTCACAACGGATGACGAAGCAAACCTGCTCCTGCGATTTTACGATACGGAGTTGACGGACGGAGCGACGGGAAATGCTTCCATGTCACTGGTCGAAGCCGGAAAGTCCGAACATCTGCTGGAGATCTTCGGCGCGAGTGGCGCGTTGCGAGTTGAAGAGAACGGAGAACTCTGGCACTCGAAAGTCGGCGAAGGAGCGTGGCGTCGCGTCGAAACCGGCGGCAGCGAAGTAGTGCCGGGAATGAGCGACTCCGGCTGGGCGCGCGGCTTCACCGCTTTTTCAAAACAGATTGTCGCCGCACTTCGCGACGGTCGCACGACCCTCGAAGGCGCGGCGACTTTCGAAGATGGCTACCGCACTCAGCTTGTGCTGGATGCCGCGCGAACGGCGAACCGGAATGGCTGTTGGGAGAGAGTGACTACGAAAGACAGTGAAAATTGAAAAGTGAAAATTGAAAACTGCCCAGCTACGTGGCGGCCCATTCTGGTATCGGGAAGCGCATCCACGACTTTGCCTATCCGTGCAGCGAAATCAATCAAGCGCTGCGACAACTCGTCAGATGTCATGGAACTCCTCTTGATATTTTGAAATTTTCAGTTTGCACTTTTCATTTTGCAATTTCCCGCTTTACTGTTTCGTGGCTTTCTCAGTTCCCGTCTTATCGCTGCCGTAGCCACCCCAAACTCCGTCAAGTGTGCCGTCTGCCTTGATCTCGTAAGCCACAAAGCCGCAACGCGAACCGCCGATTCCTACCGCGACATTATCGCCTTCTGTAATGCCGACGCCGTCCGTGTTGTTGCTCCAGACGAAGTGATACAGATTGCCGGCGGGCTCAACGGTGATTTTCACTTTGTAGGCTGTGCCATTCGGATTCTTGCCGGTGGCGTCATACTCGCCGGCGAGGCCTGAGCCACTCGTGCGCGTGGCGTTTTCGGTTCCGGCTTCATCTTTGCCCCAGTAACCCCAGCGGCCGATAAGCGAGCCGTCGCTCTGAATGTTGTAATCGACAACGCCGCACCCGGTTCCGTTGGGGCCGCCGGCGAACGACACCGCGACGACGTTGCCATTGACCACGCCAACTCCGTCGTACTGGTTCCCGGCGTTCCAACGAAATTGATAAACATCGCCATGCTCGATCACCTGTAGCTCGCCTCGGTAAGCGGTGCCGTTCGGGTTCGTCCCGACGATGTTGTACTTCCCGGCGATGTTCGCGTGCGTTGCCGGAGCACTGTTGGTTGAACTTGTCGAAGTCGAGGTTGAACTCGTGCTTTGACTCGATTGAGCTGGGTTGTTTGAAGTGTTAGTTGACTTGCAGCCGATCACGGCGACAACGAACAGAATGAAAGCGAGCGCATGGGCTCGTGGACGTGTTTTCATGTCGAACTCCTGGAAGATGATTAAAAAACGGCGCGCCTATTTAGTCCGGTAATGACTTTCTTGTCAATGAAAATGGCAATGTCTATAGTTGCTGCTCTTTCAAACGCCGTTCGATGGTAAAGAGCAAACTCAAACAGCGGCCGAGTACTCTGCGCGTCGGCGTCGATACCGGCGGCACCTTCACTGATTTTGTTTACGAAGCGGGTAGCGCGATCCGGATTTTCAAAGTGCCTTCTACTCCGGATGATCCTTCGCGAGCCATTACCGATGGATTGCGACGAATCGTGGAGCAAGCGGGCGGAAGGGTCGTTGAGATCGAAGTTGTGCACGGCACCACCGTGGGCACCAACGCGCTGTTGCAGCGACGCGGCGCCCGTGTGGGGTTGGTAACCACCGCGGGCTTTGAAGACGTAATCGAAATCGGACGGCAGGCGCGCCCAGAGCTTTACAACTTGAACGCAGTGAAGCCGACCCCGTTGGTTTCGTCGGAACTGCGCTTCGGAGTGAATGAACGCGTGGCGGCTGATGGCGAAACGCTGGCGCCATTAACAGAAGCTGCACTCAAGTCGTTGATCGAAACAGTGCGCCGCGCCCAGCCGGAATCTATCGCCATCTCGCTCTTGTTTTCATTCGTGCGCCCCGAGCACGAGAAGCGAATCGCCGTGGCGCTAGGTTCGTTGGACCTTCCGCTTTCCGTTTCTCATGAAATCCTGCCGGAGTATCGCGAATACGAGCGCACTTCGACCGTTTGTGTGAACGCCTATCTACAACCGTTGATGGGCCGCTATCTGACGCGACTGATTCAATCTTTCGCAAGTAAGGACGCGACTTCGCGGCCACTTCAAAGAACAAAGACCAAAGTCCAAAGATCGTTTTTTTCCCTGCGCGTCATGCAATCTTCCGGCGGCAGCATCTCAGCCGAAGCTGCCGCGAGCGAACCGGTGCGCACCATTCTTTCCGGGCCAGCGGGTGGAGTCGTCGGCGCATTGCGAGTCGCCGCCGCAGCCGGTTTTCCAAACATCATCACGTTTGACATGGGCGGGACTTCGACAGACGTTGCGTTATGCGATCGCGAAGGGATGCGCCTGACGAACGAGTCGATCGTCGCGGGCGTTCCGGTCGCCGTTCCGATGATGGACATTCATACCGTGGGCGCCGGTGGTGGATCGATTGCCCGCGTTGATGAAGGCGGCTCGCTCCGCGTGGGTCCCGAATCCGCGGGCGCGGATCCCGGACCAGCTTGCTACGGCAAATCGCTTTTGCCGACGGTGACTGACGCGCACGTA
>DASYTZ010000052.1:0-4247 GCA_036001745.1 Pyrinomonadaceae bacterium
TCATGGGGCGTTGGATACCAATTCGAGCGAGTTTAAGGAGCCCACGAGCTTTGACGTTTCAAGACTGACCGTGATCACTTGTGCAATCAACCGCTGGATGTACTGCGGATCGTCGGCGCGGTTGGGGTCGTTGGTGATACCGCTGCGTTTGTCGGTGCTGACTTGATAGTGATCGATGATCCATTCGAGCGCGGAGCGATTTCCCAGCCGATACTCAAACACTTCCGGCGGAATTCCACTTAGAGTCAGGAAGTCGTTGTAGATGAGCGAGCGCTTGTCTTTGCTCAGCTTCATCCGCTCGACGCGCCAATCGAGCGGCTTGCCGGGCGCTTCAATTCTTTCCAAAGCCGCCTGCCGCAGTGCTCCAGCAGAGTTTGGAATGCCGAGCGAACCGCGCCTTCATGAGACACGCCGATCGTCTTGAATTGGCGTAGAGCCTCGTAATAATTCTGGACTGGCTTGTGTGTTGGTTTGAGGTTGAGTCGTTCCATCCTTGGAACCACCGAGATCGGCTTCGGTTAACGTGTACACTATAACGACAGCGGCAGGGTTGAACAATGCCTGTCATAGTCCGTCACTCGGTTGCGGCGAGCCACATTACCGCCTAAGATTTGCTCAACCAATAGCCGTTTCGCCGCGTCTAAGAGGACGTGAACAAACAATGTTAAGGGGCCAACACACCGGAAGAACGCCATGAAAAATATGATTATTCGGTTTGAGATGTCAGCGCAGGTTCGGAAATTGACTGCTCTGGTGTTGTTAACTGCACTCGTCGTGACGAGCTTTGCCGCCACGAGCGGGCAAAGCATGAAGCCAAGCTCGACGACGAAAGGCGGCAAACTTTCGGAGGAGCAACGCATTCTCCACGTGCTGAACCGCTTAGGGTTCGGCGCGCGACCGGGCGATGTCGAGCGCGTAAAAGCGATGGGCGTCGATAAATACGTCGATCTGCAATTGAACCCCGACAAAATCGAAGACTCGGCGACCGAAGCCAGGCTTCAGAACCTGGACGCTCTGCGCATGACGACGGCGCAGCTCTACGAAAAGTATCCGCAACCGGGACAACTGCTGCGACAGTTGCAGCGGCGGAACGACTTGCCCGCGGATCTTGCGGCCGCGCGAGACAATCGGACGAAGGGTGGCGCGAACGCCGGCGCGAACCAGAACCAACCAAAAGCTGGCGAGTCGATGAGCGGGGAGATGCAGGATCCCGCGAGCAAAAACGCCAACTCCAACGCGAATCCGAACCCGAATGCGAATCCCGACTCGTCGGGAAATCCGATGAACAACGCCGAGTACCGCCGCGCCGTTTACCAATACTTCAAAGAAAACAATTTGCGGCCGCCGCAGTTCATGACCGGCGAGTTGCAAATGTCGCGCATCCTCCGCGCGGTTTACAGCGAACGGCAGTTGCAGGAAGTGTTGGTCGATTTCTGGACGAACCATTTCAACGTGTTTGCCGGCAAGGGCGCCGATCGCTGGCTGCTGATTTCTTACGACCGCGACACTATCCGTCCGCACACACTCGGAAAATTCTCAGAGTTGTTGCGCGCTACGGCCGAAAGCCCGGCGATGCTTTTCTATCTGGATAATTTTCAGAGCGTCAGTCCGAACGCGCCACAGCAGCAGCGGCCGCTCGGTCCTTTGGCCAACCTGCGCATGAGCAATAATCCGCAGCAGCAACAGCCACAACAGCAACAACGCCGTGGTATCAACGAAAACTACGCGCGCGAGTTGATGGAGCTGCACACGTTGGGCGTCGATGGCGGGTACACACAGAAAGACGTGCAGGAAGTCGCGCGGTGCTTCACTGGTTGGACAATTTTTGCACCACGCGGCGCAGGCGTGGCGGCGCAAGCCATCGGTGATGGCCGTCGGCTGGAGATGTTGCGCGCAAATGCCGGCAAGTTTTATTTCAACGCACGCGTGCACGACGACGGAGAGAAGATCGTTCTCGGTCACAAGATTCCCGCGGGCGGCGGAGTGAAAGACGGTTTGATGGTGCTCGACATTCTTGCCCACCATCCTTCAACGGCTAAGTTTGTCGCGACTAAACTCGTGCGACACTTCGTTTCCGACAACCCGCCACAGGCGCTGGTTGATCGCGTTGCGCAGACTTACATGAAGACTGACGGCGACATTCGCGAGATGCTGCGCACGATCTTCTTCTCGCCTGAGTTCAATTCGACGGATGCTTATCGCGCGAAGATTAAGCGGCCGTTCGAGCTGGCGATCAGCTCGGTGCGCACGCTGGGAGCGGATACGAATGGAGGGCCTGGATTTCATCAATGGATTGCGCGCATGGGCCAGCCGCTCTACGGATTTCAGACTCCGAACGGTTATGCCGACGTGGCGGAAGACTGGGTCAATACCGGCGCGCTGCTCGAGCGCATGAACTTTGCGCTGGCGCTGGCGAGCAATCGCATTCCGGGCACGCGTGTGAACCTGGCTCAATTCATGGGTGACGAGGAATCGATGAACAAGGAGAGGTTGCTCGATCGATTCGTGACGCTAATTGTGGGCGGCGAAATCTCAGCCAAGACACGCGAGAGTTTGCTGAAGCAGCTCAACGATCAGATTACGATTCCGACGATGCCGCCGGCGCAGACGGCTGCCGCGAAAGCGCCTGAGAATCCTTTTGAAGTAGGGTTCCAACGCGGGAATCTCCCGGGCCCGGGTGGCGACAATCAACAGCAGCAGCCGCCGCGACCGCAGCAAGTGGCGAGCATCAACCCGGCGACGATCGAAAATCCGGTCGTGAAGATTGCCGGATTGATTCTTGGATCGCCGGAGTTTCAGCGGCAATAAAGACCTTTCGAGGAAGTGATCATGAATAGACGTTATTTCATCAAATCGGGCAGCATCGCTTTGGCTTCGTTTGGAGTTGCGACCGCGGCGCCGTCTTTCTTGAAACGTGCGCTTGCGCAGGCCGTGGATAAGAACGGCAGACGCAAGACGCTGATCGCGATTTTCCAGCGCGGCGCGGTTGACGGATTGAACGTCGTGGTCCCGTTTGGCGAGTCGGCTTACTTCGACATGCGGCCGAACATTGCGATTCCGAAGCCGAACGGCGGCGCGGATGCGGCGCTTAACCTTGACGGCTTTTTTGGCCTGCATCCCTCGCTCGCGTCGTTCAAGCCGCTGTGGGATTCGAAGCGTCTGGCGATTGTTCACGCATCAGGCTCGCCCGACAACACGCGCTCGCACTTTGACGCGCAGGACTACATGGAATCCGGGACGCCCGGCGTGAAATCCACGCGCGACGGCTGGCTGAATCGTTATTTGCAATCGAAAGCTGACACTTCGAAGTCTCTGTTCCGCGCCGTATCGATGACGCAACAGATGCCGCGCGCGATGCAGGGCAGAGCGCCGACGCTGGCGATTTCCAATCTCGCGGACTTTCGCATTCGCGCCGGCCAAACCTCAGAATCGGTGCAGGGCGGCTTTGAAGATCTCTACGACGAGGCAGTCAATGACGAGCTGCACGGAACCGGTAAGGAAACTTTCGAAGCTATCAACTACCTGAAACAGGTCAACCCAGCGCAATACAAGCCGGACAATGGCGCAACTTATCCAAACACTCCTTTTGGAAATTCATTGCGACAGACGGCGCAACTAATCAAGGCCGGTGTGGGTTTGGAAGTCGCGTTCACAGACATTGGCGGTTGGGACACGCACGTCAACGAAGGCAATCAGCAGGGACAACTCAGCAACCTGCTGCGGCAGTTCAGCTCAGCAATCGCGGCGCTCTATATCGATCTCGGTCAGCGCATGGACGATGTCGTGATTTTGACGATGTCTGAATTCGGCCGCACTGTGCGCGAGAACGGCAATCGCGGCACCGATCATGGCCACGCCAACGCGATGTTCGTGGTCGGCAACTCAGTGCGCGGTGGAAAAGTTTACGGCCAATGGCCCGGCCTGAAATCAGATCAGCTTTACGAAGGCCGCGATCTCGCGTTGACCACGGATTTCCGCGATGTGTTCGGAGAGATTGCGTCGAAACACCTCGGCGCGTCAAATCTGAACTCGGTCTTTCCGGGGTACGCGGCGAGCTCGTCGAAGTTCCGCAGCTTCCTCGGCTAAAGAGAAGCTGTGAACAGGGTGAGGAGGGCGGCATTCATTTGCTGCCCTTTTCATTTTAGTTCGGTTGGACACCTCTTCCTGCCGGCGCTTCGCGCGAACGCATGGCCAATCCGAACGCCAATGAGCAAGCGCCGAAAACAATTGAGAGGGCGC
The DNA here is from genome assembly GCA_036001745.1 of Pyrinomonadaceae bacterium. Classification (GTDB taxonomy): domain Bacteria; phylum Acidobacteriota; class Blastocatellia; order Pyrinomonadales; family Pyrinomonadaceae; genus UBA11740. The sequence continues at coordinate 4,240 of DASYTZ010000052.1, forward strand.
CGAGAACG
>DASYTZ010000053.1:0-3768 GCA_036001745.1 Pyrinomonadaceae bacterium
TCGAGATCGTGATGAGAGATGAGCAAATACTTTCCGTATTTTTCGATCAGCGGGCGGCCACCGTACATGCCAACCCAATACGCGACCAGCGAGCCCACCACGCAGCCGAACGCGCCGGCGATACTCACGAGCCAAAGATTGAAGCGGCCGGTGTACACCAGATAGCCGGAAAACGGCATGATGATCTCCGACGGCAGCGGAATACATGCCGATTCAATCGCCATCAGCAAAACAATCCCGCCGTATCCCAGCGTCGAGATCGTCGCGATGATGAAGGCTGTTACTAATTCGAGTATTTTTCCAACCATATCAAACGGGGCCAGGGGTCAGTGTAAGTTTCGAGTTTCGAGTTTCGAGTTTCGAGTTTCAGGTTCCGGGTTTCGGGTTTCGGGTTCTGGCCTCACCATCACCCATCACTCATAACTCATGACGCGCTGCCTCCTGCCTACTGTTCTGTCTGCAATTCGCAATTCGAATTTCGCACTTCGCAATCGGCTTCTTCTGATCTCTGACTTCTGACCTCTGACTTCTGATCTCTGACTTCTGACCTCTGACTTCTGACCTCTGACTTCTGACTTCTGACTTCTGACTTCTGACCTCTGACCTCTGACTTCTGACTTCTGACCTCTGCCGTCTGCCTACTGCCCTTTCCACCCATGCTGTCCAATCAACGGCACAAACTGACATAAGCCGTGTTCTTCGATCTTGCCGCCCGTTTCCGTTTTGAGCACCCGGACGAGCCGCTGACTTTCGCGAGTTTCTCCGATCGGAACCACCAAACGCCCGCCAACTTTCAACTGAGCAACGAGCGGCTCCGGAATCGCCGGACCACCGGCTGCGACCAGAATCGCGTCGTACGGAGCGTGCGCATTCCAGCCCAGTGTGCCGTCGAATGCCTTGACTGTCGCGTTGTAAATGCCGAGCGCACGAATGCGGGCCTGGGCTTCGCGCGCGAGTTCGCCGATGCGTTCAATCGAATAAACCTGGGAAGCGAGCTGCGCCAGCACCCCAGTCTGATAGCCTGAACCCGCGCCTATCTCGAGCACTCGGCTGCGCTTGTCCAACTCGAGCAGTTCAGTCATCCGCGCGACGATGTACGGCTGCGAGATTGTCTGATTAAAATCGATCGGCAGCGCGTTATCGTCGTACGCGCGGCCGCGCAAGGCTTCAGTTACAAAGAAGTGCCTTGGCACGAAGCGCATCGCATCCAAAACCTTTTGGTCGCGAATGCCATAGTGGTCGCGCAGACGCTCGACCATTCGCTCACGCGGGATTCGATATTCAGCTTGTAAGGATGTTGTCTGTGACGGTGTGAAGCTCAATTGTTTGCCGCCGCGCGTGCTGAAGCGTTGCTAGCTCTGCAAGACTTCCAGTGAGGCAAGATAACTCCACGATTCCAAAGATGACAACAGCGCGTGATCGGTCATGTCGCTCTTCAGCGGAGTGATTGAGACATAGCCTTCTTCGATTGCCCGATAATCGGTCCCATCCTCAGCGTTCGAGCGAAAGTACTGCTCGCCAATCCAGAAGTAAGGCTTGCCGCGCGGATCGATGTGCTCAGTAATCACGGGCCGCGCGTTTTTAATTCCCTGCCGCGTCACTTGAACGCCTTTGATGTCGCCTTGCGGAACATTCATGTTGAGTAGCGTACCCTCAGGCACTCCCTCACTGAGAATCTTTTTGGTCGCGAGCAGGGCAAAGCGGGCAGCTTCAGCGAAATCAAAATTTTCGCGCGCGACGAGACTCACCGCCAGTCCGGGAACGCCGAGAATTGTCGCTTCTAGAGCGCCCGCCACGGTTCCTGAGTACGTCGCGTCATCACCGAGATTGCCGCCGTGATTGATGCCCGAAACGCAGACGTGTGGCCGTTCATCCTCTTCGAGAATTTTGTGCAGCGCGAGCGTCACACAATCGGTCGGCGTGCCGTCGACTGTCCAATGCCGGCTATCGATCTGACGAATGCGCAAAGGCCGCGCGAGCGTCAAGCTGTGCGAAGCGCCACTCATTTCCGCCGCCGGGGCGACCACGTACACGTCGCCCAGCTCGCGGAGCGCTCGTTCCAGAGTCACGAGCCCATCCGAGTGAATGCCGTCGTCGTTCGTCAGCAGGATTCGTGTCATAGCGTATCGACCACAATTCTATACCAGGTTCAACCGCGCAGACTTGCGCCGAAACGTTTTATCAAACGTTGGCGGCCAGTCTGCTTTTCCGTGGATCAAATCTGGTGAGCCTCGCGGTTTGAACGTGCCCGATTGGATCTTAGGTCGTCGGACGCGGCCGTGGACGAGCTTTCTTCTTATTGCGCTTGCGAGCGAGCGCAGATTTGAGCTTCGCCTTTTGCCCGGGCGGCATAAAGAACGCGTGTTTTTTGGCGTCTTTGATGATCTCTTCGGTCATCACCTTCCGCTTAAAACGCCGCAGCGCGCTCTCAATGGACTCGCCGGGATTAACGTTCACTACTGCCATCTAATTCTCACTTCCTTCAATGTTTGATTGTCGAACTGCTATTTAACACGTTGGGATTGATTGTGGTCAAGCAGACAAGCGAAACCCCGCGAGCTGTTTGGCCCGCGGGGCTTCGCGATTGTCGCGATTAGCAAATCTTAAACGGTAACAACAGCCGCACTCTTCTTTCCGTTCAGACCTTGAATCTGCACTGGCTTGTCGCCATTGTCGGTGGTGATCTGCTGTTGCTTCAAAACCATATCGTTATACATCTTGCGCATCATCACCATCTCTTCGTGCGCCGTCTTTGGTCCTTCCATGTGCGGCTTGTTCGGTCGCGCCAGGTCCGTTTCGTTCAGGATTAGGTTGTGCGCATTTTCATTCAAAGGCACTTCCTTGCCACGTGCGAAGATCTCGTGGCGGCCGTGGTCTTCGTACCACTTGGCCACGGTCGCGTTTTGGTGCATGTGCTCGATAATGTTCCGCCAACCGATCCCCGTGTTGTAAGCGCAGAAGCTAATCTCGCCCTCCTGCGTACCGTAAGGAATGATGCACATCTCAGTGCGGCGGAAGTCGTAATTGAACAGATCCTGGAACCACATGCCGGCAATGAACAGGAAGTTCCAACGATCAGACCGACGCTTTTCGATGTCTTCTTTGCTGCGATTACCATCAACCTTGCCGTAGTCTTTTCCGGTCAGACCAAATGATTTGTCGAACTTCTTGAAGAGCTCGTACAGATTGAACTGCGAAGGTGCATTGAACGGCTGATAGTGCTTCAGAAGCGCCAGACCCATCATAGTGTTCGAGGCCCACTTGCCGCGCGCCGCGTCCGTGATCTTTCGCATATCTTTGACCAGGCCCGGGATGTTGAGGAAAGCCGGCACGGGGCTCATCTCTTTCGTTTCCTTGTCAATCATCACTGCCGTGCCCACTCCGCAGTTCGGATGGCACCCGCAGGAAACTTGTCCCCACTCTGACTCGGGTCCGTGTACCAGATCTGCAAAGTCAGCGAACGCACCCATCAATGAGAGCGGGAACCAGTCGCGCGTCGGCTCAGTAATTCCCACCTGGTTCTTCACGTCGTGCGCCAGGTGTGAAAGCGTATAACGCTGCTGAAGTCGCCGCTCAGGCGTGATGGCTTCGTCGCGGCCGGTGAATGACACTGGCTGGAACGACAAAAACGCGATTTTCTTCGGATTGTCGAGGGCGAATCGAATGATCGAGCCGACCTGATCATTATTGATGCCGTTGACGAGCGTCGTTACCAGGACGATCTCGACGCCAGCCTCGTGCAGGTTATTAATGGCTCTAAGCTTTACG
>DASYTZ010000054.1:0-23928 GCA_036001745.1 Pyrinomonadaceae bacterium
GAAGGTGAATCGATCGCGCCAGTCAACGATCGCATTCTGAAAGAGCAGGAAGATTTTAATCGCAAGTACAATCTAACGGTCGATTGGCGCACGCTCGACGAATATTTCAAGCGCTTGGAAAAACAGGGCGCCGGCGTGAACCTCGGCACGTTCGTGGGCGCGACGCAGGTGCGCGAGTACGTCCTCGGCTGGGACAATCGACCGCCGACGGCGGCGGAGTTGGAACAAATGAAACGCCTCGTCGCCGAGGCGATGAAGGACGGCGCGCTGGGAGTTTCGACTTCACTTCAATACGTCCCGGCGCGATTTGCGACGACAGATGAGATCGTTGAACTAGCGAAAGTCGCACATCAATACGGCGGGATCTACATCACACATCAACGCAGCGAAGCCAACGCCATCGACGATTCGATGAAAGAAGTGTTCGAGATCGCGCGCCGGGCAGACATCCCCGCGGAGATTTGGCATTTCAAAACTGCTTACAAAAAGAACTGGGGTCGCATGCCTGAGATGCTGCGTCGCATCGCCGCGGCGCGGAGACAGGGTTTGAAAATCACCGCTGACGTTTATCCATACGTCGCGGGCAGCACTTCGCTAAGTGCGTGTCTGCCGCCGTGGGCGCTGGAAGGTGGGACTGAGCGAATGGTTGCGCGCTTGAAAGATGCCGAAACGCGCAAGCGTTTGAAATGGGAAATCAGCAACGATGCGAAGGATTGGGAGAACATTTATCTCGGCAGTGGCGGTCCGAGCGGAATCCTGATTGGCTCGGTCACGAATCGCGAATTGGAAAAGTGGCAAGGCAAGCGCCTTTCGGAAATCGCCACCGCGCAAAACAAAGATCCGCTCGACGCGCTCTTCGATTTCATCATCGCCGATCATGGACAGACCGGCGCGATCTTTTTCATGATGAATGAGGCTGACATGAACGCGGCTTTGAAGTCGCCGTTCGTCAGCATCTGCACCGACAGTGGTGCGCGCGCGACCGATGGTCCACTGGCCGGGTCGAAATCGCATCCGCGCGGCTGGGGCACTTATCCGCGAATCCTTGGCCGCTATGTTCGCGATCAAAAGTTAATGCCGTTGGAATTTGCGATTCACAAAATGACGGGCCTGCCGGCGGCGAATGTTGGATTGAAACAGAGAGGCTTGCTGCGCGCAGGTTATTTTGCTGACATCACGATCTTCGATCCGAAGACCGTTATAGATCGCGCAACGTTCGAAGAGCCTAATCAGTATCCCGTCGGCATCAATTACGTGATCGTGAACGGACAGATCGAAGTCGATAACGGCGCTCGCACGCCGGCGCTGGCGGGAAGAGTTCTGCGCGGGCCCGGATATACGAGCCGCAGATGAACACGGATTTCCACGGATAGAAATTAGAACACCGATCTTAATCTGTGTTCATCCGTGTAATCTGTGGCTAACTAGTTTTCTACAGCGAGCCAACGATCTTTCGATACTGATCCTCGCTGAAAGCCTTCAGTGTCTCAGTGCTGACGTTGCCCTGAGAACCCAGGCCGAGTATGCCTTTCGCGTACGTCTCATCATCCGGAGCCTCGATTACGCAAACCAGATCGTAGCGGCCCATCGTCAGATACGTGTCCTTGATCTGCATTCCCGCTTTCTTGAACGCTTTTCGTCCTGCATCAAGTCGCTTCGCGCTGGATCCGACCTTTGATATTCCCTGCTGAGTCCAGTTCAGCAGTGCAATGTAAGTTGGCATGGTTTTTCTCCTTTTTTATGGAGTGCGCCGGCAAAGCGTAGCGGCGAAGGCGCTTTGGATCAGTCGTTCTCGCTCTTCAGACGCACCGTCTTAGAAATGAATCCAAAGCGGTGTCTCCGGATAAATCGGGATTGCCACCGCACCCCAAATTAGATCTTGATGACTATATTCCTCCTAAACAGCAGCCACATCAAAAAAAGCCACAACAGAATGAATGAAATCGCGAACGCCAGCGAAGCATTATTTGGCGAGAGCCACGATGCGAACAGGTGATTGTAAACGAATGGTTGCAGCGCCATGGGCGAGCCATCGGGTTTCGTTACGTGAAGCAGCGAGCTCAGACGGCCCATGAATCCGTAATTCATCCCCATTAGCCTCGCCATCATTCCCGTCCCAACAAACAAAACAATCGCGTTCACGCCGAAGATCACGAATGACTTCGTCCACGATTTGTAACCTTTGATGTCGATCAGCCAGTAACACAACGCGAGAAATTGCAGCGCCAAACCCCCGGTGAAGAAAACGTACGAACTGGTCCACAGCGACTTGTTAATCGGAAACCACGGATTCCAACACCAGCCGACGATCAGACAACCGATGCCGGCGATGAACATGAGCGCGACCTTTTCGACCGGCGTTCGCTCTTTGCATCTGATCAAGTTCCCAGTCAACACGCCCAACAAGGTCGTCGCCAGCGCGCCCATCGTGCTCAAGATGCCTTCGGGATCGTAAACAATTCCCTGCTTCCAGATGTGCGGGCCAAAAACGCGGCGATCGACATACGACGCCAGGCTTCCTTCCTTGCTCAAATCGCCTGCGTAATAACCGGGTGCAGGCACATGCTTCATCAAAATGAAGTAGACAACCAGCAGCGCCACAGCAATTATCGCCGTCGTGCGGGGCCGCGTCGTCAGGTAAATAATTCCCGCAAAAAAGTAGCAGACCGCGATGCGTTGCAGCACGCCGGGAATGCGAATCGTTGACAGATGGAAATAAGGAAAGCCGGCCAGGAATTCGCCCAGCAGAAAAATGATTGCCGAACGGAGGACGACTTTCATGAAGAGCGCACGCCGTTCATCTCCGCGTTCGATTCGTTTTCCGAAAGCCAGCGGGATTGCGACGCCGACAATGAACAGGAAGAACGGAAAGATCAGATCCGTCGGCGTCCAACCATTCCACTCAGCGTGCTCGAGCGGCCAGTAGATATGCGACCACGTACCGGGATTGTTCACGAGCACCATGCCCGCGATCGTGAGACCGCGAAAGACATCGAGTGAAACCAAGCGTTGTGGTTGCTCAGACATAAGAAGTATCCGCAGATTTCGCAAATTCCACAGATTTAGAAAGAACAAAACGGCGATGTTGCAAGCTACGGGCGCCGAAATTTAGCAAGAGCCCGACTTCATATCCAGTAGCTTTAAGATAGTTGATGACCTGCGCTTCTTCAGTTCCACTCATATGTGCCATGGCTTTCAACTCCACAATCACCGAATCGAAACAAATAAAGTCAACACAATAACCTGTGGTCAGCAGTGCCCCCTTGTAATGGATCGGAAGATGCACTTCTCTTTTGAAAGCGATCTTTCGTTTTACGAACTCAATCGACAGCGCCTCCTGATACACGGGCTCAAGAAATCCGCAGCCCAGGTGTTTATGAACTTCCATGGCTGCCCAATCACAGCGAATGTTCTGGGATCATTCTCGGTGGGAGGTTTCATCAACATTTTCGCCTTTCTCCTTTCCTTCGTCCGGTTCTGTTTTGTTCCTTTCTGTGTAATCTGCGTAATCTGCGGACTAATCATCGTGGCGCCGCCGGGCGCGGTCCCAAACCAAACTCTTCGGGATTTGGCAAAATCGATGTTGTCTCATATTTACGCAGCGCTTCATCCATCTGGCGACCCTTCGCGAGCCACATCGAAATCATCTGATCGTAACGAGCCAGGACGCTGTCCAACCAAAAGGGGCGATTCTCTGCCAGCCATTGACGGCGATAGCCTTCTTTCAAAATCGAAAGCTCCTCCGCCATCTCGCGCAGGTTGTTGTAAATCGCGCCCGAATAATAACGCAGTTTACGCACCTTCACCCGATCGCCAAGATTCAAATATGCGTCCCAGTATTGATCGCTGAACTTTTGCATAACCTCGAAGCGCCGTCCCAGATGATCGAATCGCTGTGCGGCAAACTTCATCGCTGCGATGGCTGACGCGTTTCGGCACGCGAGCTTTTCATTTCGCGTCAGCGATTCCTGGACATCTTCAACCGTCAGACGCATCTGGCGAATACGATCTGCGTTGTTTCGCGCCTGATTCTGAAATTGTGTCGTGAAAGGGTCGCGCCAGAAGATCTCGTCGGATGGCCCGCCGCCCAGCACCGAATTGACGCTGCCGAGCGCGCGTTCAGCTTTGACAAACTCATTACCATCGTTGCGAAAGAACGCCCAGTCGAAATCGCGGTCGAACTTGGCGATGTCGACGGATCCTTCCTGCCAAGATGCTGTGGCGCCCAGAACAATTGGATGCCAGGCCATCTCGAACAACGACTCGCCGTCGTCATCCCACGTCGTATTCATCATCCCAATCGCGCCGGCCTTCTGACCGTCACGGACAAAATTAGTGATGTTTTTGGACGCAGCATCGAGATTCGGAAAGACTTGATTCCAAGTCTGCGCGCCGGGACAGACGAACTGTTGCAGACCGGCATCCTGAAAGGGTTTGATCGACGACCAGAAATCATCGCGCGCGCCATACTGCCAGTTCATCACGATCATGTCTTTCGGGATATTGCCGATTAGTTCAGGATGATGCAGCGCGATGTCGCCCCAGAACATTAACTGCCGGTGGTAAGGCTGAAGCTGTTCGCGCACGCGGTTGAGGTGTTCAAAGTAAACTGCGCCGACGCCCTTTGCTTGCGCTTCCGCTCTGCTCTGTCCTTCGCCCAACTCAAAAGTTTCGTCTTCGCCGATGTGAAAGAATTGCCCCGGAAACAATTCGTTTAGCTCTTTGTACCAATCAGCAATCAGTTTGTAAGTTCCAGGCTGTTGCGGTGAAAGCACATCGCCATAAGGTGTCTCCGCCAGCTCAGCATACTTTTCCAAGCGCAGCGCTTTATGAAGATGACCGAACGTTTGCTGTTCCGGCACCAGCTCAACGTGATAATTGCGCGCGTAAGCGACCAGCTCTCTTATTTCCGCGGGAGTCAACGATCCGCCTTCAGGACCAATCAACGGATGCGAGGCGCTTGCGAACGTGTGCTCCATATAAAAGGAGTGCATGTTCAGTTTGAAAAAGGCTTCCGTGCGAATCTGCCGCTTGATGTATTCAACAGTTGGCACGGGCCCGCGGCTGATGTCGTCGGACACGCCGCGCCAGCGCATCGTCGGCCAATCGACAATCTTCACGGCGGGAATGAATGCGCTTGCGCCTTCGCCGCGCACAAGCTGCTTCAATGTCTGCACACCGTAGAATGTTCCGGTTTCTGTTTTGCCGGCGACGATAACCCGCTCAGTATTGGCGAAGAGCACGTAACCCTCGTCGGTCAAGTTCGCGGGGACTGTAACTCCACTTCGTCTTAGCGACTCTGCCAGCGCGGGAAGGTCGAACCGCCCGATGATGATGTCGCGTCGCGATCCGGTTTTTCCGATCGAGAGCGTGACATCGGCAGTGGCTTTCAAATCGTCGATAAAGTCCTGCGCCGCAAATCGATCATCGGAAGACTTGCGATCAGCGAGCACGACGCGTACACGGCTGTTAATCGGAAAGGAACCCGAGCCGGACTCGCTTGTTTTCGGCGCCGGGATGATTTGAATGGCTGGAGCCTGCGCTGCCGCCGAAGCGCACGCTAACGCAAGTACCAGGACAATTGCGGTTCGTAACGCAAAAGTTCGTGTTAGAGTTGTTCGCGATCGGCGCCGGATTCTTATGGGGGGCATAAGCTTTTCTTGAAAGGGATTCCCAATAGCGCCGGACTATTTACCTGATATCCGCGGCGAATACAACAACCTAATGTCCTTGATGCTTCAGGAAATTGCCGAGCAGCCGGCCGCGCTCGAAAAGACAATCAGCGAAGAGCGCGAGAAGGTTGGCCGGCTCGCGCAAGCGGTGCGCGCGCGGGACATCGATTTGATCGTGCTCGTGGCGCGCGGCAGTTCGGACAATGCGGCGCTGTTCGGGCGATATCTTCTCGAAATCACCACCGGGATTCCGGTTTCATTGTCAGCCCCATCGGTGCACACCCTCTATCACGCAAAGCTCAACCTGAAACACGCGCTGGTGATCGGCGTCTCCCAATCCGGCGAGGGCGAAGACATAAACCTGGTGCTCGCCAATGCACGCGCGTGCGGCGCTTTCACAATTGGAATTACGAACGAACCTGCGTCATCGATGGTCAAGCTGGTTGACGATACGCTGCTGATGCACGGCGGAAAGGAACGTTCGGTGGCCGCGACTAAAACCTTCACGGGGCAGATGATGCTCTTCTACATGCTGGCATCGGCGCTCGCGAACCGTGGGGCAGCGATTGACTATCAATCCATTCCGAATCTCGCGGCTCAAGCACTGGAACAAAAACCCGCCATGGTTGAGCTGGTCCAGCGTTACGTGTTCATGGAAAACTGCGTGGTGGTGGGACGCGGCCTGGCGTATGCAAACGCGTATGAGTTCGCCCTGAAGCTGATGGAGACGTGCTACGTCGTCGCCGAAAGATTTTCGTCCGCAGATTTTCTGCACGGACCGGTCGCGATGATCGAACGTCACTTTCCCGTGATCCTTTTCGCGCCGCCGGGCGCGATGTTGCCGGGCACCAAGGATTTGATTGATCGATTGCGCGAGCTTAACGCGGACACGCTCGTAATCACGGGCGATTTAGATGCGGCCGCAAAATGCACGCGCTCGATCATCATGTCGCGCGAAATCGATGAGTTTCTCGCACCGATTCCTTACATCATTCCGGCGCAATTGTTCGCGGCGCTATTAGCCGAGGCAAAGGGCATCAACCCTGATCAGCCCAGATCGTTATCGAAAGTTACAAGAACTTTGTAGTCCGCGACGCGGACAACCGGAAATAGCCCAGCACTTTAGTGCTGGGTAAGCGAACACATTAGATTTCGGAGCCCGTGAAACGGGCGACAGAAATGTTTGCGCAGGACCTCTGCCGTCCGCTTCGCGGACTTAAAGAATTCATTCAATCAACCATGACCCAGCGATGAATCGCTGGGCTATTTTCAATCGTCCGCTTTCGCGGACGACGCTTACATGAACGACGCTTCAGAATCTGGTGAAATAGCAATCATTCGCCCGGCGGCCGGACATCTTCTGCGCGTCCTCGGCGTAGGCTTCGGACTCGCAGTCACGATCGGCGGCACAATCGGCATGGGGATTTTCCGCACCCCCGGCGAAGTGGCTGCACACTTGCCCACCCGCAGTCTTTTCATCGGCGTCTGGATTTTGGGAGGTGTTTACGCGCTACTGGGCGCGATTTCAGTCGCTGAACTCGGCGCAATGATTCCTCGCTCGGGGGGCTGGTACGTTTTTGTCCAGCGCGCGCTCGGAGATTATCCCGGTTTCGTTATTGGCTACAGCGACTGGCTGTCAACATGCGGCACGTTGGCCTTGCTGTCTATAGTGATTGGCGAATACACGGCCGCTCTCACGCCCGGCCTGAGCGGACGCGATAAAGCGATTGCCTTGGTAGTGGTGCTGACATTTGCCGCGTTGCAGTGGCGCGGAATTCGTTGGGGCAGTCTCACGCAAAATCTTACCAGCGCGATTAAGGGCCTGATATTCGCCGCGCTCGCGATCGCCGCTTTCACCCTGGCGGGAAAATCCGGGCCAGAGGCACCTTTGGCTGCGCCACAGGGCGTCGCCATTTTTGGCGCGCTGATCATTGCACTTCAGGGCGTCCTCTACACGTATGACGGGTGGTACGGCGTGATTTATTTTGGCGAGGAAGTGCGCAATCCGAAGCGCGATGTGCTGCGTTCAATGTTCGGTGGCACGATAATGGTGATCGTTATCTACGTAATTGTGAATCTTGCGTATATCTATGTGCTGCCCATGTCAAAACTCGCGGGCGAGCCTCTGGCGGCGGGCGCTGTGGCGCGCGCGATTTTTGGTGAGTATGGCAACGGCACGATCAGAATTCTTGCGATTGCATCGATCATGAGCACGGTTAATGCTTATACACTGACGGCACCGAGAATTCTCTACGCGATGAGTTGTGACAACCTGTTCCATCATTCAGCCACGCGGGTCAATGAAGGCGGTACGCCGACAATAACTCTTCTGATCAGCACGCTCTGCGCAGTCCTCTTCATTTTGAGCGCAAAATTCAGTGCCATTCTCGCCGCGCTCGCCTTCTTCTTCGTGGCCAATTACGCAATGGGATACCTGTCGGTAATCGTTTTGCGTCGGAGAGAACCAGACCTGCCGCGACCCTATCGTGTCTGGGGCTATCCCTGGACGACCATTATTGTTTTGCTGGGCTCTGTGTCGTTTTTGATTGGGGCTATCCTAGCCGACAAGAAAAACAGTCTGTGGGCGTTGGCGATCCTAGCGGCAAGTTACCCACTGTTCCTACTCGTACGACTCCTGCGCCCACGCGCAAATTAGCGACGCAGCACACGACTCGCAGCTGACGTCGCACCGAATGCGCGCCGTTCAGTGGTGTGCTATTCTCGCTTGGTAGTTGCGAAAGTGGCGGAATTGGCAGACGCGCCAGACTTAGGATCTGGTACCGAAAGGTGTGGGGGTTCGAGTCCCCCCTTTCGCACCACGGAACAGAGGTCAGAAGTCAGATATCAGAGGTCAGCATCTGGGACAGAATAGTTATCTGACCTCTGACTTCTGATGTCTGACCTCTAATTTATGAAGACTGAACTCAAAGAAATCTCTCCAACCCGTAAACAGATCGATATTGAGATCGAGGCCGACGCAGTGCGCAAAGTTTACGATCGCATCAGCGACAATTATGCGAAGGCGGCGACCGTGCCAGGCTTTCGTCCCGGACACGCGCCGCGCGCCGTCATCCGAACGCGTTTCAAAGATCAGATACGCACCGAAGTCCTGCGCGAACTTCTTCCCGACGCCGTCCAGAACGCCATCAGCGAACACAAACTGGAAGCGCTCGGCGAACCCGAGCTCAACCTCGACAAAACCGAGGGACTTGATCAGCTTGGCCAAAAGCCCATCACGTTCAACGTCAACGTCGAAGTCTTGCCGGAGATCAAACTCAGCAAGTACAAAGGCATCGAAGTCACGCGCCGCACACGACCAGTAACCGATGAAGATGTCGATCGAGTTATTCAGCAACTGCGCGAGAGTTCTGCGTCGTTGCAGCCGGTCGAAGATCGCGGAGCGCAAGTCGGCGATACAGTTACGGCAAACTTCCACGGAACGTTCGTCAACGAACCTGACGCCGAACCGATCAATGTCGAAGATGTGGACGTGGTGCTCGGCGGCGAAGGTGTTGTGCAGGCGATTACCGACAATCTTACGGGCGCCAAGCCGGATGATGAAAAGACGTTTACCGTCCAATATCCCGAGGATTTCAGCGCAAAAGGGCTCGCCGGCAAGACCATCGACTACAGAGTGAAAGTCTCAGCGGTGCGTATCAAGGAGTTGCCCGATTTGGACGACGAGTGGGCGCAAAGTCTCGGCGACGAGATTGAATCGGTCGCAGATTTGCGCGCTAAAGTACGCACGGATTTGGAAGCGCAGGCAAAGAATGAAGCAGAAGGAAAGTTGCGCGCCGATCTCGTGCGCCAACTGGTGGAAGCGCATCAGTTCGAATTACCTGAACGACTCGTCGAGCATCAGACGGAACATCGTCTGGAGTCAGTAGTGCGTGACATGATCGGCCAGGGCATCGATCCTCGGCATCCAGAACTTGACTGGGAGAAGGCGCGCGACTCTTTGAAGGACCAGGCTGGTTATGATTTGCGCGGATCGCTGCTACTCGAACGAATCGCGGATGAGGAGAATATCGAAGTGACTCCGCAGGAGATCGAGGACGAGATCGGTCGCGTAGCGGATGCTTCAAAACAGTCGCCAGAGCAAGTGCGAGCTATCTTGACAAAGCAAGGAGGCGAACGTAGCATCGCACCGAGGTTGCGCAATCGCAAAGCGCTCGACTTTTTGGTCGCGAACGCGAAGGTAACCGACGAAGAGTGGAAGGAAGACAAACAGGAGTCAGAAGCCAGCAGTCAGAATTCAGAATGAATTGCAACAACGCTTTTTCTTCTGCTTACTGCCTACTGCTTACTGCCTCCTGATTTATTTTATGGCACTCATTCCGATGGTCGTCGAGCAAACGTCGCGTGGCGAGCGCGCGTTTGACATCTACTCGCGACTGCTCAAAGACAACATCATTTTTCTTGGCACTCCGATCGACGATCAGATCGCGAATTTGATTGTCGCGCAACTTCTTTTTCTCGAAGCCGAAGACCCGGAAAAGGACATCAACCTCTACATAAATTCGCCGGGCGGTTCAGTCACTGCCGGCCTCGCGATTTACGACACCATGCAGTTCATCCGTCCGGACGTAACCACGATTTGCGTCGGCATGTGCGCGTCGATGGGTGCTTTGTTACTGACGGCCGGCGCCAAAGGAAAACGCTTCGCGCTTCCCAATTCTCGCATTCTTATCCATCAGCCCTCAGGTGGCATGCAGGGCCAGGCCACCGACGTCCGCATTCACGCTGAAGAACTAATCCGCATTCGCGAACTGACTTCGCAAATTCTGGCAAAACATACCGGCCAGAGTCTCGATCAGATTGAACTTGATGTTGAACGTGATCGATATTTGTCTGCAATCCAGGCCAAAGAATATGGTTTAATAGACGAGGTGATTGCCCACCGCGAGTAGCGGACAAAAATGATCGCTAAAATGAAAGCGCGTGCTGCTCGATGTTCATTCTGCGGGAAGTCTCGCAGCGAGGTAAGCAACATCGTCGTCGGCTCGCCTCACGCGGCGAAAGGCCGGCGCAGCAAGAGTTCGTTCATCTGTAATGAATGTGTTCGTCGTTTTAATCAACTTCTGACGAGCAGCGAAGCCAGCGGCACGCTCGTCTCGGCATCGATTCTGAAATAGGCCCGACAATCTGAAAAGGATGGAGTTCCCCGGACTATGGTAAGAAGAAGTGACGACACCCTCCGTTGTTCCTTCTGCGGCAAGTCGCAGAATGAAGTGAAGAAACTCATTGCGGGTCCCACAGTTTACATCTGCAACGAATGCATCGACATCTGCAATGAAATCATCAGCGACGATCAACAAGCGGAGTCCGTAGCGTCGCGCCCGCCCCTGCCAAAACCTGGTGAAATCAAATCGTTTCTTGACGAGTACGTTATCGGGCAGGACGAGACGAAAAAGCGTCTCGCCGTCGCGGTCTATCAACATTACAAACGCATCGAGCTGGCGCGACGGCGATCCGACGTCGAGATTCAAAAATCGAACATCATCCTGATTGGACCGACCGGCACCGGCAAAACGCTCCTCGCGCAAACACTCGCGCGGATGTTGAGCGTTCCGTTTACGATTGTAGACGCGACGACCCTGACTGAAGCCGGATACGTCGGCGAAGATGTCGAAAACATTATCTTGAAGCTTTTGCAGGCCGCGAATGGCGACGTCGAACGCGCGCAGCAAGGCATCATCTACATCGACGAGATCGACAAGATTTGCCGCAAGGACGAGAACCCTTCGATTACTCGCGACGTGTCGGGTGAGGGTGTGCAGCAGGCGCTGCTAAAGATTTTGGAAGGCACTGTCGCCAACGTTCCGCCGCAGGGCGGGCGCAAACATCCGCACCAGGAATTTTTCCCGGTCGATACCACGAACATTCTTTTTATTTGTGGCGGCGCGTTTGTCGGTTTGGAAAAAGTTGTCGAGAAGCGTCTGCGCAACAAGTCTCTCGGTTTCCACGCCGAGGTCAAGACTGGTTCGCAGCGTCAGGCGGATGCGCTTGCGCATGTTCAGCCTGAGGACTTAATCAGGTATGGATTGATTCCGGAATTCGTAGGCCGCCTGCCGGTCGCCGGTGTGTTGCACGAGCTCGACGAAGCAGCCTTGATCAAGATTCTCACCGAACCAAAGAATGCCCTGATTAAGCAGTACCAGAAGAAGTTTGACTTCGACAGCGTCAAGCTGCGATTCACAGAAGACTCGCTGCGACGTGTCGCGCAACAAGCGGTTGCGCGCAAGGTTGGCGCGCGCGGCTTGATGATGATTCTCGAAGAACTACTGCTTGATGCGATGTATACGTTGCCGTCACAGAAACGAGTCAAAGAATTTGTGATTACCAGCGAAATGGTCGAGCGTCACCGCGCCATGCCGGGCGAAGGTCTGGCCGGCGTCGACGATGCGGCAGCGTGAGATTCGTCAAGTTGATTCCAACAGAAACGGCAATGCCGAATTATCGGCATTGCCGTTTTACTTCAAGGCGGGAGCGAACTCCTACGTCTCGCCCGCTCCTTCGGCGTGGGGAGGGCTGTCAGCGAACGCTTGCCAGAATCACGACTTCTTCGTAGCCGAATTTCTTGGAATCCGCGTTCGAGGCGATGCGCGAAAGCTCTCGTTGCATTGCGATTTCCTGCTTCGAGACCACCAATTGTCGACCAGTCCTGTCTCCTCCCTCCCAAACTTGGGAAAGAAAGTACGTGTTGCCATAGCGATGGAACACAAGTCTCGCAGGCTTCCTTTCCTGGGATGCTGTCGCGTTGGTCAATCGAATGGCGTTGTTTTTCGAGTCAGCGCTTCTAATCGCCAGCGCTTCGTCGCCGATGCCGACCTGACTCACCCGATACTGTCCGGCGGCGAGCACCTTCTCGCCTACCATGAAGTCAAATGGGACATTCGCAGTCAGCTTATGTCTCGACTGGCCGTTCGCGGTTGCCACCGCCGTTGTTAACGCCAGAGTTAGCAACAACGCTAACATCGTCAGACCTTTTACGATTTGTCTTGTCATTGTTTCCTCCTCTTGCCCTGCGGCAAATAACCCTTACCATCAGGATTCACTAGAGCCATCGTCGGCTCCTTCACGTTCAGTCTGTTCTGCACGCTGGGTTTCTATGCTAACGGCGTTCCATGGCTGATGAACATTGACGCCTACGTCATAAAAGGTTCATGCGCAAGAACTAAGCTAATATGGCGGCCTTGGCGTTGTTCAACCAGAGGGCTGCGAATTTCTAACTGTTCAGATAGAGAATGAAACGAAAGGATAGAACCACGTAGCTGGAGGACGCCTTCGTCCGACTTAAAAAACTAAACGGCAACCCCGGGGTTCAGCAGGGTTGCCGTTTTGCTTGAGGCGAGCCTCAAAAAATTCGCTCGCCCTCGCGTGGGGCGTTCGTTGTCAGAGAGCATTCGTGAGGACCGCCTCTCGCCTTTGAGGGTGACACGGGGTACGCCAACTCTACTGCTAGTCACGTGCCAGTTAAGCGGCAAGTAAGTTGCGAAGCCGATTCGCGCTCCTAAGACTTGAGAAGTCAACGATTAGTCGTTTCAGTCCGCGCGGCCGCGATCGCTCGACGAGGAATTTCGATGCACACTTTGCTATCCGATCGGATAGCAGAACTAACTCTTCGGATAGCCAACTGCGTTCTAGCAAATTCCCTTGCTTGACACAGCGTACATGCGTACACTTGGCCCGAATCCTCGACGGCCGTTTCGGAAAATCTGGTATGAAACCACGACTCGCCTCTATCACCGGCAAGTTGAAAGACACGGTCATCCCTATGACCGAAGGTCCCGTTTTGATCGGCCGTCAAACGGGCGCAAATCTGAGAATTCGCAACGCGGCCGTCTCGCGCCGTCACGCGATGATCGAGAAGGAAGGCGATAGCTACGTGATCGCGGACCTGGACAGTCGCAACGGAACGTTTGTTAACAACATACCGGTCAAACGCTGCGAGCTACACCACGGAGATCGCGTGCAGATTGGTGAATCAGAGTTCTTTTTTCTGCTTGAAGAAACTGAGGAGCCAGGCCAGACCAGCGAAATTCGTTTTGACGAAGTTTCATTGTTGGGCGGTCCGGCCGTACGCATGACGTATAGCGACGCGCTTTACGTGATGGCGCGCGATCTCAGCGCGTTTCTGAAAATCAGTACGACCATTAATGCGATTCGGGGACTCGACAAACTGCAACGAGCGCTGCTGGAGCTCTTGTTCGAAGTCGTCCCGGCACGACGCGGCGCGATCCTGTTGACGGCAAATAACGCCGATTCGCCCGACGAATTCTCGTCAATGTTCGGGCTCGATAGGCATGGCGGCACTTCGCAAACTGTCACCGTAAGCCGCACGATCGTGCGTCGCGTGTTGAGCGATCGAGCGGCGATCATGCTCACCGAACCCGACAACAGCGCCGATCTCAAAACGGTGAGCCTGATTGCAGCGCAGTCACGATCGGTGCTTTGTGTCCCGTTAATCATGCTGGAGCGCGTGCTGGGTGCGATCTATCTCGACACGGACGATCCGGTGGCAAAATTCGATGAAAACCATTTGCAGTTGCTCACCGCCGTCGCCGCGATTTCTGCCGTCGCGATCGAGAATGCGCGCAATTTTGAAAGGCTGCAGAGCGAGAACGCCCGTTTGCTGAGCGACGCGGACATCGAACACAACATGATCGGCGAAAGCCCGCTTTTGCAGAAGGTATACCAGTTGATCTCGAAAGTCGCGCCAACTGATTCCACCGTCCTGATATCGGGTGAAAGCGGCACCGGAAAGGAGTTGGCCGCGCGCGCGATTCATCGCAACAGCAAACGCGCCGATAAGCCGTTCATCGCCGTGAATTGCGCGGCCCTGGCAGAATCGCTTCTCGAAAGCGAGCTCTTCGGCCATGAGAAAGGCGCTTTCACCGGCGCGGTGGTCCAGAAAAAAGGGAGACTTGAGTTGGCTGACAGCGGCACGATCTTTCTCGACGAAATTGGAGACTTGTCTCCGGGGCTTCAGACGAAGCTCCTGCGCGTGCTTCAGGAACGCGAGTTCGAGCGCGTCGGCGGCAATCGGACAATAAAGATCGACGTGCGTCTGTTGGCCGCAACCAATCGCGACCTCGAAGACGCGATTGTTCGCGGAAGTTTTCGACGTGATCTGTATTTCCGCCTGAATGTCGTGAATCTCAAGATGCCGGCGTTGCGCGAGCGGCGCGAAGACATTCCGCTGCTGGCTAATTACTTCGCGCGCAAGTATGGGGACAAGTGCAACCGCGTCGTTTTTGGAATTTCACCTGAGGCGCGCCGTCTGCTGGCTAATTACGACTGGCCCGGGAACGTGCGTGAGCTGGAGAATGCAATCGAGCGGGCCATCGTACTCGGCCCAACTGATCACATTCTACCGGACGACCTGCCCGAGGCGGTGGTCGAATTCCGGGCCAACGCCGCGAGCGAGTCCGGTTCGAACTATCACGAGCAGGTAGTTCAAATGAAAAAGAAGATGATCATCGATGCGGTTAAGCAGGCTAACGGAAACTACACGGCTGCGGCGAGGCTGCTCAATCTCCACCCCAATTATCTTCATCGACTTATTCGAAATCTCAATTTGAAAGACGAGTTAGGCCGCTAGCCATCGCGCGGGCGGCCTGCCAATTGAGTAGTGGCGGCGTCTTTCCAAATAGTTTACAATCACGCCGGTCGACCAAAAGAGCGAGGAAGGCAAAGGCGACTCGCACTTTTCAGGACTTTTGCGACGGAAGCCAAACTGAGAGAGCGGCGGTATTCGTCGTTTAATTGTCTGTTCCGCGCAAATCTTCAGGAGTCTTTCGTTCAATTCCGCAGTAAGCAATCATGGAAGAATACTCAGACCGTACCCCTGCTGACATCGCCCGTTATCCGATGGTGCCGATTCGCGATGTCGTAATTTTTCCGTTCACCAAAGTCGCATTCAAAATTGGCCGGCCCGGCTCGGTGCGCGCGCTGGAAATGGCGCTTGCTTCCGACCGCACGATTTTTTTGTCGACGCAGCACGACGCGACGGTTGATGAGCCATCCCCCGAGCAGATTTATGGCGTCGGCACAATCGCGCGCATCCTGCAATCTCAGAAACAAGAGAACGGACAGATCAAAGTTGTGGTCGAAGGCCGCGAACGTGCGACAACGATTCGTGTCGAGAACAACAACGGCGCGTTCACGGCGATGGTGCGGCGCGCGCCAACCGTCAGCGAAGAAGGCGTGCGGACGGATGCGCTGGTGCAGAAGGTTGCGCAACTTATCGAACAGCATCTGCGGCTCGCTCCTGACGTGCAGCCGGACGCGTTGCAAACCGCAATGCGCAATGCCGATGCATCGCACATGGCCGATGCGCTTGCATCACAGCTTCGAATTTCAGTTGAAGACAAACAGGGGTTGCTGGAGCTTTTCTCAACCCAGGCACGGCTCGCGCGGCTGATAGAAATTCTCGAAATCGAGTTAGAGAAGCGCCAGCTCGATCGCACGATTCAAACGCGCGTGAAGCGCCAGATGGAGAAGGCCCAGAAAGAGTATTACCTCAACGAGCAAATCAAGGCGATTCACAAAGAGTTGGGCCGCAAAGACGAGCGCGCGGAGCTTGACGAGCTGAAGAAAAAGATCGAAGAGGCCGGCATGACTGAAGAGGCGAAAGAAAAGGCTCTTCAGGAACTGCACCGCCTCGAAGCCATGCCGCCGATGTCAGCCGAAGGAACCGTTTCCCGCACGTACATCGATTGGCTCCTCAGCGTGCCGTGGAAGCACAAATCAAAAGAGCTCAAAGACCTTATCAAGGCCGAAGAGGTGCTTAACGAGGATCATTACGGTCTCGAAAAGATCAAGGATCGCATTCTCGAGTACCTTGCCGTCCGACAATTGGTAAAGAACCCCAAAGGATCGATTCTTTGTTTTGTCGGTCCGCCGGGAGTGGGCAAAACCAGCCTTGGCAAATCAATCGCCCGCGCAACCGGCCGCAAATTCGTGCGGCTCTCGCTTGGCGGCGTGCGCGACGAAGCCGAAATTCGCGGTCATCGTCGCACGTACATTGGCGCCCTGCCCGGCCAAATCATTCAGATGATGAAGAAAGCGGGAACGGTAAATCCCATCCTGCTGCTCGACGAAGTCGACAAACTCGGCACAGATTTTCGCGGCGACCCGAGCTCGGCATTGCTCGAAGTTCTCGATCCTGAACAAAACCACATGTTCCAGGACCATTACCTGGACGTCGAGTACGATCTCTCGAAAGTCTTCTTCATCGCCACCGCAAACGTGCTGCATACGATTCCGCCGGCGCTTCAGGATCGTCTCGAAGTGCTGCGGCTGTCGGGTTACACAGAGCGAGAGAAATTGGAGATCGCAAAGCGCCACCTCGTGCCAAAACAAGCAGAAGCCAATGGTCTACGCAGCGAGCAGTTTGAATTCGCTGACGAGGGAATTCTCGAAATCATTCGCCACTACACTCGCGAAGCCGGCGTACGAAACCTTGAACGCGAAATCGGTTCATGCTGCCGCAAAATGGCGCGAAAATTTGTGGCTGAGAGTGTTACCGACGATTTCAAATACGAAATTGGTGCTGAACAGGTGCGCGAGATGCTCGGCCCGATCAAATTCCGCCAGCAAGGCGTGGCCGCTGAAAGCGAGATCGGGCTGGCAACCGGCCTGGCCTGGACGGAAGTCGGCGGCGAAGTCCTGCAAATCGAAGCGACACTGGTGAAAGGCCGCGGTGCCGTGACGCTGACCGGCAAACTCGGCGAAGTAATGCAGGAATCGGCGCAGGCGGCGCTGACTTGCATTAAGTCGCGCGCCGAGCGCCTCGGCATGAGCCTCGATTTCATTCGCAAGCGCGACTTGCACATACACATTCCGGAAGGCGCGATTCCGAAAGACGGCCCGTCCGCCGGCATTACCATGGCGGTGGCGATGGCGTCAGCGCTAATGCGCGTGCCCGTGCGTAAGAATGTCGCCATGACTGGCGAGATAACTTTGCGCGGCCGCGTGTTGCCGATTGGCGGCGTGAAAGAGAAATTGCTGGCGGCGCACCGTTTCGGCATCGACATGATCATTCTGCCGAAAGACAACGAGAAGGATCTGCCGGAGGTGCCAGAGGAGGTTCGTAGCGCAATGACGATCAATTTGGTGGAGACGATTGACGAAGTCGTTGCGCTCGCTCTCGAAGAGGAGACCACCACTGTCGAGATCGGCGATGAAGCCAAAGCTCCGCCGATTTGGACGACTGAGCCGCCGCCGGGCCTGCAGACGCCTGCGGAGCAATAATTCGCGACCAGTTCTCAGTTTTGAGCTTTTAGTTTTTAGTTGCAGACCCCCAATGGAGTGGTCTGTTTTCGGTAAATTATCTTTGTCAGGGAGCAAAAAGAAATGGGTAAACATGAAGATGCAGATCTGATTCTGAAACTGTACGACCTCCGGCGCGAGCCGGTTATGCGCGACGCGCGCAACTGGCTCTTCACTTTCAATCCAACCAGCATTCAAGACGTCATGGAAGTCATGATGGGCGAGCACAGCGGCCATCTCCGGATGGTCATGACCTACTGGGACATGGCGTGCGCACTCGTTAACAACGGCGCCATTGACGAGGATCTGTTCAATCAAACCAACGGCGAGCACATTTTCGTTTACATGAAGGTCGAGCCGGTGCTAGCGGAAATTCGCACGATGTTCGACAACCCCGACTTTTTGAAGAACCTCGAGGCGCTGGTCAAACGTATTCCGAATATCGAACAACGGCTGCCCGCGATGCGCGAGCGCATGGCCAGATTCGCCGCCATGCGTGCCGAGCGTGCGCAAGCTGCCGGCGCGTAACGCGAATTCGGACGGAGCGGTCGCGCAGACTTCTTTGAATGCGAATCACCAGCGCGAAATTCGTAAAGAGCGCCTTCAAAGAAACGGATTGGCCGCGTGACAAACGACCGGAAATTGCCTTCCTCGGACGCTCGAACGTTGGGAAATCCAGTTTCATCAATTCCCTGCTCGGCGTCCGGGGCTTGGCGCGCACGTCATCGACGCCGGGTCGGACCCAGGCGCTAAATTTCTTTCTTATCAACGAGAAATTTTGGTTCGTAGATCTACCGGGTTACGGCTATGCGCGCGCGCCGAAAGACGTCAAAGCACTGTGGAGCGCCGCGGCGAGTGATTACCTCGAAAAACGCAAGCAACTCGCGCTTTCGGTTCATCTGATTGACGCGCGGCATGAGCCGGCCGCAAGAGATTTGCAACTTCACGAGTGGCTGACGCATCATCACAGGCCGCACGTAATCGTTGCTACCAAATCCGATAAGCTGTCTAACAATGAATTGAAGCGGAACATCGCCCGCGCCAAGCAAAAAATGAGCACGCCAGATATTCTGCAATACTCGGCCGTGACGGGCGACGGACGAAATGAAGTCTGGCGTGCGATTGCCGACGCCTTAAACGGATGATGCTCGGTTCCGATGCCACCATAGTTTTTTAACACTTGCAGACTTGCGCTTTTTCTGCTTTTGTTTAGAATGGAGTTTCCAAATTGAATCAGACCCATAGACGAGAGTAATTTTTCCGACCGTTTTCTGAAGTCTGATCTGAGACCACGCGTATCCTGCCAGCGGCATCCAAATCACGATTAGCTAACAACGTCTGGATTCCGAGGCAGCAATTGGCATAAACCGTTTTGCGGTGGAAGCCCCCACACGAGCTTCCCCGATCGCGACTTTCCCTTTTGACCGGCATCGCTCAAATCAATTGACAGCATGCTGAAACCTCAATCCGTACGGCAGCCCCGCGGCTGCCCAAGAAAAAACTGATATGGCAAATAGAAGAAGAACTACGACGAATGGCGGCGACAACGGCGGTGGTGTCGCCACGGTGGACACGGCAGACGAATACGTTCCGAGCAAAGACGGCAGAGAGGATGTCTTCAATCTCTCTGAGCTGAAAGAGATGTCTATCTCAAAGCTCACGGCCGTGGCTAAAGGCATGGACGTTCCCGGCGCCACGGGCATGCGCAAGCAGGAGCTGATCTTCAAAGTCCTCGCCGCGCAGACCGAAAAAAGCGGCTTGATCTTTTCGGAAGGCGTGCTGGAAACGTTGCCCGACGGCTTCGGTTTTCTGCGCGCGCCGGAATACAACTACCTGCCCGGGCCGGACGACATTTATGTTTCGCCGTCGCAGATTCGCAAGTTCGACCTGCGCACTGGGGACACGATTAGCGGCCAGATTCGCCCGCCCAAAGAAGGCGAGCGCTACTTTGCGCTAATCAAAGTCGAGGCGATCAACTTCGAGTCGCCCGACCAGGCGCGCGAAAAAGTTTTCTTCGACAACCTGACGCCGCTCTATCCGGCAGAGATGCTGCGGATGGAAGTTGCCGCGGACAATCTCTCCGCTCGCGTCATCGATCTCGTTACACCCATCGGCAAAGGCCAGCGCGCCCTCGTCGTCTCGCCGCCGCGCACCGGCAAAACCATGCTGCTGCAAACAATCGCGAATTCAATTGCCCAGAATCATCCCGAAGTAACTTTGATCGTTCTGCTGATTGACGAGCGGCCGGAAGAAGTTACCGATATGCAGCGCTCGGTTCAAGGTGAAGTCATTTCGTCGACGTTCGACGAACCGCCGACGCGACACGTCCAGGTCGCCGACATGGTGATCGAAAAAGCGAAACGCCTGATCGAGCACAAACGCGACGTGGTGATTCTGCTTGATTCAATCACACGTCTGGCGCGCGCTCACAACGCGGTCGTGCCGCCCAGCGGGAAGATTCTTTCAGGCGGTATTGATTCGAACGCGTTGCAACGGCCGAAGCGATTTTTCGGCGCGGCGCGTAACATCGAAGAGGGCGGTTCACTCACGATCATCGCCACTGCGCTGATCGACACCGGCTCGCGCATGGACGACGTCATCTTCGAAGAGTTCAAAGGCACCGGCAACTGCGAAATCCATCTCGATCGCCGCTTGAGCGACAAGCGTCTGTTCCCGGCCATCGATCTTCAGCGCTCCGGCACACGCAAGGAAGAGCTGCTGATTCCAAAAGACGACCTCAGCCGCATCTGGGTGATGCGCCGCGTGCTGAATCCGCTTTCACCGACTGAGCAGATGGAAGTTGTGCTCGAGCGGCTTGAGAAGACAAAGAGCAACGCGGAGTTCCTGGCCTCGATGCAGCAGTAACGGCAAGGATGACGGATGAAGGCGGAAGGATGAAGAAGTTTTTCAATCGACTAGCTTTTCATCCTTCATCCTTCTGATTTCATCCTTGCAGTTCATGCGTGTTGCAATCCTTTCATCCGAAGCACTTCCCTTCGCCAAAACCGGCGGCCTCGCTGATGTTTCCGGATCGTTAACCAAAGCGTTGCAGGCTGAATCAGTAGACTCGCTGCTGATTCTCCCGCTTTACGATCAGGTTGACCGAGATCTGATCACCGGCACGTACGTCGAAGATCTCGAAGTCAACTGGCGCGGGCGAAAGTCCCGCATTCCGGTGCGCATCAGTGATGCGCTGGGGGCGCCGACGTACTTCATCGAAGCGCCACATTATTTTTCGCGACCCTCGATTTACGGTGACCCGAATGATTTCGAACGGTTCGCTTTCTTTTGTCGTGCGGCAATCGCTCTGCTGCAAAGAATCGGTGATGCGCCGGATGTTGTGCACCTTAATGACTGGCCGTGCGGGTTTGCTTCAGTCGAACTCCGCGCCCGCCGCAGGCACGAGAAATACTTCGCGGGCACAAAGATTCTTTTCTCGATTCACAACCTGGCCTACCAGGGCGCTTTCGATCCAGACAATCTTTGGTGGCTGGATTTCACGGCGTACCGCGACGCGTTCATGCTGAACGGCGCAGCGTCGGCTTTGAAGGCCGGCATAGTCGCGGCCGACGCCCTGTCAACCGTCAGCCCGACTTACGCGCGCGAAATTCAAACACCGGAACAGGGTTATGGGCTCGATTGGCTTATGCGCGCGCGTAGCGATCGCCTGAAGGGGATCACGAACGGCGTTGATTACGACGTTTGGAATCCAGAGAACGATCCGGACATTGCGAAGAACTTCTCGGCAGATGACACTTCAGGCAAACGCGATTGCAAACTCGATCTACTGCGCCGATTCGGTCTTCCGGCCGAGCCTCAGCGGCCAATCGTTGCAATCATCTCGCGGCTCGTTGCGCAAAAGGGGTATGACTTAATCAGGCAGGCCGCGGGCGGAATTCTGGACACAGGCGCATTCTTCATTGCGCTCGGCGCCGGCGCGCGCGAATACGAAGATTTTCTGCAAAGCTGGCACGACGCCGCTCCGCACCGCGTGGGCGTTTATAAAGGCTATGCGGGTGAGCCTTTGGCGCACCAAATCGAGGCGGGAGCCGACATGTTTCTCATGCCCTCGCTGTACGAGCCTTGCGGTTTGAATCAAATGTACAGTATGCGATACGGCACGGTTCCGATCGTCCGCGCCACTGGCGGACTGGATGACACGGTGCAAAATTTCGAGGTAAACACGGGAACGGGAAACGGTTTCAAATTCGGACCGTACACGGCCCGGGGCTTCCTTGAAAAAATTCGCGAAGGGCTTTACTTTTATAACCAACCGGAAGCGTGGGCAAAGATTCAGCGTAACGGAATGGTCGCAGACAATTCCTGGTCCGCCGCAGCCAAGAAATATATTCAGCTTTACGAATCGATGCTCAATTGATGCGGTCACGAGCGTCGATCGGTTATTGAATTGAGATTGTTCGCAAGGAGCTTAAGTAATGAGTGAAAACGTAAGAGAAGTAAGTGATAGCAGTTTTGAAAACGACGTTTTGAAATCCGATCGGCCGGTGCTGGTTGATTTTTGGGCCGCGTGGTGCGCGCCCTGCCGCATGCTCGCGCCGACCGTCGAGGCCGTGGCCGACAAATACGCCAGCACGGCGCGTGTCGTGAAGCTGAACGTCGACGACAACCCTTCGGTGTCGCAGCGCTACGGCATCAAAGGCATTCCGACCTTGATTCTTTTCAAGAACGGCCGCGAAGAAGAGCGCGTCGTCGGCGCGACCTCTGAAAGCGCCATCTCGCGCATGCTGGACAAGCACATCAGCACCGCCACCGCTGCCTAGATTTATTTGACGCGGCGCGAACTAGTTTTCTGCAAAACGGTTCGCGCCGTTTGTGTGTTTTGCTGACGTCTGACTTCTGACATCTGATCTCTGCTCCTATGGTTATCGCAGTCATCGGCGCCCAGTGGGGTGATGAAGGCAAAGGCAAGATCGTCGATCTGCTCGCCGAGCGCTTCGACATCGTCGTGCGCTACCAGGGCGGTCACAACGCCGGCCACTCAGTCCAGATCGGTGATAAGTCTTTCGTGCTGCACCTGCTGCCGTCAGGCATCGTGCACGAAGGCAAAACCTGTGTGCTCGGCAACGGCATGGTCATCGATCCGAAGGCGTTCTTTGAAGAAGCCGATCGATTGATCGGCCAGGGCATCAGCATCACGCCGGAACGCGTGAAAGTCAGCTCGCGCGCGCATCTGATCCTTCCGTATCACCGCGCGCTTGATCACACGAGCGAAGAACGTCTCGGCAATGAACGCGTCGGCACAACGCTGCGCGGCATTGGTCCAGCCTATGAAGACAAAGCAGGACGCCGAGGGATTCGGGTCGCCGATGCGTTAGTGCCGGAAGTTTTGCGCTCGCGCATAGAGCGCAATCTCGAAGACGCGAATCGCATCATTGAGGCGTACGGCGGCGAACCGCTTGATGCCGACGCTATCATCACGGAGACGTCCTTCCTCGTTGAACGTCTCGCGCCGTTCATCGCTGACACGAGTCATTTTCTGAACCAGGCCGCAGCCGCACGCCGCACAATTCTGCTGGAAGGCGCGCAGGCGACTTTGCTCGACGTCGATCATGGCACTTATCCATTCGTGACTTCTTCGAGCACGACTGTCGGCGGCGCGTGCGTCGGCACGGGTCTCGCGCCGCATCGCATCACAGGCGTGCTCGGCATCGTGCGCACGTACACCACGCGGGTCGGAGAAGGACCATTCCCGACTGAGATGCTTGAAGGCGAAGCCGAACTCGGGCAATTGATTCGCGAACGCGGCCGTGAATACGGAGCCTCAACCGGACGCCCGCGCCGCTGTGGTTGGTTCGACGCATTCGCGACTCGGTATGCCGCTGAGATCAATGGCTTCACCGCCGTGGCTTTGACGAAACTGGACGTGCTTGATGCGTTGGAAGAGATCAAAGTGTGTGTCGGCTACAAGCTAAACGGTCAGAAGTGCGACTCCCTTCCTTCTGTTTCGCACGAGCTGCGC
>DASYTZ010000055.1:0-17883 GCA_036001745.1 Pyrinomonadaceae bacterium
AGCGCAGCTCAAAGACCTCACGCGGTGTCAGCTCGGTTGGGTCCCGCTCTTCCAGCTTTAGGCTGCCGGCAATCAAGTCGGCATAGCGCTGGCGCTGGCGAATCTCAGGATCGTTTATGCCGTGCATCTTGTCCGGCATCGGCAACAAAGCCTTCGCAAGGAATTGCAGCTTCTCAACATGCACCGAAAGCTCGCCGGTCTTGGTAACGAACAGATAGCCTTCGACGCCAATGAAGTCGCCATGATCCAGCAGGCCGAAGAGTTCCCAGCCATCAACGGTGTCCGACAAACTTGAGTTTGTCGAACTGTCGTTACGCACGCCGACAACGTCCTGGCGCCTCAGGTAGATTTGTAAACGCGAAACGCCGTCCGACAGATGCGCGAAAGCGGCTTTGCCCATCACGCGCGGCGGCGCGGCAATGCGCCCGGCGATGCGCACACGAATCTGGTTCAGCTCGGCATTTGCTGTTTCTAAAATGTCGGCCGACGGCTTTTCGCCTTCAGCCAAGGGCGGCGCGAGGCGTTTGAAACTGGCGATGATCGACGTGATCGTATCTTCGCCAGACGTCGTATCCGTCACGTTACTCCGCTCAAATTTATTCGGGTAGACGTTGCCGACGAGCTGGCGCAGAGCTTCGAGGTGCTCGCGCCGCGCGACTGTCTGATCGTTTTCTTCGAGAAAAGGCACGGTCATGGCAATTCGTGAATAGTAAATGGTAAATCGTTAATAGACAAAACGGTTTTGCCGTTTAGGATTGTGGCTCGTACAATTTCAGTTTGACCCCGATGCGGAAAAAGATCCTGACGCGCGATGAACTACTCATCGAGCGCAAACGTCTGCGCGACGCGGGCAAGAAGCTCGTCTTCACCAATGGCGTGTTCGACCTTCTGCACGTCGGGCACGTGCGCTACTTGCAACAGGCGAGACAGCTTGGCGACGCGCTGGTGGTCGCCGTCAACAGCGATCGAACGGTGCGCGAATTGAAAGGCGAAGGCCGGCCGCTGATGAACGAGAATGATCGCGCCGAAATTCTCGCCGCGCTCGAATCAGTCGATTATGTAACCATTTTCGATGACATCTCGCCGCGGACGTTGATCGCAGAGTTGCTGCCGGACGTTTTGGTGAAGGGCGGCGACTACGCGCTCGATCAGATTCATGGCCGGGAAGAAGTAGAAGCCGCAGGTGGACGCGTCGTGAGTTTGCCGTTTGTCGAAGGCGCTTCCACGAGCAAGATTATTGAGCGAATGAAATCGGGGCGGTAGCCCGACCGTAAGGGAGGGCTCACGCGAGCGACCGTCCGCGGAGCGAACGATCAGTAATAGCCCAGCGATTCATCGCTGGAAAGGAAATTATTAATAAGAATTCCAAGTCCGCGGAGCGGACGACAGAGATCCTTTATGCCCACCGTTTCTGTCGCCCGCTTCGCGGGCTTGGCTCCATCTTTCGTCGTTACCCCAGCACTGAAGTGCTGGGCTATTTTCGTTCGTCCGCCGCGCGGACTAAATAAGGAATGACGATTTCGACAGAAAAAAGGTCAATCCTAAATGAGACGCTGGGTTCAATAACCGACGGCACCGAGTTCCGCAGTGTGCTCGAGCAAATCCGACGCGGCGCGCGCGTGATTTCGATCAGCGGACTTGTCGCTGCTCCCGCCCGGGCGTTGGTTCTTGCGGCGCTGCAACGTGACACCGGGAAGCAGTTCGCGCTCGTCGGTCCCGCGCAACGCGATCTGGAAAATTGGGAGCCCGATATCAGTTTTTGGTATTGCGTGCTGCGTGGCACGGAGAGTTGCGAAGACACCGTCGCGGTTTTGCCGGCATCCGAGAGCGATCCGTATGCCGGTGGTTCGCCACACGCAGAGACACTTGAACGGCGCGCCCTGGCGCTTTGGCGTCTGGCGCGGACCAAACCTGATTTCGTTCTGCTCACGTCACGGGCAATGGCGCGTCGAACAATTCCGCCCACCGAAATTTTGAAAGCCGGCGCGATCCTGCGACGCGACGAAGACACTGCACCCGAAGAACTGGTCGATAAGCTAATCGCGAGCGGTTACGTGCGGGAAGATCCAGTGGGAGCTGTCGGCGAGTTCTCGATGCGCGGCGGCATTCTTGATCTGTGGCCACCCGGTCGAGACGCTCCCGCACGCATTGAGTTTTTCGGCGATACGGTTGATTCAATTCGCGAATTCGATCCGGAAACGCAGCTTTCGACGACGCAATTGGCGCAGATCGAAATTGCGCCGATGCGCGAATTGATCGTCCGCGCTTCAGATTTCCGCGAGTGGGCGTCGCACGCGCGCATGCGCTGGCGCGACGAGCGGTTCACCCGCAGCCTGCGCGACCGCACCGTTTATGCCGACGAAGGGGAAAGCTTTCCCGGTTGGGAATGGCTCATTTCCCTCGGACACGAAAATAATTCAAGCGCATTCGACTACTTGAAAGACGCGGTGCTGGTAATCGATGAGCCGGTTGCCGTCGAAAGTTTCCTGTCCGGCGCCTTTCAGACGTTGGCAGATCGTTACGCCGAAACTGAAGCCGCGGACGATCTTGGTCTGCGCCCGGAAGAGCTTTATCTGACCGCTGAAGAATTGCGCGAAAGGATCGATGCCGCACAACGCGTCGAAATGCGCGCGCTCGGCCGGACCGTCGTGAAGCTCGACCAGGAGATCGCACTTGACGCTGAACAACAGAAGATATCGGTTGGGAAGGAACGCGCGCGGAAACGGCCGTTATTTTTGTTTCCAAGTAACGCAAGTTGGCAACTTGCGCCACAAGAGATCGAATGGAAGGCGCAGTCTGTGATGCGCTATCACGGGCGCCTGCCGGACTTGGCGCGCGATGTAATCGGGCGGCGTACAAACCAGGGCGCCACAACTTTATTCGTGATGCCGAGCAGCGGCGTCGCGGAACGCGTCACGGAGATTTTGCGCGAGTACGAAGTCAACGCGCGGCTTACGTCATTCGAAGACAGTGCGGAATCTCCGGCCGCGGTCGATGCGATTGTCACGTTTGGGAAACTCTCCGGCGGATTCGAACTGCCATCAGCGCGCCTGGTTGTCCAGGTCGAAGGTGATCTGTTCGATGAAGCTGCCGAGCCCGCGCTCGAGCGCCGCGCGACGGCAATCAAACGCGAGAAGAAGCGACGCGCACGGGCGGCAGCGTTCCTGTCCGACTTTCGCGATCTAAAAGTGGACGACTTTGTCGTTCACATCGATCACGGCATCGCGCGCTTCGGCGGACTGGTGAGTTTGAACCTTGGACCGACACCCACGTCCGACAAACTTAAGTTTATCGAACAGCCGCGCGGCGAGTTCATGCTGCTCTACTACGCGGATGACGCGAAGCTTTACGTTCCGGTTGAGCGGCTCGATCTGGTGCAGCGTTACTCCAGCGCGGAGGGTCATCAGCCGACGTTGGACAAACTCGGCGGCATCGGCTGGCAAAAGACAAAAGCGAAGGCGAAGCGCGCCATGCGCGACATGGCTGACGAGTTGCTTCGGCTGTACGCGGAACGCAAGCTGGTGCCGGGTCATGCTTTTCCACCCGATGCGCCGTGGCAGCGCGAGTTTGAAGAAGGGTTCGAATACACCCTCACACCGGATCAGGAAACGTCGATTGAAGACGTCAAGCAGGACATGGAAACGCCGACGCCGATGGACCGTCTGCTGTGCGGCGACGTTGGTTACGGCAAGACTGAAGTCGCGATGCGCGCGGCGTTCAAAGCGGTGATGGACGGAAAGCAAGCTGCCGTTCTGACGCCAACGACCGTGCTCGCTTATCAGCACTTCGAAACGTTTCGCCAACGCTTCGCGCCGTTTCCGGTGAAGATCGAATTGCTCTCGCGCTTTCGTTCTTCAAAAGAACAAAAGGAAGTTGTGAAGCAAGTCGAAGCCGGCGCGGTTGATGTCGTGATCGGTACCCATCGAATGCTTTCGAAAGATGTCGGCTTCAAGGATCTCGGACTGGTAGTCGTCGATGAAGAACAACGCTTCGGTGTCGCGCACAAAGAGCGCTTGAAGCAATTGAAGAAACGCGTCGACGTATTGACGCTCTCGGCCACGCCGATTCCGCGCACGCTGAACATGTCGCTGAGCGGGTTGCGCGACATGTCGCTGATCGAAACTCCACCGAGCGATCGACTCGCAATTCAAACTCAGGTCGCACAGTCGTCTGATTCGGTGATCAAGTCGGCAATCGAACTCGAGCTGTCGCGCCGTGGCCAGGTCTTTTTCATTCACAATCGTGTCGAGTCGATCGACACGATTGCGGCGCTGGTGAAGCGGCTAGTGCCGCAGGCCCGGATTGCGGTCGGCCACGGCAAAATGAATGAAAAAGAGATGGAGCGCGTAATGCTCGATTTCATTGATTACAAATACGATGTGCTGGTCGCAACCACGATTATTGAGAATGGAATAGACATCCCGCGCGCGAACACCATCATCATAAATCGCGCCGATACTTACGGTCTTTCTCAGCTTTATCAGTTGCGCGGGCGCGTCGGGCGCTCGAATCGCCGCGCTTACGCGTATCTGCTGATTCCCGCTGAGCAGGAGCTTTCGCCAATTGCGCGCAGACGCCTGGCGGCAATTCGCGAGTTCTCAGAGTTGGGCGCAGGCTTCAGAATCGCGGCGCTCGATTTGGAACTAAGGGGCGCGGGCAATCTGCTGGGCGGCGAGCAGTCCGGGCACATGGACGCGCTGGGCTTCGATCTTTACACCCAGATGCTTGAGCGCACCGTTGCCGAATTACGAGGCGAGCAGGTCGAAGACGAACCGACGGTTTCGATCAATCTGGGCGTCGATGTCGCCATTCCCGAAACTTACATCAGCGATATGGGCCAGCGGCTGCGCACCTACAAACGGGTTTCATCGGCACGCGACGAAGAAGCGCTCGCCGGGATTCGCGCCGAGACCGAGGATCGTTACGGGCGCATTCCCGAATCTGTTGACGACCTTTTTGCGTACGCGCGCCTGAGACAAACTGCTGAAGAAGTCGGCGTCATTTCGGTTGACCGCGCGCCGGGTGGAATTGCAGTAAAACTGAGTGAAAAAGCCCGTGTCGCGCCCGAAAAACTGATGGAATTGGTTAGCGCCCGGGACGGCGCAAGCTTCACGCCCAGCGGCGTTTTACGGCTGGAATTGAGTGATGAAGAACGGGACGAGGTGCTGGCCGTCGCGCGGCGCGTGTTGCTGCAAATCAGGAGCGACGGTTAGAATCTTCTGCCCGGCATTAAGGACAATTGAAATTATGAAATTCAAATTTAGTATCACAGCTCTGTTTTTGATAGGAGCATTTCTGGTCTCGGCCTCGATCGCTCGTGCTCAGGAAGGCGAACCCGTTGTGGTTGATGAAGTCATCGCGCAGGTCAACGACGGCGTGGTCACGCTTTCGCAGTTGAAGCGCGAAATGAAAGAACGCGTGGAAACTTTGAAGCAGAGCGGCATGCCGGAACAGCAGGCACAGGCTGAAGTCGAAAAGCACAAGGCCGAGCTGATTGCGACGCTGATCAATGAAGAGTTGCTGCTGCAAAAGGGCAAGGAACTCGATCTGAGCGAGCGCGTCGAGGCGCAGGTAAACAAGCGTATGCTCGAAGTCGCCCAGGAGAACAAGATCCCGTCAATCGAGAAGCTGGAAGACGAGATGCGCAAAGCAGGCGTCGATCCGGTGGCGACGCGCGCGACGATGCGGGCCGAGATGATGAAGCAGGCCGTCCTGGAAAGCGAAGTCGATACAAAGCTGTTTTATGGCCTGAGTATTGATGAGTTGCGCAAATACTTCGATACGCATCGCGACAAGTTTCTGAAGCCGGAGACTGTCGAGCTGTCGGAAATATACTTGACCCTGGCCGGCAAATCCGAAAGCGAAGTGAAAGCGCGCGCCACGGAACTCGTCAAGCAGATTCGCGGCGGCGCGGATTTCGGAACCTTGGCATCCGCTTATTCGGAACGCAGCCAGCAGAACAAAGGCAAGGTCGGACTGTTCGAGGTGGCGAACCTGCGGCCGGACATCGCGGCCGCGATTAAGAACGTTCAGGTGGGCGGCGTTAGCGAGCCTTTGAAGACCGACGAGGGTTATCAGATTCTGCGCGTAGACGCGCGGACCGCCGGATCGACAACGCCAACTTTCAACGAGATGAAGGTGCGCGAAACGATCACGATGGAGCGTCTGTCGAAAGAACGCGAAGACTACCTGCAACAACTGCGTAACGACGCATATGTGAGCATCGCCGAGAGTTATCGCGCGGCAGTCGAGCCTTTGCTGAAGATAGTTCCGCCAGCCGCCGCCACAAAGAAGGAATCGAAGAAGGACAAAAAGAATAAGGACGCGAAACCGTGAACGGCAAGGATGAAGGATGAAGGCGGAAGGATGAAAGAACTTATTCATCCTTCATCCCTCATCCTTCAGCCTTGCTTTTATGCGTCTGGACTTATTTCTCAAACTCAGCCGGCTTTGCCCGCGCCGCACGTTAGCTCAGAAGCTTTGTGACGCGGGCATTGTTTTCCTCAACGGACGATCGGCAAAACCCGCACACGAAGTCAAAGCCGGGGACGAGATTGCCATCCGCAAAGCCGATGAAGAGGTTGTCGCGCGCGTCCTAAATGTTCCCTCCACGAGCAATGTTTCGCGGCAGCAGTCGAAGGAACTGATCGAGATCGTAGGGCGGAATCGTCGCGGCTAAGTCAACTTACCGAAAATCGCGTGAAATGTCGGCTTTGGTCCACATGAGGTAAAATCTCGTGTGGCTTTTTTATGACGCAGATCAAGCCCTTCAAGATTCGCGACATCGAAATCAATCCGCCGCTGGTGCTTTCGCCCATGGCCGGGGTCACGGACATTTCGTTTCGACGTCTGCTGAAGCAGCGCGGCGGTATCGGTCTGACTGTCTCAGAATTCATTTCGGTCGAAGGCCTGACGCGCAACAATCCGAAATCCAAACGGCAGATGCGCTTTTATGAAAACGAGCGGCCGTTCGCCGTACAAATCTTTGGCGGGCAGCCGGAGCGCATGCGCATGGCCGCGGAGATGGCTGAAGAAGTCGGTGCGGACATTCTCGACGTGAACTGCGGCTGTCCGGCGCCGAAAGTTGTGAAGCACGGTGGTGGGTCTGGTCTTTTGAAAGATCATGAGCGTCTGGAAACGATCCTGAACGAGATCAAAAAAGCTATTTCTATTCCGATGACCGTGAAGATCCGCGCGGGCTACTACGATCACATGATCAACGCGATCGAGACGGCTAAATTGGCTGAAGCTTGCGGCGCGGAACACATCGCGCTGCACGGTCGCACGAAAGAACAAGGTTATCGCGGGCTGGCCAATTGGGATTTAGTACGCGAAATCAAACAGGCCGTGAGCGTCCCGGTCTCGGGCAGCGGCGACGTCGCTACGATTCAGCAAGCGTTCGACCGATTTCGCGAAACCGGCTGTGATGGCGTGCTAATCGGCCGCGGGGCGATGGCGAATCCCTGGATTTTTCGGCAGATCGAAGACGCGATGCAGGCGCGAGAGCCGTTTCAGCCGACGCTCGAGGACAAGCGGGCGTTACTGCTCGAGTACTTTGAAATGCTTCAACAGGACATGCCGCAGATGGCGGCGATTGGAAGAATGAAGCAACTTGCGGGGCAGTTTACGCGCGGTTTGCAAGGCGGCGCGCTGTTCCGCACGGCGCTCTATCATTCGCACTCAGTCGCAGAGATTCTCGATCGGATTTCCGAATACTTCGAAACGATTACTGCGGGGAAGCAGTATTTCGGGGAGACGGGACCGCCTCGGGAATTGATTGAGGCGCCGGTGTTGGATTCCTGCGAGGCCGCTTCGGTTTAGTCACAGTAGAGGCTTCGGCGTTTTTGGCAATGTACTCAGCGCCCGTATTCAGATTCACCGCCGCCGGGTAACCCTTGCCCGTCAACGTGGCGATGTCGATTACGAATTCCCTCTGGCGGCGCAACTTTCTCTGGCGCTCCGCTTCAGCTTTCCGCGCCGCTGCCGCGGCAAGTTTCTCTTCCTTGGTCTGATTCGCGACCGGAGTTGGCGTGGGCGTCAGCAGTTTCTTCGGATGACGGGAAACTACATTCAACGTTTCCCACACCTGTGATTTTTCCTCGTCAGACAGCTTTTCGAAAGTGATTCCATTCGCTTCGAGCACCGCGCGCAGGTTCTCTTCGGTGTTCGTGTTCTGTCCATAGACGTCGCGATAAATGTGCAGATTCCCGTCTTCGGCGACGATCGTTTCGTAACGCAACTCAACCGGGACCAATTGAGTTAGCTTCATCACCTGGGTGCGCGCCGGGTGTTTCAAATACGACGCGATCGTGCCGGCGGATAATTCGGTGCGCGTAGCGTCTGCCAGCACTTTTGCGAAATCTTTGACCTGATCGTTTGTCAGCCCGACGCAGCCATGCGATGCGAACGTGCCAATCTTTGCGAGCGGCTTTCCGCCGTGAATCAAATTGGCACCGCCGATCGGTATCTTGATTGGCCCAAGCGGATTCCCCTTCGCGCCCGCCGGGACAACTTCGCCTGGATTCGACGCCCACGATTCGTTCGGCTGGGTCCAGGTCGGATTGAAAATAATCATCTCCGCTTTCCGAAAACCTCTCGGCAAAGGGAATTCCGGATAGCCGATCCCAATTTTGTAAGACTTGACCAGCGCTCCGTCTTGAAACAGATCCATGCGAAAGGCAGGAATGTTGACCACGATGCGTGTGTCCTTGGGAATGGCGTTTGGCCCCGGCAACATTGTCGGCTCAGCGTTCCGCGGGTCCGACTTGTTGTCGGATGTGGGCACGGTTTGAGTTTGCGCGGCTGCGGTACTAATCGCAGAACTCTGGGGTGATTGCCCACGCTGACAGGCAATAGTCGTGAACGCGGCGACGACGAGCAGTGCGGCCTTCCGGGGGGACTTCATATCAGGGGTAATTAACTCTCTTTCGCTCAGTATAACCTACCGGCGTGGCCACGGCGGTTTTTTGTGGCGCACCACAGCACCCACGACGAACCGCCGCCACGATTTTGCGTGGCTGCTAGCTAAAATCCTCGACAGACGGGGCGAAATCGGTATAATTGGCGCGCGTTTCGCGAACAATCTCCCCGAAGCAGTCAGAAACACCGGATTTACGCAATTCAGCTTTGCCGCTGGAGGAGCGCATGGCCGATGCTGGCGCAGTAGCCGAACACAAATCAACTGGATTTATTCGCGGTCTCGGATTGCTTGATTCGACGATGATTGTCGCCGGATCCATGATTGGATCCGGCATTTTTATTGTATCGGGCGCCATTTCGAAACAGGTCGGAGCGCCAGGCTGGCTGTTAGTCGTCTGGCTGGTTACGGGTGCGCTCACCATGATCGGAGCGCTCAGCTACGGCGAACTAGCCGCCATGATGCCGAAGGCCGGCGGCCAGTACGTTTACCTTCGAGAAGCATTCTCGCCGATGTGGGGTTTCCTTTACGGCTGGACGCTGTTTCTCGTCATTCAAACCGGAACTATCGCGGCGGTCGCCGTGGGCTTCGCGCGCTACCTCGGCATTCTGATTCCATCCGTCGGTGAAGAACGATATCTAATCGCGCCGAAGCACCTCTTCGGCAGCTATGCGATCTCACTATCGACGGCTCAGGTAATCGCGATTCTCATGATCGTTCTGTTGACCTTCATGAACACGCGCGGGTTGAAGCTCGGGAAGTTGGTCCAGAATTCTTTTACGACCGCGAAGTTGGCCGCGCTGTTCGGCTTGATCGTGCTCGGAGTCTTGATCGGCTGGCAGAGCGATGTGGTGCGAGCAAACTTTGGAAATCTTTGGCAGGTGCGCGGTGCTTTGGATGGCTTCGGCGGATTGACCGCAGCGACGGCGTTCGGATTGTTCGTCGGAATCTGCGTTGCGCAAACCGGATCGCTCTTCTCGGCCGACGCGTGGAACAACATCACATTCACCGCCGGCGAAGTAAAAGATCCAAAGCGTAACATTCCGCTCGCGCTCGCGTTCGGCACCGGCATCGTCATAACGCTGTACCTTTTGGCGAATGTTGCATACCTGGTGACGCTACCATTCGACAAGATTCAGGGCGCGACGCGCGTCGCTTCGGATACCGCCAACGTGATCTTTCCCGGGCGCGGGGCGGTGATCATGGCCGTCGCGTTCCTGATCTCGACGTTCGGATGTAACAACGGATTGATTCTCGCGGGTGCGCGCGCGTATTACGCGATGGCTCGTGATGGTCTGTTCTTCAGAAAGTCAGGTGTGTTGAATCACAAGCATGTGCCCGGCTGGGGCCTGTTGATTCAGGGAATCTGGGCGGCGCTGCTCGTGCTGCCACGCACGGTTAAGACTGACGCCGCCGGGGTCGTTACGTATGGAAACCTGTACGGCAACCTTCTTGATTACGTGATTTCAGCCGCGCTGATTTTCTATATCCTGACGATCGCGGGAATCTTTCGGCTGCGCCAGACGCGGCCTGATGCAGAAAGGCCCTACAAAGCTTTTGGCTATCCCGTCGTGCCGGCTCTTTACATTATTGGCGCCGCTGTAATTCTGATTGTGCTCTTCACTTATCAGACCGCGACGACGTGGCCGGGCCTGATCATTGTGCTGACCGGAATTCCCGCTTATTTGATTTGGAAGAGAGTCGGGACAGCAATGCCCGAAGAAGGATCGATTTCTGAAGCAGCGGCGAAAGCCACAGGTGAATACTGAATTGCACAGCACTAGTCTGTGCGACGTGATTCTGTAAATCAGTTCCGACACAGACCAAGTCTGTGCCACTAGTGCGTGGAGGCTAATTGATGGCTAATCAACTGTTCAGAACCAAACCACTCAGCCTATTACTCGCGGAAGAGGCGGGCGATCACCGCTTGCGTCGCATTCTCGGCCCCGTGCAACTGACAGCGCTTGGCGTCGGAGCAATTATCGGCACCGGCATTTTCATTCTGACCGGCGTCGCTGCGCACGATCGCACCGGCCCGGCACTGATGCTGTCGTTTGTGCTCGCCGGTTTGGCCTGCGTGTTCGCGGCACTTTGCTACGCAGAATTTGCGTCGATGGTTCCCGTCGCGGGGTCAGCGTACACCTATGCGTACGCCACCCTTGGCGAGTTGTTCGCGTGGATTATCGGGTGGGACTTGATTCTGGAATACGCGGTTGGATCAGCCACCGTAGCACACGGATGGTCGGCGCACTTTCAAGAGTTCATTCCAATCTTTCACGAAGGGCTGGCCTGGATTCCGGCAAAGATACCGCAAGCCTTACACACGGCGCCGATTAATTACTGCCCCAATGTGGACGTCGCCGCCGGATGTCCGACACCAGGAATTGTTTCAACCGGATCATATTTCGACCTTCCGGCAATTCTGATCACGTTCATCTTAACCATAATTCTGGTTAAGGGTATTAAAGAAAGCGCCACGTTCAACGCCGTCATGGTCGCTATAAAACTAGTAATTGTACTCATGGTGATCGGAATTGGCGGCTATCTGATTCTCACGGTGTACGGGACGACGAATTGGCATCCCTTTGCGCCTTATGGTTATACCGGAGTCAGCTTTTTCGGCAAGACACTGCTAGGAGGCGTTTCTCAGAGCGGCGTGCCGGTAGGCATGATGGCCGGCGCCGCCATCATTTTCTTCGCGTACATCGGTTTTGATTCAGTCTCAGTCCACTCTGAAGAAGCGCGCGAACCGGCCAAAGATGTTCCCAAAGGCATCATCGCCTCACTGATCATTTGCACGATTCTTTACATCGCTGTTTCGGCGGTGCTCACCGGAATGGTTCCAACCAAACAAATCAACATTGACGCGCCAGTAGTGGAAGCGTTTAAGCATGCCGGAATTGTTTGGATGCAATACCTGGTGGCTTTCGGCGCAATGACAGGAATCACTTCCGTGTTGCTAGTGATGATGTTGAGCCAACCGCGCGTGATGCTGGCGCTGGGACGTGACGGCTTGGTGCCCAACAGCTTCTTTGGCGCAGTTCATCCAAAGTGGCGCACGCCCTGGAAGTCGACAATTCTCACCGGCTTGTTCGTCGCATCGATGGCCGGGTTCCTGCCGCTCGGCATTCTGGCAGAGATGACCAGCATCGGCACTCTGTTCGCCTTCGTGATTGTCTGCGGCGCAGTCCTGGTAATGCGCAGGACCAATCCGGACGCCAAGCGGCCATTCCGCGCGCCACTCGTGCCGCTAGTGCCGATCTTGGGAATCGCCACCTGTTTGTTGTTGATGTTCTCGCTGCCGGCTGAGAATTGGTATCGGTTAATAATCTGGCTGGTAATCGGGTTCAACATCTACTTCGGCTATGGGCGATATCGAAGCGTCATGGCTGCAAGCGTAACCGGTTCGCCAGCGCCATTGGCTGTTCTCTTGGGCGGGCTGGACGGATTAGTAGCCGGCGTGGCGACTTACATGTACCTCGTGAATTCACCAAGTCGCATGATGTACACAATAGTGTTAGCGGTGATTGGCGTTGTCATCGGAGTCGCGGTCGCGTTCTTGGGTCATTCGCGCGCCGGCAAGCATCCACCACCGTCTCGTCCGGGGTCTTTGGCACACGAGATTAAGACGCACGGCGTCTCGCCCGCTGGTCAGGCGGTAGGGGACCCTGACGCACCGCCGAGCAGTCCGGCAGATCCCGTTGATTCACGCGTTAAGTAAGTCTGGAAATTGATCTCAAACGATCTTGGGCTGAACGAGTCATCGTTCAGCCCTTTTGTTTTTGCGATTAGAGATTACGACTGGCGAGCACTTCGCGGGCAGCGGTCCGATTTCCGTTTGAGCTAATTCGCCGCGGCGCGTCGAAAAACTGTAGACGAAAACCTAACTGTCGATACAACCGAACGATTCTTGGCGTGGCTTGATTTGAAAGCAGCACCGGGCCGCGATGTTTGGCAAGCCACTCCCCGGTCCTCACTTGATCGTCCCAGGAAAAACCTCCCGCGCTGTAACTCGTGAATTCAACGTCGTAAGGTGGGTCGGCATAAATGAAATCGCCGCGGTCCATCTCGAGCTCTTCCAAATCAACGTTGGTGAACCGCCAGTCGCGAAATGGTTGTCGGTAGGCCAGAAAACTCTTCGCGTAGTTCACGGTGCCGTACTTTCCGAAAGGCACATTGAACTCGCCGTTGCGATTGAAGCGACAGAGACCGTTGTAGCAAGTGCGATTCAAGTAATAGAACAATTGTGCCGCTTGCGGCGTCCTCGCATGCCCAGTCAGGATCAGCCGATTAAATTTCGCTCGATGCGCGTAGAACAGTTCTTCGTCATATCGCGCATCGATTCTTACATTCAGTCCGCGGCGAAGTTGTTGATAGAAATTGATCAGATGTGGATTGAGATCGTTAAGTAGCGCGCGTTTTGGCTGCAGGCCCAACGCCATTGCCAATCCTCCGCAAAACGGCTCTACATACCTGCGCTGCGCATGCGTTCGCCAGGTCGGTGCGACATTCGGCAACAGCCAACGCTTCCCGCCCGCCCATTTAAGAGGCGGTTTCAGCAACTCAGATTCTGATTCAGTGTTTGGTGCCGGAGGAGAGACTCGAACTCTCATGAGGAGTGAACCTCGCCAGATTTTGAGTCTGGTGCGTATACCAATTTCGCCACTCCGGCTCTGCGGGATCGCTCTAGCGACAGCGTCAGGCCATATTAGAGAGACGCGATATGAACGTCAACTTCAAGGCCGTTCAAACTAGAATTTCCCTGAGAACTGCTTGGAATCCCCACAAAAATAGGGCCTTGAGCCTGTTGCAAAAACCTGTTGGCCATTGCCTCGGTCATGTTGTACAATTCCCTGGCCAGCATAATGCTGGCGTGCACTTCTGTTTTTTCGAAGGAACCCCCCACGCGGAGCCGGCATTTCGTGTCGCTTTTTTACCCCCGCTTGCCGCGCTCGTCCCCTGGATCGAATCTATGTCCAAACAAGCGAATCCTCGTCTCCTAATTGTCGACGACGAAGCCGCAGTGCGCGGCGTTCTGCACGACCTGCTCAGTGCGTCCTACGACTGCGCCGAGGCATCGTCCGCCGAAGAAGCCCTCATCCTGCTGCGCGATAGCCAGTACGATCTGGTGATTAGCGACATCACGATGGCCGGCATGAGCGGTCTGGAAATGATTCCCCACATCAAGGACATTTCGCCGGACACTGTCATCGTGATGATCAGCGGAATGCAGACGATTGAGAGCGCCATCAATGCGCTCCGACTGGGCGCGTTTGACTACCTGATGAAGCCATTCGATCTGCGGCAGGTCGAAGCGGCGATTGAACGCGCCCAAGAGCATCACGAATTGATCGTCGCAAAACAGCGTTACGAAAACCATCTTGAAGAGTTAGTTGATCAGCGCACGGCTGAATTGGACCAAGCGCTGGCTTCGTTAGAGAACGCGTATCGTTCGACTCTACAGGCGTTGACCGCCGCGCTGGAAGCGCGCGATGCAGAAACGCACGGACACTCAGAGCGCGTCGTCACTTTCAGTTTGCGTCTGGGCCGCGAATACGGATTGAACGCTGCCGAAATGAAAGCTCTGGAATTTGGATCGCTGCTGCACGACATAGGAAAAATTGGCGTGCCTGACGCAATCCTCCGAAAGCCCGCAAAGCTGACCGATGAAGAATGGGTGCGCATGCGCGAGCATCCTCTGCACGGCCAGCAGATCTTACGCGGGATCAAGTTTCTCGAAGGCGCGGCGCGCGTTGTCGCGCAACATCATGAAAAATGGGACGGCTCAGGTTACCCGCTGGGATTGAAAGGTGAAGAGGTCGACATCTGCGCCCGCATCTTCGCCGTGGCGGACGCTTTTGACGCCATCACCAGCAACCGCGTCTATCGGCAGGCGCAATCATACGAAGCCGCCGCACGCGAGCTTGATGAATGGGCCAACCGGCAATTCGATCCCAAAGTCGTCGAAGCCTTTCATCGCGTGCCGCAGGAAGATTGGGATGAATTACGTCGTCGCTCGCTGATGCGCGAGCGCAGCGCCTCAGATTGGCAGCCGATTGGTATTGCGGTTGAGTCGCAGTTGAATGCGCCGGCCAGCTAACGAAGTTCAGAGTTGAAGCTTTCTGACGGGCACATAGCGGAAGCTTAAACTCCTAACTTCATTGAGCAGGCACGACATAGCCGCGCCGGCTTCGGAGATACAGGCCTACTCGGCGTGAGGCGACTTCGACGCGCCGGTATTCCCCCGGCTTTGCGGCAGACAACGGCCGCGTGGGTCGATAGGTGACGACGTACTGGGCGCCGATATCGCGGGCAATCGTGTCAGCCTGGGCTAGCAGATTGTCGGTCGAATCGGGAATGACGATTCGTCCGCCGCTGTCCTCGGCGATGATGGTGAGTTGCTTTTCGCTGTCGTGCGTCGCGCGCTCGTATTCTTTGCGCTTTCTGCGCATCGCGACATCGGTATCGATCGACCCGATTTTGAAGACTGGTGTTCGCGTGCTTCCCGGCGGCAACGTCGGATCGCCGTTCGCGACTGGGTTGCTCGCCGGATTGCCGTCCCGCTGCACGCCGTCACCGCCACGAACTATTTTGTTGTTGGTTTGAATCGCGGTTCTGACAAGCGCGGTGTAGCTGATGATATGCACCGTCACCTGGACGGAATTCAATTGCTTCACCGCTTCGGCGATCGTGGTTCGGCTGCCCGGGGCCTCCACGCCATCCGTGATCAGGACTATATGCCGCGTGCCCGCGGGCGTTTCCCTGAATTGAGCGGCCGCCGCGACAATCGCATCGGTAAGCCGGCTGCTCTTGCCAGAAATGAGTTTCGTCTTCAGCACTTTTGCCAACGCCCCCCTGTCAGTCGTCCAGGTTTGCAAAAGCTCAGGACGCGTCGCAAATTGCATCACCGCGATGTTGTCACCCGGGTGCAGCGATGC
Source organism: Pyrinomonadaceae bacterium (assembly GCA_036001745.1). Lineage (GTDB taxonomy): Bacteria > Acidobacteriota > Blastocatellia > Pyrinomonadales > Pyrinomonadaceae > UBA11740. The sequence continues at coordinate 15,856 of DASYTZ010000055.1, forward strand.
GATGACACGCATCGCTAACTCGCGCGTCAGGTTAGTGTCCTTGAGACCGAGCTGATTGCCCGTATCGAGCAGCAGCAAAACATTCGAAGGCAGATGTCGGATGCTTCTTATTTGCTGGGGCGCGCCATCTTCGAGCACGAGCACATCTTCCACTTCAAGCGCTGCATCGTAATGGCCCTCGGAATCGGTGGCAGCGACCGGCAAACGGACTTCTTCAGTGAAAACGCGGACTCGTTCCTGCTCTTCGTTTTTCGGAGTTGGTGAAGCTTTTGGAGTTACCTGCGCATGCGCCGCCGTGGCAGCGATGATCAGCAAGAAGATGAGAACGACGGACCGCAAAGGTTGACTCCGAGAAAAATGGTTGGCCGAACGACAGTTTGATGCGCCCGAGCGCGCCTTTACGTTGCCCAGCGCGCGTAATATCCACGCGTGCTAACCAATGTTTTTTCGCGCCTGTGCCTGAACGGCAGTAATGGCGATGGCATCAACGATATCTTCGGGCTTGCATCCGCGCGAAAGGTCGTTCGCCGGTTTGTCGAGCCCCTGCAAAATCGGTCCGATGGCCGTCGCGCCGGCCAGTCGCTCTGTCAATTTGTAAGCGATGTTGCCGGCTTGCAGATCGGGAAAGATAAGCACATTCGCACGACCCGCGACGCTGGAACCCGGCGCTTTCGATTGGCCGATGGCCGGCACGAGCGCGGCGTCAGCCTGCAATTCACCGTCGATTTCAATTTGCGGTGCGCGGGCGCGGACGGTGCGTGTCGCCTCGACGACTTTGTCGATCAAGCGATGTTGCGCGCTGCCTTTGGTTGAGAAGGAAAGCATCGCCACGCGCGGCTCAGCACCGATCAAAGCGCGACATGAATCCGCTGAAGCGATCGCGATTTCTGCAAGTTCAGCAGCGCTCGGTTCGATCACGACGCCACAGTCGGCATAAATCATCGCGCCGTTCGAGCCCAGGTTCGGATCGCGCAAAGCCATCAGGAAGAAGCTCGAGACCAGCTTGAATCCGGAGCGAACTCCGATGCAATGGAGCGCGACGCGCACCGTGTGCGACGTCGTATTCGTTGCGCCGGCAACGGAACCATCGGCGCGGCCGGCGCGCACCATCAGGTTGCCGTAGTAAAGCGGATCGCGCAGAGCGCTGCGCGCTTCATCGATCGTCAAACCTTTGGCGCGCCGGGCTTCATAAAGCAGCGAAACCATTTTCTCGAAATCGTTTGCGCGTGTGTGATCGATTACTTCTACGCCGCCCAGATCTGCGCCGGTCTGTCGCGCGGCGTCGCGAACTTTATCTTCGTGGCCAAGGACTGTGATTCGCGCCAGGCGTTGTCGCGCCGCGGTGCTCGCCGCGACCACGGTCCGCGGGTCATCACCTTCGGGCAAAACGATGTGTTGTGGATTGGCGGCAGCGCGTTGGCGAATTTGATCGAGAATGGACACGGCAGTGGTCAGTTGTCGGTGGTCAGTGGTCAGTTGTTATGCGAAAGCGACGCAAATTTATCATGAGATGGGCATGCCCCAAAGGTTGCTCCGTATCGCGTTGCTCGGCTAGACTCTCCGAAATACCGAACGAAACCTTTTTGGAAGGCGTACTTGGAACTGACCATTGTTCACTGACCACTGACTACTGATATGTCCAAACTCAAACTCAAAAGCCGCATGAAGAACTTGCTCATGTTCCTGCCGAACATGGTGGCACTGTGCGCGCGCCTGATGGTTGATAAGCGCGTGCCCCGCACTGAGCGGGCGCTCTTTGCGGCGGCGGTGATTTACGCGATCATTCCTTTTGATTTTCTGCCGGACATGATCCCGTTTCTGGGACAGATTGACGATCTATTTCTTATCGCGCTCACAGTTTTGCGCTTGATTGATCGGACGGATGATAAGGTCGTGCGTGAACATTGGCACGGCGGTGGCGACATCGTGGCGCTGGCCGAGTCAGCGGCGACGATTGCTCCGGTGCTGATGCCGAAGCGCGTCGCGCGCGTGCTCCTTGCTAAAGTGAAACCTACCGCTGAAGGCACT